>JAZLLK010000069.1:0-53545 GCA_045598105.1 Bacteroidales bacterium | reverse complement strand
TGGCAATACCTGTTGTGCTAACAACAGGTTGATACATCCCGTAACCAACAATAAAATAATAATGTGTTTTTGCATGATTTTTTAATGATTAATAATTTTCTTGCAAAAATACAAAAAAAATAATACGAAAGCGGAAAAAAGTGTTTTTTTGTGTAAAAAAAGAGTGAAACGGGATAGAAATCAGTAAAATACACTACGTCACTGCATTATTTTATCTTCATCCGTTTTTGGCAGTGCCGGACAATGTGCAGGGAAACTTTTACCTGTAACCATATCACCGGGCGGGTCAAAGCAGACGCCAAGTTAGAGGTAATCACATATATCTGTTTGCTCTTTTTTGGGTAATTTTTTATTCACCTCACACCATGAGTGTAATATCAGTTCCTTTAATAAAGTATCACCTACATCGCCGTTAAAATGTATTTGGTTCCAGTATTTTTTGTTCCAGTGCCATGCTCCTTCTATGCTATGATAATGCTCCCGCAAATATATGGCTTTTTGAGGGTCACATTTAAGTACTGCTATTTGAGGATTATCAAAATTTATGCAGGCAAATATTTTTCCTTTTAATCTAAATACTAATACTTTATCATCAAAAGGCATGTCCTCGGTGGTCAATGGCATACTCAGGCAATATGTTCTAAAAGATTCTATATTCATATATATATTGCAATAATACATGTTAAACATTATTCAGGCATGGTCTTATTTTCATTTTATAATGACCTGTAGCACAAAATGCAAAAGTATATTATTTTATCATTGCATATCATATAGAGTGTAAAAAAAATTCTAACAATAATTGCGAAGGTATGCGGTTTTTTAGCCTTGTGTGTGCTGCGGAAGCAAAAAAAATGTTACCTTTGCACATTATATATAATTATTTTAAGTAAAATAAGAATATTATGTTTCAATCTCTTACCGATAATTTAGAAAGAGCGTTTAAAATATTAAAAGGTCAGGGCCGTATTACCGAAATTAATGTGGCCGAAACCATGAAGGCCGTGCGTAAGTCTTTATTGGATGCGGACGTGAACTATAAAATAGCCAAGGAGCTTACTGATAGTATTAAGCAAAAGGCTTTAGGGCAAAATGTACTTACTTCGGTATCACCTAACCAGTTAATGGTAAAAATAGTGCATGATGAGTTGGTGCAGTTAATGGGAAGTGAGCATGCCGAGCTGAACATTAAAGCTAATCCCGCCATTATACTCATGGCCGGTTTGAATGGTGCGGGTAAAACCACCCACAGTGCCAAGCTGGCCCATTTTCTTAAAACCAAACGTTCCAAGAAGGTACTTTTGGTAGCAGGTGATGTGTATCGTCCGGCAGCCATAGAGCAGTTGAAGGTATTGGGCGAGCAAATACAGGTGGATGTATATACCGAAGACGGCAATAATAACCCTGTTGCCTTGGCCAAAAAGGGTGTGGAATATGCCAAAACCATGGGTTATAACGTGGTAATAATAGATACCGCAGGCCGATTGGCCATAGATGAAAAAATGATGCAGGAAATAAGTGACATAAAGGAAGCCGTGCGTCCGCATGAAATATTGTTTGTGGTAGATGCCATGACAGGTCAGGATGCCGTAAATACGGCAAAAGCCTTTAATGACCGCTTAAATTTTGACGGTGTAATACTCACCAAATTAGATGGCGATACCCGTGGCGGTGCCGCTCTAACCATACGCTATGTGGTACAAAAGCCCATAAAATATGTGGGTATAGGTGAAAAAATAGAGGATTTGGATGAATTTTATCCTGCCCGTATGGCCGATAGAATATTGGGCATGGGTGATATAGTGGGATTTGTAGAAAAAGCCCAAGAGCAGTATGATGAAAAGGAAGCCCACCTGCTCCAAAAAAAGCTCGCCAAAGACCAATTCAATTTCAATGACTTTTTGGCCCAAATAAATCAAATAAAGAAAATGGGTAACATGAAAAATCTTATGAGCATGATACCCGGTATGGGCAAGGTCGTAGAAAATATGGATATAGATGATAATGCCTTTAAAGGCGTAGAGGCTATTATAGGCTCCATGACCCCTGAAGAAAGAGCTAATCCAGCCATTATTAACGGCAGCCGCCGCAAAAGAATAGCTGCCGGCAGCGGTACCTCTATACAGGAGGTGAATAAGCTGCTCAAGCAGTTTGAAGGCACCCGTAAAATGATGAAAATGGTAGCTACCGGCGGTATAAAGAACACACTTAAGAACATTCAACACAGATAGTTATGAATATTATAGATGGTAAACTCATAGCCAATGAAATTAAAGGCGAAATAGCTGCACAGGTAGAGCAGCTTCGCAGCGATAAGGGCAGAGCCCCTCATTTGGCTGCCATATTGGTAGGCAATGATCCTGCCAGTGAAACCTATGTGGCAAATAAAGAAAAATCATGTGCCGAAGTGGGAATAACCTCTTCCGTGTATAAGTTGCCTGCCGATATCACCGAGCAGGAACTTATAAGTACCATAGATTTTATTAATCATGATGACGAAATAGACGGACTTATAGTGCAGCTGCCGTTGCCTGAGCATATATCGGTGAATAATGTAATAGCAGCCATAGATCCTAAAAAGGATGTAGATGGCTTTCACCCTGTAAATGTAGGCAAAATGGTGTTGGGACAGCCTTCATATTTACCGGCTACCCCAATGGGTATACAACTGTTACTGCAGCGTTCTCACATTAATACCACAGGTAAACATTGTGTGGTAGTAGGTCGTAGTAATATAGTAGGAACTCCTGCAGCCGTGCTCATGTCACGTAATGCCACCGAAGCCAACTGTACCGTTACCCTGTGTCATAGTAAAACACAAAATTTACAGCAAATATGTGCACAAGCCGATATACTCATAGCCGCCATAGGTAAATGTGAAATGATTACTGTTGGTTATGTAAAAGAAGGCGCTACCGTAATAGATGTGGGCATACACAGAGTAGCCGATGCTTCCAAAAAATCGGGTTTTGGACTTAAAGGCGATGTAAAGTATGATGAAGTAGCTCCCAAATGTGAGTATATTACACCTGTGCCGGGCGGCGTGGGTCCCATGACCATAGTGGGTTTACTTATTAATACCCTAAAAGCGTATAAAAAAGAAATATAGGTATATAATATAAAAAAAGATGTTCATTGAACATCTTTTTTTATGCGATAGCATTACATATTTATAATCAAATTATATAAATATGTTTTTTTTATGCCTTTATATATTCCAACAATATATCTTTATTGCCGCTAAATTTTCGACACATTCAGGCATTTGCCTTTTTTTAAAAAGGCAAATTGTCACCTTCACCGCCTTCATAGGGGTCAGCAGGAGGAGGAAGTTCGGTTTTTACTTCATTTTGAACGGGGGTACTAACGGGTGCATTGGCCGGTGTAATTTTCCATGCGCGGGCATCGGTGTACCAGCTGCCGTTGAATTCCCGGGATTCTAAGTTAAAACTTACTTCCACTATGGAATTCATGGGATATAGGGTTTCAAAATTATCGGTTTTTTCGTTCCATACCTGAAAACATATTTTGCGGGGAAATTTATCAAATGTTTCTATTACAAAACTTTGCTTTTTCCATGTGCCGTTACGGCCGCTACCGCTTTGAAGCGGCAGTATTTGTATTATTTTTCCTGTTATATCCAGTGCCATACTATTTATTTTCTAATGTGTTTATTTCTTTTTGTAATGATGAGGGCATATTTTCCACACAGTGGTGGCATTTCATTTCCAAGGTGTACATACGGCCTATGCAATAGTTGGAATGTTTGCATCCGCTACGCTCTAAAGTGCCGTTTTTCAGCTTGTTAATAAAGTCGGTATCATGTACCAGTGCTCTTGCCATTTGCACTGCTACAAATCCTTCATTAAGTACTTCTTCCATTTTATCACGGCTTATCATGCCACCCACGTATATAAGTGGCATATTCAGTTTTTTGCGGAATACTTTAGCGTCTTCCAAAAAGTAGGCTTCTTTAAAAGGAACGGCCGGAACCATCATATTACCGAACATACGCATACCCATTTTCAGCCACCAAAAGCGGAGCGTATTCATGTAATAGGTCATGGTTTTAATGGGCATGGCGCCGCGCATTACTTCCATGGGAGCTTTGCTTACGAATCCTGCCGTGAGCACTAGTGCATCTACACCCAGGCGTTCCAGTTCTTTGGCTACCAGCAGGCATTCGTCACGTTGCATACCTTTTTTGAATCCGTCATACATATTCACTTTTACCACTATGGCTATACGTCCGCCGGCTACTTCTTTTACTTTGTTAATTACCAGTTGCATGAATCGCATACGGTTTTCCAGGCTGCCGCCAAATTTATCTTTACGGTGATTGGTGTAAGGTGATAGAAATTGGCTGATAAGGTATCCGTGACCGGCGTGAATTTCCACACAGTCAAATCCTGCTTTTTCGGCTAGGGCTACGGCCTTGCCAAAATCTTCTACCAAATCATATATTTCTTTTTCTTTGAGCCCGCGTACTAAAGTGGGTGAGTACATATTAAAACCGGAAGAAGCACCCACAGGCATGCACCCACAGGTGTACCAGTGTGTCATATTACCGCAATGTCCCAGTTGTATAGAGGCTTTGGCTCCTTCATTGTGTATGGCATCGGTCAGTTTTTTAAGTTCGGGTATTATTTCTTCCCGCATCCATAATTGTCCGTTGAATGATACGCCGCTTTTGTTTACCGAGGCGTATGCTACGGTGGTCATACCCACACCTCCGCGGGCCACAGCGGTGTGGTAGTTGAATAAGTCCTGTGAAGGCTTATTGTCATAAGCCATGTTTTCAAAGGCTGCCGAACGTATGGTTCGGTTTCGTAATTCAATATTACCTATTTTGCATGGTGTAAAAAGCAATGATTCCATGATGTATATTTTTTGTGTTTTTTAACAATACTTATTAATATATAAAAGGAATAACGCGTTTAAGATGTTTTCCTTCCATTTCTTCTGCAAATTCAGTTTTATACCTTTGGTGTATGGCGTGTGCACGGGGCACCAAATTAGCAAAGGTCCATATAAAGAATACCAGTGCCGGCAATGACCACGTGAGTATGGCAAATGCCAACCATTCTACCAATTCGCCAAAGTAATTGGCGGAGGTTACATAATTGAACAGGCCTCCGTGAGGCAAATAATGCCGGGTATCACCGGGAGCACGCAAATGACGTATGCGATAATCGGAGCGGAGGTTAATAATCCATCCTATAAAGAACAGTATAGTGCCTGTAATGAACTGCGGGGTGAGCAGCCATTGGGTAGTGTACAAGTCTTCAGGTGCCAGGTAGAACAGCCATAATCCCTGCATAGCGGCATTAGCCACATTGAATATTACTCCCATGAGCATTACTACCACTGACATTTTACTTTTGCCCCGCATTAAAAACGGAAATATAAACGCACGCTGCACATAGTGAATTTCAAATATGATTAAGAATACAAGCGGTGCCCATTCCCATTGGCGGTTACTCCCTGCCCATAGTGCTATCATGCATAAGCAGGAAGGTGCTTCCATAAGTATCCATGCCAATTTATTATTAATGGCAGGCCCCCAGTTTTTACTCATAAAAATGCCATATCCCGCCTTAACAAAATAAAGAGATATGAATACTATAACAGCCAATATGACCATTATTCCCAAAAAAATATTATAACTATCCATTTTTTATATATAAAAAAGCAAAGATACCACTTTTTGCCCGTTTAGGGCTCAGGAAAGAAAATATTTTTAAAAAAAACATATTAAATACTGATTTTCAATGATAATATCCGGTTGCTTTTTATCGTTCGACAGCCGATTACCGAACAATAAAAAACTGAAGAATAGAAATATATACAAAAAGCATAAAAACTTTTGTTTTTTGCAGTATGGTTTGAATAGTTTTTAGTACCTTTGCACATTATATTATTTATAGAATAAAAAATACAAATATGCATACAGAAAAGTTATTTAAAGGTAAAACATTAGCTATTCTTTCCGGTGGCGGTGATACCCCGGCTATTAATTCAAGTATAGAAAACATTCGTAACAGGGCACTTATTTTAGGCTTTAAGGTATATGGTATACGTCAGGGCTGGAAGGGCCTGCTGGGTGAAGGAGACATAGTGGATTTAACTAATCAGCCGTATAACGGAGCCTATGGCGGTACGGCATTGTGCTCCAGTCGTACTAATCCTTTTCCGTCGGAAAAAAATCCAGAAGACAGAGTTCCTCAAATAGTAGCTAATCTTAAACGCTATAAAATAGACGTACTTATTACCATAGGTGGTGATGATACCAATGGCGCTGCCAAGCGTTTGTATGAAAGAGAGGGTATTCCTGTTATAGGTTTCCCTAAAACCATTGACAATGACTTACGCACCCGCACCATGCATACTTATGAAGGTAAAGAAATAGAGGCCGTGCTGTGTCCGGGTTATCCTTCGGCCGCATTAAGGGTGAGTGAAATGGCCCGCCATTTGCGTTCTACTAATGAATCACACCAAAGAATAATGGTATTGGAAGTAATGGGTCGTGATGCAGGTTGGCTTACGGGAAGTGCTGTTTTCGGCGGAGCCGAATTGGCATTGGTACCGGAATATGAAATGACTGCCGAGCGTAAGGAGCGATTCTTTGAAGTGGTAAAAGAAAGATATCAGGAAAAGAAGAATCTGATAATAGCCGTATCGGAAGGTGTTCGCTGGTGGGATGAAAATACTCAAAAGCTAAGCATGGTGTACGCCAGTTCCGAAACCGATGAATACGGTCATCCCCGTTTTGGCGGAGTAAGCGGTGTAATAGCTTCCGAAATATCTAACCGTTTGGGCATATCAGCCCGCTCGCAGGTATCGGGATACTATCCCCGCTCAGGCTATTGCTGTGAATATGATAAATTACTCACCTCTACCTTAGCTGATAAGGTGTTGGATTTGTTATTGCGTGAGGACTATGGTAAAATGCCTGTAATGAATAAAATAGTTCCTAAAGAACAATTGGAAGAATACAATACTTCCACCATAGATATGGGTGCTATAGGTAATCGTCCTTTACAAAACGTATATTATGACACCGATAATTTTGTATTTACTGATGCTTACGTTAATTTCTTATCCAATATGCTGGGAAAACCCTATTTGCCGGAATTCGGATATAAGTTTGCAAAGGTAAATCCTGATATGTTATAGTATCATATTTTGCAGTTTGGCATTCTTTTGGTATATAGCAATGGTATATTGTAAAATTTATTAATATGAAAAAAGTATTTTTAATATTGGCATGTGTAAGTGTAACAGTCTGTTTATGCGCACAGTCTGTTACTAAAACTACTTCCCGCAAGGTCGTGGAAGCACAGTTAGAAAAGGCCTATTTTGCTTTGGAAACCCAGCAGGTATCATTCGGTAAAATGAAGGTAGGTAATATTAAAACCATAGAAGTACCTTTTACTAATACCGGTAAAAAAACTTTGGTATTAATGGATGCATATACTAATTGCGGATGTACTACCGTAGATTGGCCGCGTGAGCCGTTTGCTCCGGGCAAGTCAGGTGTAATCAAAATTACCTATAATGCCACTGATGAGGGCCCTTTTAATAAGGTTATTTCTATATATACTAATGCTTCTAACAAGCAGGAAGATATTAAAATAGAAGGTTTTGTAGTAGAAAAGTAAAAACATGATGTTATGAAAAAGATATTTTCATTATTAAGCATTATATGCATACTGGGTATGGGTATTTCCATGGCCCAGCCGGCTAAAATTAAAAAGGGAAGAGTTCCGGAAATATCGTTTGATAAATTGGAACATGATTACGGGACCATATATGAAGGTGATAACGGTACTTGCGAATTTCAGTTCAAAAATACCGGAAAGGAGCCTTTAATATTAAGTAATGTATATTCCAGTTGCGGTTGTACGGTACCTACCTGGCCGCGTGAAGCCATTATGCCGGGTAAAACAGCCGTAATAGGCGTTAAATACAATACTTCCCGTATAGGTGTAATTAATAAAAAAATAACGGTTATATCCAATGCCGAAGAATCACCCAGGGTAGAGTTGTTAATTAAGGGTTTGGTAAAGCCTAAAGCCGAAGCAGAGTATCCTGAAAAGCAGCAAAGTCCTATGCAGGCTAAGCCAAATAAGTAACAGGTAGCTTTTGTAATGAAAGCAAAGCGTATATTGTGGCTGGTTACGACATGTGTGCTTATAATGGGTACGGCACGAGCATCTTATGTGCTTATTCCCATGGATAAAACACAAACTAACCATTTAAAATCATATGGAATAGCTTTTTGGCTGTTACAACAGGATGTAGAAGTAAGCTGGTTACTCAATTATCGTGGTGGAAGTTTTTTGTTTACATACAGTGAAGCTTTCACCACTGAGTGTAATATAAGGGGGGTAAGTTATCAGGTGCTGGCCGATGTGCAGGCCGCTGCTATATTGGAGCAAATAGGGCATCAGGATGAGAATATGAATGAGGTAAAGCTCACCAAGGCTCCCCGTATAGCCGTATATTCTCCTAAGAATAAACTTCCGTGGGATGATGCGGTTACATTAGTACTTACTTATGCCGAAATTCCTTATGATGTGGTGTATGATGAGGAGGTATATGCAGGAGTATTGCCCGGCTATGACTGGTTGCATTTGCATCACGAGGATTTTACGGGTCAGTATGGTAAATTTTGGGCCAACTATCGTAATACCCAGTGGTATAAGGAGGATGTAAGGCAGCAGGAGTCTACCGCCAAAAAGTTAGGCTTTGATAAGGTATCGTTATTAAAACTGGCTGTGGCCAAAAAAATACGGGACTTTGTGGCCGGAGGCGGTTATATGTTTGCTATGTGTTCGGCGCCTGACAGCTTTGACATAGCTTTGGCAGCCGATGGGGTAGATATATGTGATACTCCTTTTGATGGGGACCCTATGACCCCTAATGCTCAGGATAAGCTCAATTATAACAATACTTTGGCTTTTTATAATTTTCGCATATCGGTTAATCCTTATGAGTATGAGGTATCGGATATAGATATTAATCCGTCAACGCACATGGCCAATAGGAATAATGATTTTTTTACCTTATTTGAGTTTTCGGCCAAGTGGGATCCCGTACCCACCATGTTATGTCAGAATCATTATCAGGTATTACGCGGATTCATGGGTCAAACCACCGCTTTTCGTAAAGATAAAGTAAAACCTAATGTTACCATATTGGGAGAGTGCAAGGCCTTAGACGAGGTTCGTTATATACATGGTACTTATGGTAAAGGTACTTTTACCTTTTTGGGCGGTCACGACCCTGAAGACTATCAGCATTATGTAGGAGATCCGCCTACTGATTTAAACCTGTATCCTAATTCGGAGGGGTACAGACTTATATTAAATAATGTATTATTCCCGGCAGCCAAAAAAGAAAAACACAAAACCTGACGAATATGAATTTTCAATTCAAAAAAAGAAGTATACATTATAATATAGTAGTAGTGGTGCTATTGATGTGGCTGGGTGGAGTTGCTGTTTCCTGCAGAACCGAAGGCGAAAGGGCTCAAATAGAAGTGGCCAAAGCCCGTGAGCAAAAGCGTAAGGAAGGTTATAAGGAGTACAAAAAGGCATACAAGCGGCATTTGCAAAATCAAAGCAAGGATACCCGTAGGCATATTAAAAAGCAAATACGAGCCAAAAAGAAAGAGTACAGAAAACAGGGAATGCGGGGGAAATTTAAGCCGGCATGTGTCCCCGATTAATAGCGATATATTAACAAAATTTGTTGAAACTATTGATAATATAAATTTATAAGTTTGTATATCAATGATTTATTTTTTAGCGTGAATTGTTTTCCGTATAAAACGTTCTTTCGTATTGAAATAATTAGTATTTTTGTAAGTCTGAAAAAGTAATAGATAAAATTTATATGAATATGTTTAGAAAAATACTTTTTACACTTGTAACAGTGTTATTTATGGGTAGTATAGCTTTAGGGCAAAATGCTACGATTAAAGGAAAAGTTACCGAAACAGATGGGAAAACTCCCATTGAATTCGCAAATGTGCAGTTGATGCAAGAGGGGTCATTGGTAATGGGAGCTGTTACAGATGAGGATGGTCAATATACCTTAAAGCCGGTGGCAGCAGGCAAGTATGACCTTATAGTAACTTTTACCGGTTATGCCAAATATACTTTAACAGGTATGGAGGTTCATGGTAGTGAAACCAAGATTCAGGATGTGCCCATGAGCTCTTCCGCCATAGTTAAAGGAGAGGTAAAGGTAATAGCAGAGCGTCCGTTGTTTTCTAAAGACCAAACTGTTACAGAGGACCGTGTTACATCAGAAGAAATGAATAACATGGCCGGTAAATCAGTATCAAATGTATTGTCCACCATGGCCGGTGTTACGGTAGGTTCAGGTGGCGGTATGAATGTGCGTGGTAATCGTGACGGGCAAACAGCCTACTACGTAGATGGTGTAAAAACATCTTCAGTGCCTCAGGGTGCTATTGGTGAAATGGCACTTTTGATGGGAGCACTTCCTGCCAAGTATGGTGATGCCACATCAGTAGTAGAAATAGAAACCAAGGGTCCCTCACGTGAGCATCATGGTAATGTGGAAGCAGCAGGTAGCATTGACGGATATAATTCTTTTTCTTTACAATTTGACTTTTCGGGTCCTATAGGTAAGCAAAAAGATGGTGGTACCAAGGTGGGCTACTTAATTTCCGGTGAAGCCGGTTACGGTACAGGTGGTGCAGTAAGAGGCGGTTCGTATAGAGCCAGTCAGGAAACCATAGATTATTTAATAGATAATCCTTTGCGTGCAACCGATGCTACTTCCAGTGCAGCTGTAGCCATGAATGCTAACTATGTTACTTTTTATCAGGAAGGTGAAATTCTTTCATTGGAAGAAAAGAGAGCACATCGTTTGCAAAATTCATGGTCGTATTCAGGCCAATTAGCCGGTAAAATAGATATACGTACATCCAAGAATATAGACCTTATGTTTACCGGTAATATATCTTATGGTAAAGGCAGAAGTTATAATTTCAGTAATTCATTGTTCAATTCCATTAACAATGGTATGTCTAATTCTTTATCATGGAATGTGAATGCCCGTTTTACCCAGCGTTTCAATTCCAGCAAGGAATCAAAAATACAAAATGCCTTCTATCGTTTACAGGCCTATTACATTCAATCGTATAGTCACTCATATAGTCATGTTCATAAGGATAATTTATTTGATTACGGCTATGTAGGTAAATTTGAACATACTATGTCAAAATATTACCAACAACAGGAAGTGGAATTAGGTGATGGTGAAAGTATAACTACCAATGCATTGTCTACTTATTATATATCAGATGTAAAATTCACTCCCGGAACACAAAACTATGCTTTAGCACAATATACTTTAGGTGCTTATGAGCGTGCAGGCGGTACCATGGTAAATGATGAATATATTCAAATTTACAAGGGCTTGCGTAATGGTGATTTTCCCAGTTCGGCAGCATACGGATTGTTTACCGCTCCCGGTCTTCCTTATAACGGCAATGGTGTTTCTACCAGTGATCGTATAGGCGCTAAGGCTATGGTATCATTTGATATTAAAGGTAAAGAAGGTAAGGACCATAATATAGAATTTGGTTTTGAATACATTCAAACCACATCACGCAGTTATTCTATTTCTCCTGTGTCATTATGGACACTTATGCGTGAAAATGCTAATTCACACATACAGGAGTTGGATAAAGAAAATCCCATATTCTATTATGACGAAGATGGTCAAATGATAGATACTGTTGACTACAATCGTTTGGTAAGTAAAGATGCTCAAAGTACATTTGACAGAAATTTAAGAGCAAAATTAGGTGCTAAAGAAGATGAATGGATAGATATAGATGCTTACGATCCTTCCACCTATTCATTGGATATGTTTAGTGCAGAAGAATTATTCCATGGTGGTAATAATATAGTGTCCTATTATGGTTATGACTATGTAGGTAACAAAAAAATAAACAAGGCCATTACCATGAACGATATGCAAAACTGGTTCAATGAAAGTGATAAAAATTCCACCAGAGATTTCTCTATTATAGGTGCTTCCAAGCCTATACGTATGGCTGCTTATCTGCAAGATAAATTTGCTATTAAGAGTTTGTATTTCAGTTTAGGTTTGCGTTTGGATATATTTGATAACAACCAGCCTTATGTAAAGGATCTTTTCTTATATCGTGAAGCATACACCGTAAAAGAGGCACAGGCTGCAGGTTATATTTCATCAGAAACTTATATTCCTGACTTTATGCAGGGAAGTGATGAATATTATGTATATGTGCAGGATGCATCAGCAAAACAGGATGTAGAGATTACCGCATACCGAAAAGGTTTAACATGGTATGATGCCGATGGTAATGAGGTTACCGATGCTGCCACTTTGGCTGCGTCTGCCGGTCAAACTAACTTAATGCCTTTATTAAAAGAGTTACCCGGAGCATCAGATGTTACTAAAGTAAATTACAAATCATTTGCTGATTACACGCCTACATTTGCCAATGGCGGTATTACCATTTCACCTCGTATATCATTCTCATTTGTAGTAGGTGAAAGCTCGGTATTTTCTGCAAGTTATAATATAGTTACCAATACGGCATCACAGCGTTTGAATCCGCTTTCATATCTTTACTTTGAAAAATACGCAGGAGCTTCTTCCGTATTTTCCAATCCCGGTTTGAAGCCTGAAAGAAGTATAGATTATGAAGTAGGTTTCCAACAGGGTATTACCAAAGATTTGAAAGTAGAATTTAAAGCATACTATAGTGAAAAGCGTGATCAGGTAGTTGTTTACCACTATAATCAGGCTTATCCTACCAGTTATTATTCATACACCAATATGGACTTTGGTACTACTCAGGGTTTCCTGTTCGGTTTAACTATGCGTAGAATAAAGAATGTATCATTTAGAGCCAGCTATACTTTACAGTTTGCTAAGGGTACCGGTTCTGATGAAACATCTACATTGGCTTTAATACGTTCAGGTCAACCTAACTTGCGTACTTTAACTACCTTAGATTATGACCAGCGTCATAAAATTAACTTAAACTTTGAATATTCATTCGGTTTTGGTGCTGATTATAACGGACCTCGTTCTACCAAGGTGATAGATAATGGCGCCCGTTCAAGAGAAATTAAATGGTTACAAGGTGCAGGTTTGAGTTTACAATTGGGTGTAGGTAGCGGTTTACCTTACACACGTTCAAGCGTAGCATATTCTACTATAGTAAGTCAGGGCAGTCGTAGTGTGGAAGGTGCCATTAACGGTTCCCGTATGCCTTGGGTAGTAGATTGTAATATGAAGATATGGAAAGACTTTATACTCACCTTGAAGAAAGATGAAGACGTTAAAAAACAGAAGAATGGTTATTTAAGAGTATATGTATCTATGATGAACCTGTTCAACATAAAGAAAGTTAGATCGGTTTACTCTTATACAGGAAGTCCTATAGATGATGGTTTCTTAACAGCCAATGATTTCCAACAATATATAGCAGCACAAGAAAATGTTCAATCATTTATTGACTATTATAGCATTCGCGTGCAAGGCGTAAATGCATACGGTTCACCTATGACTGCCGAATTAGGTGTTGCATTTAGTTTCTAATCAATAAGTTAAAATTAAGAAAAAGATAGCATAATGAAAAATATAGTAAAACTATTTAGTATTATTGTAGCAGCATCGTTTATGACGATGGGTACTGCCAAGGCTGAGCTTTTTGTAGGCGATCCTGTACGAAAAGCTACTGTTATGAATAGAAAAGCTGCTGAATGTGTGCCTGCATCCGGATCAAGTCAATTAAGTGTGAACAATGTTCGTGCTTATATTGAAACCAGCGGTTCTATGTGGTTCCAAAGTAGTAAGGCTCAATATTTCATTCCTAAGTCCGGTAATGCTGCTTCTATGTTTGCCGCAGCATTGTGGATAGGTGGTATGGACGTAGCCGGTCAGTTAAAATTGGCTGCTTTGCGTTTTAAACAAATAGGTAACGACTTTTGGCCCGGTCCGCTATTGTTAAGTGATGCCACCATAGATCAGGCTACCTGTTCCATGTATGATAAGCATTTTTACATGACCAAGGTTATGGCCCGTAATCACAGAGATAGTTTTAATATTCCCGGATACAACATGCCGAAAGAAATAAAGGAATGGCCGGGTAACCCTATAGATGGAAATACAAAACAAAGTTGGTATATAGCACCTTATGTGGATGTAGATGGTGATGGTAGCTATAATCCCGAAAATGGTGATTATCCTTATTATGATTTTGACAATGATTTGTGTCCTTGGACTGAAAAGAATAGGGCATTGGCTGCTGAAGGTCGTTTGCCTCAAACCATGGAAACACAAAATAACATATCTACCGGTGGTATTATGGCAGACCAGGTATTGAAAGGTGATGCTACCTTGTGGTGGATATTCAATGATAAAGGTGCTGCTCATACTGAAAGTAAAGGTTCTGCCATAGGTTTGGAAATTAGAGCTCAGGCATTCGGTTTTGCTACCACTGACGAATTGAACAATATGACATTCTATTCTTACGAAATTATTAACCGTTCCACCTATGAATTAACCGAAACATATTTTAGCCAATGGGTTGACCCTGATTTGGGTTATTCTAAAGATGACTATGTAGGATGTGATGTAGAAAGAGGTTTAGGATATTGTTATAATGGTACCGCTGTAGATGGTAACGGATTGAACACTGAATATGGTGCCAATCCTCCTGCAGTAGGTGTTGACTTTTTCCAAGGACCTTATTTGGATGGTGACGGATATGACAATCCTTCTTACAAGGGAGATAACTTTTATGGTCCTTCATTTTCGGCAAATTATGGCAATGTGTGTGAAATAGTTACCGCACATGAAACCATGAGAGAGTTTACCTGGCATCTCAGATATGATACTGCTACCGGAGCATGGTATGATACTACTGCTTATGTACCTGTAAGAGCAGAAGCTATTAATGGTGTAAACTTTGGTGATGGTATAGCTGATAACGAGCGTTTTGGCATGAGACGTTTTGTATATCATAATAATGATAACTCCAATACCGGTGACCCCAGCGTAGCTGTTGACTATTACAATATGTTAAGAGGTATATGGAAAGATAATACTCCTATGCGTTATGGTGCCAATGGCCATTATAGCCAAACCGGTACCGGAGCTCCTCAATGTGACTTTATGTTCCCCGGAGATACTGACCCTTGTAACTGGGGTACCAGAGGTGAAAATCCCGGTATAGAATGGACAGAAGAAAAAGTGGGTAACGCTCCTGAAGACCGTCGTTTTATGCAGTCAGCCGGTCCGTTCACTTTGAAAGCAGGTTCTATTAACTATATTACCGTAGGTATTCCATGGGCAAGAGCTACAGGTACTCCTTGGGCATCAGTAATGCTGTTAAAAGCAGTGGATGACAAGGCACAAACTTTATTTGAAAGTTGTTTTAAAGTAGTGGATGGTCCTGATGCTCCTAATTTGGTATTCCAGGAAATGGATCAAAAATTGATATGTTACATTTCTAATTTGGCTTCTTCTAATAACTATAAGGAACTTTACAGAGAAGAAGATCCTTCTATTCCTAAATACAGAGTAAAATCTTCCATAGATACCGAAGTAGATACCTTGCAGGTCGTAAGAATAGATACTTTACAAGGTGTATCGGGTGGTGATTCATTAGTATATCATGTATATGATACTACTTTCACCCGTGCTATAGAAAAATCAGATACCATATATTATGATAATGAATATGTATTTGAAGGTTATCAAATATACCAATTGGTAGATGCAAACGTAGGTGCTGCCGAGTTAACAGATAACAGCAAGGCCCGTTTGGCATTCCAATGTGATATTAAAAATGGCATAGCTACTATTATTAATTATGAATACAATGCTGAGGTAAGCACCGAAGTTCCTTTAATGAAGGTGGAAGGTTTAGATAACGGTATTACGCATAGTTTTGAACTTACAGAAGATATGTTTGGTGAACGCCTTATTAATCATCAAAAGTATTATTATATGGCAATAGCTTATGCATATAATAATTATGAACCATATTCTACCAGTTCAGATAATCCTGACGGATTGTTCGGACAAAAGGCTCCTTATTTGGCAGGTAATAAAAATGTACAAATATATACTGTAATACCGCACAAAAATGCTATAGAGGAAAATGGTACGGTAGCCAATTCAGTGTATGGTACGCAACCTCAAATTACGCAAATGGAAGGTCAGGGTAATGGAGGTAATGCTTTAAGACTTACCAAAGCTACCATAGATGAAATATTGGCAAACGGCAAGGCTGACAGTTTGGTATTTGAAATTAATGCAGGTCCTATAGGTGTAAAGGTTATAGATCCCTTGCAGGTAACAGGAGCTGATTATGTGGTAAGATTCTTCAATCCTGACAGCAGTGATGCGGTAAATGACAATACCATGTGGCAATTGGAATACACCACCGCTTCGGGCAATGATACCGTAATAGTATCAGAGCAGCCAATATCAGTTCAAAACGAGCAGTTGTTTACTAATTTAGGAATATCTATAACCGTAAGTGATGCTAAATTTAAACCTTTATGTGATTTTATAGTAAAGGAAAGTGAAGATGCTTATTACTTATATTCTACCGTAACACACATAGCTACTACTTCTGAAAAGACGGGAGTAATGAATTTGGCATTCTTACCTGACCAGGGCAGTGAAGGTATATATAATTGGATACGTTCCGGTCAAACCCGTTCGGGTGACTGGGGCTTAAGCACCCAAATATATGAGCAGGCCCGTCAGGAGGACTATTATATTAAACTCATTAATTCTGATGCTAAGGGAGTAACCGATGGAGGTGCAAGTACCTATACCTGTTGGTTAGATAAAGACAAGCAATTTGAAAAATTATTGAATGCCACTTGGGCTCCATACGCTTTGGCTTCAGTATATGATAATTGTCCGGGTTATGGTTTTGAATCACCGGAATATAGGGATGCTTATGGTAACTTATTGGATAGCGTAAGGGTGAACGATAATCCTATGCAAACCATGTATCCTCTTATGACTGAATTATATAGTGTGGATATAGTGTTTACCGCTGATACTAATTTGTGGACAAGATGTCCTGTAGTGGAAATAGGAAGTGACTCCAATGCTACTATCGGTAAAGCCAAACGTCATAACTTGAGAAAGAGTCCTTCTGTAGGTAAAGATGGAAAACCAGATGGTACGGGTTATGGTATGAGTTGGTTCCCCGGCTATGCAATATGTGTGGAAACAGGCGAGCGATTAAACATCATGTTTGGTGAGGATTCCCGTATGGGTGGTGAAGGATATAATGGTACTGATATGATATTTAATCCGGGTACCAGTGTAGCTTACAATGCCGGTAGCGGATATATAGCCGGTGGCGGTCACTACATATACATTATGGGTCATAGAGACTTATACAAGGATAAGAGCAATGGCAGCTACGAAGTAGATGTATGTGCTACTAACAGAATATGTCCCGCATATGATGAAGGTAAATGGTTATATAGTGAACTTAAATCCATAGAAGGCTCGCAGCCGGGTAACCAACGTGATGTAAGAAAGAATTATTTATACAAGAATGCTATGTGGACATCTATTCCTTATACTTATGGAGAAGGTAACTGGATGTCGGCAGGTTCGGAATATAAAATATCTATTCGTGTATCACGTCCTTATCAAAGATGGTCATCTACTAAGAACACAGGTGTAAGTAATCCTACTAACGACAATATGCCTTTGTATAAATTTACTACTAAGAACATAGCTACTCAATACAATCAGCAGAGTGTAGCTGAAGGACAAATGGATTCTATATTCATAGTGCCTAATCCTTACTATGGAGTAGCCTTTGGCGGATATGAAACATCACAAGTAGATACAAGGGTAAAATTGGTTAATTTGCCTAAGAGTTGTAAAATAAAGATATTTACCTTAGATGGTACGTTAATTCGATCATTTGACAAGCCGGATGATGGTACTACCTTGTTAGAATGGGATTTAAAGAATTCTGCAAATATACCAATTGCAAGTGGAATGTATATAATACATATAAGAGATAATAAATATAACACAGAAAAGACCGTTAAATTCTTGTGTATACAGCGTCCATTTGATGTTAATGCATTCTAATTGTAACGTGATTGTAGAACTTATAAAAGAAGATGAAGATGAAAAATATATATAGAACAATATTAGCAATGTCATTAATGACATTAGTAGCATTTACATCGCAGTCGGTGCAGGCAGGTAACAAGGACCGTTCAGGTCAGGCAGCAGCCAGTTATTTACTCATAAATCCTTGGGCAGGTACCAACGGATGGGCCGGAGCAGGTATATCTTCTACTAAAGGTATACAGGCTACATTCAGTAATGTGGCAGGTATGGCATTTACCCGTAAAACGGAGATAGCTTATACCAATACCATATATGATGTAGGGGCAGGTATACAGTTAAATGCATTTGGTATAGTACAGGCCTTAAGTAAAGACGGCTATGCTGGTAATATAGGTGTAACCGCATCTATATTAACGTATGGTGATATTCCTATTACAACAGTAGAGCAGCCTGAAGGCGGCATGGGTTATTTTAAGAATACTGATTTATGTTTGGCTGTATCGTATGCCCGTTCGTTTTCCGATAACGTACATGCCGGTATTAACCTTAAAATAGCCAACTCTACCACTTCTAATGTTACAGCCACCAGTTTTGCATTAGATGCCGGTGTACAGTATGTAGCAGGTAGAAATGACCAGTTGCAATTAGGTGTAAGTTTGAAAAACATAGGTACTCCTATGGCATATAAGGGCAGCGGTATGTCGGTAAGAGCTTATTCGGCAAGTGATAAGAATAACATACTTCATTCCTTAATGGTTGCTTCAGAATCAGCGGAAATGCCTGCATTATTGGCATTAGGATTTTCTTATGACTTTTTGTTCATAGGTAAAAAGGCAGCTGCAGATTCGGAATCGGGTACCAAACCGCGTGTTACCCGTGCTAATGCGGCTCATCGTTTAACTTTAGCAGGTTCGTTTGTTGCCAATGCATATTCCAGAGACCAGTTTATATTTGGTGCAGAATATAGTTTAATGGATTATTTTCAGATAAGAGCCGGTTATATATTTGAGGCAGGTATGTTCAATGCTGCTACAGCCACCTCTAACAATTGGGGACCTACTGCAGGTGTATCATTGTTGGCTCCGTTGGCTAAGAAAGATGTTAATCCCGCTTCACGTTTGGCAATAGACTACTCTTATCGTTTTACCAGAGAGTATAAAGGATGCCATGCAATAGGTGTGAGAATTATTCTCTAATAGTGTAAAGTATAGTTTAGAAAAAATAAAAAAAACAGGTAGAGTCGCCCTTGTAAAAGGGCGTCTCTATTATTTTTGTGAATATTAAAATATGGGAGAAGTAAAATATTATACAGAGGAAGGCTTAGCCGCGTTAAAAGAGGAATTGAATTATTTAATGACGGTGGAGCGTAAAAAAGTAACGCAGGAAATAGCTGAAGCCCGAGATAAAGGGGACTTGAGTGAAAATGCAGAATATGATGCTGCCAAAGAAAAGCAGGGCTTATTGGAAATGAAAATAGCTAAAATGCAGGATTTGGTTTATAATGCCAGAATATTGGATGAGTCCAAGTTAGATGTATCAAAGGTGTTGTTATTTTCGGCAGTAAAGGTAAAAAACAAAAAGAATAATGCCATTATTACCTATAATATAGTTCCCGAAACCGAAGCCGACATTAAAACCATGAAAATATCGGTAACTTCACCTATAGCAAAAGGATTGCTGGGTAAGGGAGTAGGTGATACAGTGGAAATAGTAATACCGGCAGGCAAATTAGAAGTGGAAATATTGGAAATAAAAAGAATTTAATATGGAAACAATTTTCTCTAAAATTATCAAGGGTGAAATACCTTGCTATAAAGTAGCCGAAAATGACCGTTTTTTTGCGTTTTTGGATATTAATCCGCTTGCTATAGGGCATACACTTGTAGTACCCAAAAACGTTACAGATTACATATTTGATATGGAAGACGAAGAGTTGGGAGCAATGATGGCATTTGCCAAAAAAGTGGCTGTATCCATAAAGGCTAGTTATCCGTGTGCAAAGGTGGGTATGACGGTAATAGGGCTGGAAGTACCGCATGCACATATACATTTAGTGCCTATTAACGGTGTAAATGATATAGATTTCAGAAGAGAAAAACTGAAACTTACTGATGAAGAATTTAAGCAGGTAGCTACTAAAATTGTTGCAGGTATCAGGTAAGCGGTTTTATTTTAATATATTTTTTTTATCGTACAGCAACATTTTTCCCCATTATAGCATAAAATTTTTGATGTAAGGAAAATGGTAACCACTTGACCACTTTGGGAAATGGTTTAGGAGAATAAAACAAGAGTCCGGCAAAACTGCCGGACTCTTGTTTGTTTTGGAATTAATTAGGTCTATTATAATTTGCCATTGCCGATTCGGAAGGAAGTGACTTCAAACCAGTATTCGCCACCATTTAATTCGTATCTTAGACAGAGACCGGTAGCAGGGTCAACCCAAACCTTTGCATGAGTTGGCCAGCGTTTGGAAAGTTTTTGATTGTCATATATCAAACACTTGATTCCACAGATAGTACCTGTGCCTACATAGTCTTTATCCAAGTGTTTGTCTCCATTTTCGCGACCAAATCCCTGATAATATTTACGATGAAAGTCTTCTTCAAAGAAGGCAAGTCCTCCAAGAGCATCAGAGAATACATTCCATAGTCCGTTCGCTTCCTGCCTTGCCTCTTTTCTGCCTTTGACATAACTGTCGTAAAAATAGCGAGAACTTTCCATTACATTCTCGTTATTGTCTTCGAATTCAGAATCCTCGACCCACCATCTTCCGTCAGAATCCCATTTCTGGGCGTAAGTCTTGTCGTTATCATTGTACCGATGGGTTATGCCGTCATCGTTTTTCTTTTTTGTATAACTTTGATAAACACCTGCCTTTCGGTCGATGAAACCATGAGAGCCTTCGCTATCCTTCCATTCGAATCTGTATCCGCCGAAAGTGCCTTGATAATTAACGGTATCAATTGCAGTATGAGGTTTCAGCTCATCATCGTTATCTGGCTTTTCTTCATTTCTGATGATGAAGTCAGATGTCGGATTAGCGGAAATATGCGCGCCAAAAACCTCAACGAACGGAGTCACTGTATATTTTGTGTCATATTCAAATCCAGTGAAAGATGTGTTCATCCTTCTGGAATCTTCGCCTTTGAATTTGTCGTGGAAAGTCCAGCTTCTGCCATCTGAGACATCAAAACCGACATTGACACCCATAAGTAGCGGGTCCTCGCGCGATACTACTGAAGCCATACCCACCCTGCTGATAGTTACAGGGGAACATTCGGGTTTTGTAAAATGAGGTACGAAATAGTAGTCCTGCGAATAGAGGGAGAACGGAAATTCTAACTTGTCGGAGCCGATTTTTGTGCGTAATACTTTTGCAATCAATCCGAATTTGCCTTCAAGTGCAACATTTAATTTGCTGTCCACAAGCAAATCATATACCTTGTTAACTTCTCCCTGTGCGGTTAAAGGAAGGGTCACCGCAAAGGCAGGCCCGATTTTGAAATTGGTGCCAAGACCGAGTATTCCACCTGTGATTTGGATAGTTGTTGAGATATCCAGTCCCCCAGAAACTTTGCCTTCAATTTCCGCATCTGCACCAAGAAACTGAAGAGAGCTATTGAAAGAATGATCACAATGTATTTCGCCATTGTGGTACAAAGCGCTGATGACCAGCTTTCCGCCACAAGAGGCAGAGGCACTCATTTTGCCCTCTACCGAAAATCCAATATATGGAATTATATCCATGCCAACAGAGACAATAGGGCAGGCAGGAATGACAACTTCTGCAAACGGAGTTAAAGTAGGTCCTTTGAATGGTTCAGGGGTGAATCCTGTACTTAAGCTCAGATTAGTGAGTACGCTAGCGTCAATGGAAGTCAATGCATAAACACTTGAAGGAATGCGTGAATCATTTTTTACGATGAAGACGTAAAATTTAGGGGTCAAGTCAAATTTGAATGAGGCGGAAGCAGGACCATAACTAACGCCTAATGTCTTTTTTTTCAAATCAATTGATATGCCTTGTTCGGGCTCAGAGGATTTAGAGGATGAATTTGACTGAGCAGAGGGTGAAGCCGACATTGCTTTGGTAGGTGAAGATTTTTTTATGGAGGCTGGACCTGAATTTTGTTTTTGCAGTTGAGTTGCGGATGATAGTTCACCAGACAAAAGTACCCTGTTGAATATATCATCGAGTGTAACAGTCTCGGTAGTGTATTTATTGCCGTTTGACGATACGACTCTGCCGGCATATCCATTCGGGAAAGTGCTTGTAAAGGTTTCCTGCAGCAAGATATCTCCTTGTTTGGGTTTCATCTTAGCAGGAAGATTGCTGCTGAATTCAATTGTTTGTTTGTCTATTGAAGCAGAGACCACATAAGGTTCATACTCAGCAAGACGAACGACATTAGAATTGTAAACAGTTTCAAATGGATGCAAACCTATACTGTCAATAGCAGATATTGGAATTTTGAAAACCATGCCTTCTGATGATATTTCGAGAGTATCGAGATTGACATTTGTGATTCTTTCAATATTGTTCTGGTAGAAAGCGCAGAATTCGCCGTTATTTTGGTAAACATATATAGCCCTCGGCTCATTGGCGGAATTTTTGATTTTCTTTTTCAGACCTTGAGCAGAATATCCATACTCAAAGCGCAGAACTTGGTCGGAGGCATAGACCTTTTCGCCAACAGCAATTTGTTCGCCATTGAATGTGATGACAGGGTGATTGAACAAACTGTATTGGTCAACAGAGCCATCAGAGCGAAGAACCAGAAAGTTTCGTGCGGTTTGCGCATTGCCTGACAAAATAGTAGCCAGGAGCAGAATTGTTGTAACGATAATGTTCTTTTTCATGAAACACACATTATATATTTAATTGAAAAGTAACGCACTCCCAAACGGAGTGCGTTATGTTAGCACAAAAGGTAATGGTCCTATTTGTGATTATTACTCAGTTACATTATATTCCTGAACAAAGACTTTTACGCCATAATATTTTTCGCCAGGATACACCTTTACGAATTTCTCGTACTGAACCTTATGAGAAACGTCAAGACGGAACCATTTGTCGTTGTTTTTGAAGCAGCAAGAGAATTCTCCGAAAGACTTCTCAACTTTTTGAGCTTCCAGGATTTCGCCACGGAGTTTTGTGTCGCCGAAGAGCCCCGGCTCGTAGAGCTTGCCATCGGCAGAAGCTGCCTTGGCAGTCTCGAAAACCCTTGCGAAATAGGCATTGAGCTGGTCAACAGAGACAACTGTAACCTCTTCACCGGTATAGAAATAGACACCATCCGTCTGAGGATGCTGGCAAGCGAGAGATTTCTCAGTCTCGCTAATCTCTTTAGCGAAACAAGGGACCAGATTTTCTGACTCAAGGCCAGCAAAAGCGAACTTGTCTCCGATAGAGAGGCTGCATTTGGTAGTTTTTACTTCCTTAGTCTCCTGAGCAGAGTCGTTGTTCTCAGTTGCGGTTGACTCATTGTTGTTGCAAGCAGAGAAAACGAGACTTGCGATGCAGAAAAGCACTATGCTTAATTTTTTCATAAGTTACCTATTTAATAAATGTGTTGTTTGTTATTTCTTGATGAACTCAACGCGGCGGTTCTTGGCGCGGCCTTCTTCCGTTGCATTGTCGGCGATAGGGTTGTGGCTGCCTTTGCCCACAGCGGTGAGGCGTGATGACTTGACGCCCTGTGCAATGAGAGCATCGACGATAGCCTCGGCACGTTTCTGGCTGAGAGGATCGTTGACCTTGTCAGAGCCGGTATTGTCGCAGTGACCCTGAACCTCAAAGTTGAGAGAAGCGTCGTTGTTCATCAGTTTGGCAATACGGATAATCTCGACCATAGACTCAGGCTTGAGGTCAGCCTTGCCAGTCTCGAAAGTGATAGCATAGGTTACGATTTTGCCATCTGTCTGCAAGCGGTTGAGCATAGGGACAGCGCCTTTGGCAATGCGCACGTTACGAATATAGTTAAGAGTCTTATCATTTTCGTTGGAGAACTTGAACCATTCTGGCGCAACAGCATTAGGGGAAACTGCAATACGTTGACCATTGACATACATTTTGAGAGCACGTTTGTTGAAAGAGATTGCAATATGGTTCCATTCGTTTAAGTTCAAGTACTGACCAGCCTCTGTTCTGAATTCTTCTCCTGAATTGCCATTGGTCCACCATACTTCAGATGAGGCATTAACTTTCGTCTCATTTTCATTATATGCGTGTCCATGGCTCCAATTTAGACGTAGGCCCATCATATCATTTGCGTTGCTATTGGAAAAGTTCATGAATAGATTTGCAAAATAATTGTTAGGATTATTTTCTTTAAAATCCACACCGTAGATATCAAATTCAATTGTGAAGACATCGCCCAAATAGCTTTTTTGCTTCATATAAGGGAATACCACCGTTCCAGGAGCAGTGATAGCCATAACCTTTTGGCCGTCCAATTCAGCTATTTCGGCGTTACCGCCGTCAATATCCCAACGGCTTGGAAAATCGCCAACCTGTTCATTTTCAAACAAATCCTCAAAGAAAATCTCATCACCCGGGACGAAATCACATTTTTGATAGACAGATGCAGCCGCTTTAGAGGAAGGAGTAGAAGCTATTGCTTGTCCGTCATCGCCGTCAGGGCGTTTGGCTCCGCATTCGTTGCAGAACTTGCCTGTATTGCCTTTTGTACCGCATTGCGGGCATTGCCAGCCGTTAGCTGCCTGTTCTTTATTGTTATTGGTGTTTGTTTTTTCGTTATTGTTTTTGTAGGAGTTGGCGTCAAAGGCTTTATCTACGCCTTCCTCCACTTTATTTGTAACGTTACGCTCTACTGCGTTTTTGGCAGCGTTTTTGGCAGCGTTGCCCAATTGTTTAATAAAATTTTGGGAGTGGGCGGGGGTGGCTATTAGCAAGGTGCACACCATAAGTCTGAATGATAATTTTTTCATATTATATTGTATATATGTGAGTTACAATTATTAACTACATCATTCCGAACTTACAATAGGAATCATGTATTATTACTATTTTTTGAAGATACAAAGGTATAAAAAATTTTTTTATATTAGTAATTTATACAGAAAAAAAATGAGGTGACTTGTATGCCACCTCATTATTTATAAATTACGGTAATAGTATATTATTTCAGGTTCAGTGATTTTTTACCTTGTATCATTTTGATATCCACGGGAATATTGCTGTTAGCAATGGTTTCAAGGTCTGCAGCCAGGGTGTTGGATATTTTGGAGTTTTCCTTGTTATAGTTGGTAGCATAGTCAAGGTCACCTTCGCCTTCTACTTTAAGTATGAGGGCAGCCCAGTTGGCCATAGCTGTTTTGGCTTTTTCCAAATCCACGTGATATTTTCCATTATTGCCGCGAACAAAAGCACCTTCTTTTTCAAAGAAATTGAAGCACATCATATTGGCTTGGCCGTGAGCATCGGCGCTACCAAAGCGTATGGAGCGGAACAGGCCTGCTATGAAGGTGGTGTAAGCATCTTCTACGGTAATATTGGTAATTTCACCTTTTTCTATCAGTTTTTGTACCATGTATAAGCCTAAAATATCGGCTTTGGCTTCTTCCCAATTGCTGTATTGCACTTGGAGTACTTCTCTTACGGCACCTTTACCGGTAACGGTATTTTTAATACCCAGTCCGTGTGCTACTTCATGGAAGGTTACATTCCAGAAGAAGGCGTCAAATTTTACGTTTTTAATTTGATTTTCATCCATTACGGTATTGGCAATGGGCATTAATATTTTGTCAAATTTGGCTTGCATGGCGTTTCTTAATTGCAGGCGGCGGGTACCTTTTTGCAGGTGTACTCTTTCATCGTTTGGCAGGTTAATAGCTATGGTTTTGCTACCGGCATTGCAGTCACCTGCGTAGTACAATACGTCATACACATTCAGGTCTGATTCGGTGCCGGGTACTTCCTGTTTGTATTTGGGGTCACATGGAAGTTCGGTTTGTAATGCGGGGAGCATGGTGATGAATTTGGCCAAATTTTTGCTGGCTTCGGTGTCTTTTAATAATATGAATGCTTCATAAGCGGCTTTGTGACCAAAAAGCTGGTCTTCATAATTTTCCACGGGGCCTACTACAAAGTCAATATTACTGTTTTTCATATTCATCCATGCTATATCGCTGGCAAAGTAATCATCGGTTTGGAAGGCTTTGATACGTTCGGTAAGGTAGGTTTTTAAGCCTTCATCTTCGGCCAGGTCGGCAGCTTTTTGCATTAAGGCGCAGGCTTTGTCTAATTGGGTTTTAAAATAGTCCTTATACCATACGGATTGAAGTTTGCCTTCATCATTACGTACTATCATGGTATATAGGCTGGTTTTATTAGCATCGTCAAAGGCTTCAAATTCTTCTTTGGTCATGTCGGCGGGGTAGAATTGGGCACCGGGCTTTCTTTCCTGCCAGTTGGTTACAAATGGTTTCCAATCATCCAAACGGTCCCATACGCCATAGTTGATATTGGCGTATTGTTTGGTCCATTCATCGGTAATGGTGTCTAATAAAGATTTATCACCAAAAGCCTGTTGCCAAAACAGGTCATCCATAATTTCGGCTACGTCAATGAAAATGCTCAATATTTGGCGTTCATTGTCAGTTAGTTGACTTAAATCAGCTGTGAGTTCGTAATCGGCAAAAGCCTCTACTTTTTGTTGCATGGCAGTGGGTTCCTGGGCAGGCTCTTCCTGCTGTTTGTGTCCGCAACTTACGCATATTACAGCGGCTATTATTACAGACCCGATAGAAATAAAATGTTTTCTCATATTTGTTATTTTTTAAAATTATATTCTATTAATATGATAATCAATGCTAAAAGTAAATATAGAACATCTTTATTTTCTATTATACATAAGCAAATGCAAAGGTAACATATTTTTTTGATTGTATATTTTATCAGAAAAAATAAAAAAATGTGCTTTCGGGCACAAGCCACTTGTGTGTATAGTAAGTAAAAAAACATAAAAACATATATGTTAAACTGAAAAAAAAGTATTACTTTTGCAGTTTAGTATATTATATAAAAATATGATAATTTGCAAGATGAGAAAGCAGGGATTTATTGTTATGCTTTTAATGTGTGCCGTGTATTGTAAGGCTGCGTATATGGAAAATGTGCCTACACGCTTGGTACAGCCGAACGGAGAGGTGATCAATTGTTTTATTACAGGTGATGAATATTATCGTTATGTGTATGATTCACTGGGGTATAGCATAGTAAAAAATCCTGTTACAGGGTATTATGTATATGCTTTACCTCAAGCGGACAGTGTTACTTATTCGAATTATGTGGTGGGGCAGGTTTCACCGCACACGTTGGGCATACCTCAGCATGTAAGGTGGTCGGCCCAAAAAATAATGACCAAGCGTAAGGAGTATGATGAAAAATATGGTATGGGGGTTAAAACGCGTAAGGCTATAGCCGGTACTAATAAGGGGGTGTTGAATAATTTGGTAATATTCATCTCTTTTGCCGATGATACTAATTATACTTATACCACCTATCCCACCGAATTACAAAAGTTCAATGATTCTTCTTCTTCAGCGGCGGTATCGGTGTATAATTTTTACCGCACGGTATCGTATGGTCAGTTTTATATGCGTTCACATTTGTTTCCTATTCAAAATGATACGGTAGTAATATCCTATCATGATATATATGACAGGGCATATTATTCACCTTATGACGGAGTAAACAATCCTCAGGGATATACTTCTTATTCTGACAGAACCGTGAGGGAGCACATGTTATTGCATCGGGCGGTAGAAGCAGTAAAGTCGCAAATACCGGCATCGCTTAATTTAGATTATGACAATGACGGCAAGGTGGACAATGTGGCTTTTATTCTTAACGGATGCGCCGACGGGTGGAATGACTTATTGTGGCCGCATCGTTGGACTTTGTACACCAGGAGTGCTGAAACATACATTAACGGGTTGAAGGTATATGATTATAATTTCTTAATAGAAAATGATAATACGGTAGGTGTAATTACCCATGAATTATTTCATTCATTGGGGGCTCCTGACCTGTATCATTATTCCGATGCCACCATTACGCCGGTAGGCCGATGGGATTTAATGGCTTCTACCAATAGAGGCAAACCGCAGGGTATGGGTGCATATATGAAGTATAAGTATGGTAAATGGGTAGATGCCCCCATAACTCTCACTCAGCCGGGTACCTATACGCTGTATCCTGCCAATGGCAGTAGCCCTAATAAAATAGCCTATCAAATACCCATACCGGGTAGTAATGAATACATATTGCTGGAATATCGCAGGACTATCAGTACCGGTTTTGATTCTCCGCTGAACGGTTCCGGCATATTGGCTTACCGAATTAACCCTGCGTATAGTGGTAATGCCAACTATAATGGGAGTTCGGTACTGGACGAGGTGTATGTGTACAGGCCGGGAGGCACTATTTCGGCCGACGGCACGTTGAGTACGGCACATTTCAATGCCGAAACGGGGCGTACCGCATTTTCGTCACAAACCAATCCTTATATGTTTCTTTCTAATGGTGCAGTCATTAATAATATCACTATATGTAATATTACCTCAGCCGGTGACAGCATACAGTTTACCTATTTGAATACGGTGGTGAGTGTGCAGGCTGATAAGGAAAACATTACATTAGGTTCTGTCGCCGGCAGTAATGATAGTGTAAAAATAACGGCTTCGGGCAATTGGGAAATAGAAAATGCTGATACTTCATGGTTTACTTGCAGCCCCATGAGCGGAGGCAGCGGTTCTACCTATGTTACCGTTACGGCCGGGGAAGATAATTATATTCATAGGGAGCGTGTAGCTTCCATAAAGGTATCCACCGTAAGTAATAGTGTAAATATAGGCATAAAACAATCGGTGATGTCCATGACTTCATGTAATGCATACACCAATATGTCGGTAGCGGATATGTTGCAGCATGAATCCCTGCCGGAGGATGTATTGGCCATAGGGGAATATTATTATTTGAGTGATACCATGGTAAGTGATTCTCTGCGTATGTTTATAGGCAATATGCCGGCTACCGATAGCAGCAGTTATGTAAAAGTGGAAATATGTAATGCCAACAATAATCAAAAGCCTGCTTCGGTATTGCGTACGCTTATGGTACCGGCCTCACAGCTTACGCCCATGGCGTGGAATACCTTGTATTTTGATATACCGGTGGTATTTACCAAGTCGTTCACGGTAGCCTGCTATATGTATATGTGTGGGGAAGCTGAAGGTAAAGCATTGGAGTTGATAACGGCAGATCACAGCGGCAAATTAGAGGTGAACGGAACCATATTGCAAAAAACGGGTAACGGATGGAAGAGTTTGGATGAGCAGCTATTAAACATGAAACATACGGCTTCCATGCCGCTGGAAATGTATTTATGCCCTACCACGGCCGCTGATAATTATATGAATGTAAGCACCTCAACGCTTACTATGAGCAGCAGGGAAGGTGATACAGCCGCAATAAACATAAGTTCCAATATGAATTGGCAGGTATGTCGCAGACCTGTGTGGCTGAGTGTATCGGCCATGGCCGGTAGCGGTAATGCCACAATGGTGCTTAATACTAATGCCGCCAATAATATGGGCAGGCAGAAGGATACTCTGTGTTTGCGTGCCGAAAGCCACGTGCGTATTATTACCGTTACCCGTAATCCGCTTGCAGTATATGTAAATAAGTCGCCGGTGGAATTGGAATATAAAGCCAATTCCAATGACAGTTTTAAGGTAATAGCCTCTTCCTCAAAAATCGAATGGCAAACAGGTCCTTCCAGGTATTTTATACTGAAGGCCGAAAGCACTACCGGTACACAAACAGTACAGGTATATGCCAAGCGGGACAATAAATCAGGCGGGGAAATAAGTGAAAAGGTGTACTTATACACCGATACGGATACCAGTTATATACTCATAAAGCAAAAAAGTGGAGCATTAGGTGTGGATGCGTCGGCAATTCGTGCGTGCAGAATATATCCTAATCCGGCCACATATGGGGTATATGTGGAGGCAGGCGGTAATGATATAATAGAGCGTGTGGAGTTATATAATATATTAGGGCAGCGGGTAAGTGTGCCGTGTACCATGGAGGGGGCTAAGGCAAGCCTGCATGTGCATGGTGTGGCCCAAGGCATGTATGTGATAAAAGTGTATACAGCCCAAAACGTGTATAACCAAAATATAAGCATAAAATAATGAGGCATATAGCATTTTGTAATGTGGCAGCAATACCGGTGCGTGCGCAGGCGTCGCACAGGTCGGAAATGGTTACCCAGCTGCTTTTTGGCGAAGCCTATGAAGTAGCCGACTGGCAGCAAGACTGGGCACATATACGTACAATGTATGATAATTATGAGGGCTATATTGACACGCGTCAAATAGTCTGGATGCATGAAAGCACTTATGAAAACTTATATGTGGTTCATAAGCCAAAAACGGCTTCTATGCTTATGAGTGTACACGATGAGGTAAGGGGTGCGGATTTCATGATATCTCCGGGTTCTACCCTGCCGTTATACGATGATTGGCACATACAATTAGGAACCGAAAAATATGTAATATCACCTATAGAAGCGGGTGCGGACAGTTGTAGTGATACAGTAAGCATAGCCAAAACATTTATGAATTGTCCTTACCTATGGGGTGGAAGAAGCATAATGGGAATAGACTGTTCGGGGCTGGTGCAGGTGGTGCACAAAATAGCCGGCATTACCTTGCCGCGTGATGCTTCACAGCAGGCATTGGTAGGGAATAATGTAGAATGGGCCAATGCCCGAAAAGGAGATATAGCTTTTTTTGATAACGAAAACGGACGCATAGTACATGTTGGCATAGTACAGGATAAGTGTACTATAGTACATAGCAGCGGAAAGGTAAGAACGGACCGTTTGGATGCTCAAGGCATATACTGTGTGGAAAGGGAAGAGTATTCCCATCATTTAAAATGTATAAAAAGAATATGATAGGTAAAAAAGTATATTTGAGGCCTTTGGAACTTGGTGATGTGCAAACGCTGTATGTATTTGAAAACGATGTGGAAGTATGGGCAGTGAGCGACACGGTAATGCCTTATTCATCATTTGCATTGGAACAGTATGTAATGGAAGCAGCCCGCACCGATATATACGGCTCACGCCAAATGCGGCTGGTAATATGTGATTGTGCTAACGGAAAGGCAGTGGGTTTTATTGATTTATTCAATTATAGTCCGCGTGACATGCGTGCCGAGGTAGGGGTGTTGGTGGAGCGTAGCAGCCGTAACAGGGGCTTTGCCGGCGAGGCATTGGAGTTGCTTATACAATATGCCTTTACCACCCTGCATGTGCATCAGTTGTCATGTACACTCACTCCCGGCAATGAAATAAGCCGCAAGCTATTCGAGAGGGCCGGTTTTGTGCATACGTCCACCCGAAAGGAATGGTTTTATCGTAATGAAAAGTGGGAAGATGAGTGGGTGTATCAATTGATAAAGTAAAGTGTTTATATACATATATTTGGTGTATATGTATGTTATAATAATGCTGTAATATACAAAATAATATGTTTTTTTATAACACATAAATAATTGAAAAACAATTATTTATGTGTTATATTTTTTCTATCATCATTATACCGTCTCTAAATGGCAGTATCATATTTTTTACCGAAGGGTCGTTTTGCACATATCGGTTAAATTCCATAAGAGCGGGGGTATCCTTGTCATTGTGTTTTATTTCTTCCGTAATTTTTCCGCTCCACAGCACATTGTCGGCCAGTATAATGCCGTGGGTGGCCAGGTGAGGCAGTAGCATTTTGTAATAGTTGAGGTAGTTAGGTTTGTCGGCGTCAATGAATATAATATCCCATGTTTCGTGTAGGGAGGGTATTATATCCAAGGCCGGTCCGAACAGTACGCGAGTGCGGTCTTCTATATGAGCCAGGCGTATGTATTTGTTAATAATATCTTCCAGTTCTATATTTTTTTCTATGGTGTATATAAGTCCGTCATTTTGTAGGCCTTGGGCCAGGCAAATGGTAGAGTAGGCGGTGTAGGTACCCAGTTCCAGTATACGTTTGGGTTGGGCCAGGCGGCTTATAAGTTCTAAGAATGTACCCTGATTTCTGCATGACAGCATGCGGGGGCGCATTACGTGCAAGTTGGTTTCGCGGTAAAGTTTATACAGCACCTCTCCTTCATAGGAGGTGTGGGCTTCACAGTATTGTTGTATAGAGGGGTCTATAAGTTCAAATGTTTCGTCCATAAGGCTTATTCCATATGGAGTACATGCCCCATTTTATCCTGTTTGGTTTTAAGATAACGTTTATTATCCTTATTAGGGGTAATAATAATGGGAATGGTGTTTACTATTTGTATGCCGTGGCCCAGTAAGCCGGCACGTTTGGTAGGGTTATTGGTAATAAGGCGTATTTTGGTAGCGTGGAGGTCTTTGAGTATTTGGGCGCCTATGCCGTAGTCTCGTTCATCGGCGCGGAATCCCAGTTCCAGATTAGCTTCCACGGTGTCGCGTCCCAGTTCCTGCAGGTGGTAAGCTTTCAGTTTATTTACCAAACCTATGCCTCTGCCTTCCTGACTCATGTATAGGATAAGTCCTTTACCGGCTTTATCTACCATTTGCATGGCGGTATGCAGTTGGTCGCCGCAGTCACATTTGCATGAGCCGAATATATCACCGGTAGCGCATGAGGAGTGCACTCTCACCATTATTTCTTCTCCTTCTTTCCATTCACCTTTTTTAAGGGCAAGGTGGGTGCTGCCGTTATTGAGTTGGGTGTAGGCTATAAGTTTAAAGTTGCCCCATTTGGTAGGCAGGTTCACTTCTTCTTCTTTTTGTATCAGTTTTTCCGTTTTTACGCGGTAGGCTATTAAGTCCTGTATGGATATGAGTTTAATATTGTGTTTTTTTGATACTTCTATCAGTTGAGGCAGGCGGGCCATGGTGCCGTCGGGGTTAATAATTTCTATAAGGGCTCCGGCCGGTTGCAGTCCTGCCAGTCGGCATAGGTCTATGGTAGCTTCGGTATGGCCTGCTCTTACCAGTACACCACCATCTTTGGCTTTAAGGGGGTTAATATGGCCGGGGCGACCCAAATGTTCGGGCCTGGTAGCAGGCTGTGACAAGGCATATATGGTTTTTGCTCTGTCAGCCATGGATACGCCGGTGGTGCATCCGTTGCCCAGTAAATCTACCGTAATGGTGAAAGGGGTACCCAATAGGGAGGTATTATTGTTCACCTGCATGTCCAAATCCAGTTGTTTACAACGTTCTGCACTAAGAGGTGAGCATAATACGCCTCTGCCGTATTGAAGCATGAAGTTTACCTTTTCAGTGGTTATTTTTTCAGCGGCAATTATAAAGTCTCCCTCGTTTTCACGGTCTTCATCATCTACTACTATTACGAAATTACCTGCTTTAAAATCTTCTACTGCTTCTTCTATAGTGTTAAATTTGAACTCCTTATTCATGATGGTGTAATTATTTTTGGTTGTTTTCTTCTTTTATGGGGTCAATGGTAAGTGCTATGTTTACGCTATTGAGTATTTGCATGTTCTCGGGAAAAGAAGAATAATGTTCCGAAATATAATTGGTTAATTGTTCTTTACTGATTACTATATGACGGCATTTTTTTTGGGTAGAGGTGCATATAAGGTCATAGTCCACTTCTATCACCTTGCGGCGGAATTCTATAGGTAGCAGGTACACACCCTGGCTTTCAAAGGCTATGGATATAGTACTATCTGATTGGGATGTTATTTCCATGCTTTCAGGCAGGTTAACAAATTCTACTGCAAAATCATATGTCTGCTCATAGGATTTGCTCATTTTTACTGCAAACCATGCCAAAAAAGATATGAGCAGACATATGAGGAAACGTTGTCGTCCTATACCGCTTTTTTTTGCCATATCAGTAAGTTTTTATATTTATTCATCTTTTTTATCTTGAGGTTTTTCGCCGGCTTCATATTGGGCTATGGCACTTTTTTCTACTACTATTTTGCTACCGTCTTCGGTTTCAAGGCATACGGTGGTATCGTTAATATTGGATATTTTGCCATGCAGACCGCCTACGGTGATTACTTTATTGCCTTTTTGCAGACCGGCTCTGAATTTTTGAGCTTCTTTTTCTTTTTTGGTTTGCGGACGGATAAGGAAAAAGTAAAATATAAATATGATTAATGCAAAGAAAATAAGGGTACTTGACCAACTGGCATTGCCCTGTTGTGCGGCGGCATTATTGCTTGCGAAAAGTAAAATATTTAATGTATTCATATTATGTGATTTTTTATTTATTATCTTCTACTACTGCCGTAAATGTAAGCCTGGTTTCTGACGGGTAGGTGTTAGCTTGTACGGTAACGCCGCTACTTACCATGCCATGCTTGGTTTCGGTATTAAAATTAATGCTTACCATGCCTTTTTCACCCGGCATAACAGGCGTTTTGGTAAATTGGGCTACGGTGCATCCGCAGGAAGGCACTACTGATGATATCACTAAAGGTGATTTACCTGTATTGGTAAAGTGGTAGGTAAAACTTACCTTTTCACCCTGCATGAGGTTACCAAAGTCATGGTTAGTATTCTCAAAACTTATTTGAGGCATATTGCTGTTATTGCTGGTGCCATTGGCTTCCACGGGAATGTTTACTATGGAGGCATCTATTTCTTTATTAGCCTTATGATTGCATGCTATGAGTATTAGTGCCATGCAGGTTATAAGTATGCTATGTGTAATGTGTTTGCTCATCATTTATTTTATATAAATATATTACAAAGTTTGCAAAGATACCATTTTTTGCTCACATGGTGAGAATAAGCAGGTATATATTTTTTTGCTTTTGCATATATGCATGGTGGCATGGTTATTGTATTTCATATATAACGAAGTTGAAAATGATTGTTTTTTTCGCCGTGAAGACGAAAAGGCATCAAAAAAAGTAAGTAAAGGGTTATACTTATAGCAAGAGCATATCCTTAAAAAGCGCCATGTGCAGGTAAAATATCAATACAGCAGCCGGAATATGTAAGCAATATTACATGTTCCGGGGCTTAAAGCCCCCCTAAAAGAGGGCATTATGATGAATATTATGTTATAGCAATGATTTTATTATCGTTGCTTTTTTTTGTATAAATAAGCCGGCTACAGGTGGTGAAAATCAAACTAAAAATGTTATCTTTGCGTTTTTATATAATATAGAATAAGAACAGCCATAAATATGGGAGCTATGAAACGGATAAAAATAGCAGTATTCCTGTTAATGTGTTGGCCTGTAGTAATGTACGGGCAAAGCACTTACAGCAATGAATTTTTTTCGTTGGGTGTGGGCGCCAAGGGCTTAGCCCTAGCCAATACTCAAACGGCCATGTGTACCGATGTAACCTCCGGGTATTGGAATCCTGCGGGCCTGGCATGGACCGATAAAAATTATCAGTTGTCACTGATGCATGCGGAATATTTTGCAGGCATAGCCAAATATGATTATGCAGCTTTATCGGCACGTATAGACGAATATCAAACTGTGGGGTTTACGGTATTACGTTTTGGTGTTGACGGCATTCCTAATACTACACAGTTAATAGATAATCAGGGTAATATCAACTATGATAGAATATCCTATTTTACTGCAGCAGACTGGGGCATATTACTTTCCTATGGTCGTACATTCCGTCAGGTGGAGGGTTTGGCATTAGGTGCCAATGTAAAAATAGTGCATCGCAGAATAGGTGATTTTGCCGGAGCATGGGGCTTTGGTTTGGATGCCGGCTTACAATATCATATTAAAAAATGGTGTATTGGATTGGTACTGAAGGATGCTACCGGTACTTTTAATGCATGGAGCTATAATTTGAGTGATGAAATGCAGGATGCCTTTATAGCTACGGGCAATGCCTTGCCCGAAAACGGGTTGGAATACACCCTGCCACATGTGAACATAGGCGCCGGCAGAAATTTTGAGTTGGGCAAAGGCTTTAACTGCATGGCAAGTATAGACCTTGACATGACCTTTGATGGCAAACGCAATACCCTTATAAGCAGCAGGGCTTTGAATATAGATCCTCATATGGGCTTGCAATTCGGCTATAAAAGCATAGTGTACGTAAGGGCAGGATTGGGCAATTTTCAGCGGGAAACCGATTTTGACAGCAAGCAGAAGTTTACCTGTCAAATTAATTTGGGCCTGGGTATAGGCATAAAGGATATAGTTACCATAGATTATGCTTTTTGTGATGTGGGTGATGTATCGGCCGCCCTGTATTCTAATATATTCTCACTTAAAATAGCTATTAACCGTTTTAAAAAAACCATAACAGACAATAACCAATAAAACCGGGAATATAATGAAAAAACTGATAGTGATATTATGTATGGCATGTGTGTATATAGGAGTAAATATATCCGTGTGTAAGGCACAGGCTTACGGTAATGAATGGATAGAATATAATCAAACGTATTTAAAGTTTCCCGTATATTCCACACAGGTATATCGCATACATTATGCAGTTCTTAGTGCAGCCATGCGGCAGGTAGGGGTTACTCTTTCAGACGTAAACCCTAAATATATTAAAATATACGGCAGGGGTAAGGAAGTCCCCTTATACATAGCCGGTGAGGCTGACGGAGTATTTGACACCACTGATTATATAGAATTTTATGCCCGGCATAATGACGGCTGGTATGACGAAAAACTATATCCTTCCGCACAGGAGCATACCAATCCCTACTATAGTAATTTTACCGATACCGCCTATTATTTTCTTACATGGGGCAGCACACCGGGTATGCGTTACACGGTGGAAGCCGATACCAATTACACCCTGTATAATAATCATAATCGCCTGTTTGTAACCCGCCTGCTTTATTATAAGGGTTATTATTGTAACGGTATATATTCCAATAAATCGGCTATTACTCCTTATAAGTCGGTAGAAGGGTGGATGGATACCCGCATATCGCTGGGAGCTACCGCTAAAAAGAGTTTTACTACCACCAATGCCGATAAAACATATCCTGATGTACAGTTGGAATACGCTTTTGCCGGTGTAAATAACCCTACCTATAGGCATCACATGCGTGTGAGCGTGGGTGATAGTGTGCTTACGGATACGTTATATAAGAATGTGGTGTATATACGTTCGCAAGCCACCTTGTCATCTGCCCTATTGGGCAACAGCAGCACTACTTTATCATTCCAGTCGGTGAACGATCAGGGTAATACGGTGTGCTATCAGTCGGTAGTGTATGCTAAGCTTACCTATGCACATACCTTTGACTTGGAAAGCGGAGTAACTTCCTATGAATTTACGGCCGGTAATCTGCAGGGAGCCAAAACGGTATTTCCTTTTATAAGCTCTTCTATAGGTGCACAGGGTGATGAAATTATATTATATGATTTAACCCATCAGTTAAGAATACCCGTAGTAAAATACGGCAATATGCTGCGTGCCGTGGTGCCGAATTATAATAGCGATATGCAGGGCTATTTAACATCGGCAGCCGGTATTAAATCCATAGCTGCCTTGTATCCGGCAGGGCGTAACGGCAAGTTTACCAATATACGCAACTATAGTAATACCAATTATTTTATAGTGAGTGGCGGCAGCCTCATGAGCGGTGCCGAGGCCTATGCCGACTATAGAACGAAGCTTTCACCCTATGCTTATACGGCACATGCATTTAATGTGGAAGAATTGTATGATGCCTTTGCCTACGGCATAAAAAATAATCCGGTGGCTATACGTAATCTTATAGCTTATGCACATGCGGCCTTTGATGTAAAGCCCGAGTACCTGTTTTTGATAGGCAGGGCCTATACCACCTCGTCGGGGCGTACGGCAGCCAATGTATTCAATTCCACCATAGTGCCTACCATGGGTTCTATACCCAGCGACTATGCCATTACCATGGGCTTGGGCGACACTTCCGATATGTTTTGCCTGCCTACAGGCCGATTGAGTACCTCTACGCCATTACAGGTGAACTGGTATTTGCAGAAGGTGAGGGAGTATGAAGCGGCACAGCAAACACCGCAGGCGTGGATGAAGCAGATATTGCATTTTGGCGGCGGTAGCGACGCCTCACAGCAACGCATATTTGCAGGATATTTGAGTAATTATGAAAGAACAGCCGTGGGTCCTTATATGGGTGCCAAGGTGAATACCTTCCTTAAATCAAATTCCGACCCTATAGAAATAAATATGTCTGATTCACTGCGTAACCTTATTAATAACGGCGTGAGCATGATGACTTTTTTCGGTCATGCGGGAGGTACGGGATTTGATATCAGCATAGATGATCCTGAAGAATATAATAATCAGGGTAAATACTTTGTGCTACTGGGCAACTCCTGCTATGCAGGCAATATTTTTGGCGGCAGCAATAATTACAGCGAGCGCTTTATACATATAGCAGGCAAAGGTGCCATAGCCTTTGTATCGCCTTCTTCCGAAGGCAGCAGCCTTATATTAAATGCCACATGCGGTGAATTTTATAATAATATATGTCGCAAAAATTATGGCAAATCCATAGGATATTGCATACAAAAGGCCTTAAAATATGTGGCAGATAACATAGGTCGTGAAAATATAGATTATACCCTACATGGCGACCCTTGCTTAAGGCTTACTGCTGCCGATAAGCCGGACTATGAAATAGTGAAAAGTGATATAAAAACCATGCCCGATATACTCACATCCGAACTGGATAGCTTTGAGATAAACCTGCAGTTTATTAATAAAGGCAAGCTTACTCCCGATTCGTTTTATGTGTGCGTGGAAAGGTTTTATCCTAACCAAACATCGGTAAAGCAATATATACTCACCGCCACTTCAGCTTATCAGTCAGCGCTTACCGTTAAATTTGCCATGAATAAGGACCTGTGTCCCGGTGAAAACAAAATATCGGTAATGCTGGATGCTTTGGGCGAAGCCGATGAGTATGACGAAAACAATAATACGGCTACTATAAGTTTTAATATTATATCGGCCGATATATTGCCTATATACCCTTATGATTATGCCATAGTACCCGACAGCGTAATTACCTTAACGGCCTCTGCCGATATGAATAGTACTGCCACTTATACATTCAGCATAGATACTTCTTCAGCTTTTAGCAGTGCCATGCTGCAAACTGCCCGTGTTACATCATCGAATGGTATAGTGGAATGGAAGTTGCCATTTACTATGACCGATAGTATGGTGTATTATTGGAAGGTGGAAAAGGCCGGCAATACCGACTATGTTAAAGTGAACTCTTTCCAATATATTAACGGACGAACGGGTTGTTCACAAGCTCATTTTGACCAACTTAAAAATAACGAGTTATGGAATATACATGCCGACACGGTAGCACAGACTTTCACCTTTACACAGGGTGTGTATTCTTATACGGCCAAAACCCGTTTTTTTAATTCCCTGTCGGAGGAGGCTGCCTATGAAACCGAGGTGTATATAAAACGTAATAATGTAATATTTGACGAAGTACAATGTGTAATGGTAAGTCGTCCGTTTATACACATATTGGTATTGGACCCTATAACGGGTGAAAACTGGGTAAATAATGAAACCACTGCTGACGGAAGTAAAGGTAGATACGGGCAGGTTTTGTGCCGTAATTATGCTACCAACGGCTTCCATTTTTACATGGATGATTCCGTGTCAAGAGAGGACGTGGCCATATTTTTGGAAAATATACCTGACGGATATTATGTGCTGATAATGTCCATTAATCACACGGCCGCACATTTGTTTACCGAAAAACAGTATCAGGCATGGGAGTCGGTAGGAAGTTCACAGGTACGATATCTTACTGCCAATAATGACTATATATTATTCGGTAAGAAGGGAGCTGTGGCCAATGATCCCTGCATACGGGAGGCCGTAGGCAGTAATAACGGCCAATACCTTACCGTAATAGGTGCCGAAATGCAGGTGCCTGCCGGCAGCGGTAAAATGGTGAGTGAAACTTTTGGTCCGGCACAAAGGTGGGAGTCGTTTAGCTGGGAACTGCTTAGCAATGATACCCTGGCCGATGATTCCGTTACAGCCGATATATATGGAATAGATCCCGGCGGCAAGGCCACCCTGCTCATATCGGGTATTAATTATGCCACGGCCCGTGATTATGATTTGAATAGAAAAATAAGTGCGGTATTATATCCGGAATTGAGGTTGGAATTACACATACATGACTATGCTAACCGTACCATACCCCGCATAAAACGCTTACAATTATATTATGACGATATACCCGAAACAGCGGTATGCGGTAACGGATATTATTTTTACACAGATACCATACAGCAAGGCGATAGTGCGCGTATTGCAGCCTCTACCAAAAATGTAAGCCATGCCAATATGGATGATTTGCTTATAAAATACACCGTAATTAATAAAAACACGGAAGTATATACGCAGTATAACAGGGTAAACAGTCATGCTGCCGGCAGCATACTTACTGATAGTGCCGTAATACCCACGACAGAGCTGCAGGGCAATCAGTTATTGAGAGTGGAATTCAATCCTAACAGTGACCAAAAGGAAAAATATCATTATAACAACTATGTAGATGTGCCTTTTTATGTGGTAAGTGACAGTATTAATCCTTTGTTAGACGTTACTTTTGACGGGTATCATATAATGGACGGAGAGCTTGTATCGGCGCGGCCTTATATACAAATAACCGTAAAGGACGAAAATAAATACATGTTACTCAATGAAATGAGCGATACTTCCAAAATAAAAGTGTATCTTAAATCACCCGGAGCATCAGCATACAAATATGTACCGTTTTATGCGGATAACATGGAGATATTACAATTTGTACCGGCCCAAAACACCCGTAATAAGTGTCAAATAAATTTTATGGGCGAGTTTATGGAAGACGGTGTGTATTATTTAAGGGTGGAGGCCACCGATAAGTCGAATAATTCCTCCGGGGCTAATGCTTATGTGGTATCGTTCAGGGTGGTAAATAAGTCCACTATTACTGAAATATATAATTATCCTAATCCTTTTTCCACCCGCACGCAGTTTGTATTCACTCTTACAGGAAAGGAGTTGCCTACTTATATGAAAATACAAATACTTACCATAAGCGGTAAGGTGGTAAAAGAAATAGACATGAGCGAATTGGGTCCGCTTAAAATAGGTAATAACATTACCGATTACGCATGGGACGGCTGTGATATGTACGGTAATGTATTGGCTAACGGGGTGTATTTATATAGAGTAGTAACAAAAATAAATGATAAAGAAGTAGAACTTAACAGTAAATCGACCAATGACAAAGCCTTTAAGAAGGGTTTTGGCAAAATGGTGATAATGCGATAATAATGAAAGATATAATATTTGCCAGTAATAATGCTCACAAGTTGGAAGAAGTCCGTTCCATATTGGGCAATAAGTATCATATAATTTCTCTTAAGGAAATAGGGTGTAATGAAGATATTCCCGAGGAGCAGGATACCTTGCAGGGCAATGCCCTGCAAAAGGCCCGCTTTGTATATGAACGATATCATCAAAACTGTTTTGCTGATGATACCGGCTTGGAAATAGCATCTTTAAACGGACGTCCCGGAGTGTATTCGGCACGTTATGCAGGCTTGCATTGTTCATTTGAAGACAATATGAACAAGGTACTTGCCGAAATGAAGGGTATAGCCGACCGCAAAGCCTGTTTTAGAACGGTAATAGCTCTTATATGGGACAATAAGGAATACCTGTTTGAAGGCAGGGTGGAAGGTGAAATATTGTGTGAAAAGCACGGCAAAGAAGGGTTTGGATATGATCCTATATTTTTACCCGTAGGGTATAGTGAATCGTTTGCCGAAATGGCTTTATCACAAAAAAACGCCATTAGCCACCGTGGAAGGGCAATGGAGCAGCTGTCGCGTTTTTTAATTAATTTATAATATAGTGAATATAAATATTATAGGTGCCGGCAATGTGGCATGGCATATGGCCTACCGGCTTAAGGAGTGTGGTTATACCATAGGTATGGTATATAGCAGACATGAGGATAATGCCTGTGCTTTAGCGGCCCGGGTGCAGGCCAGGGGGGTGAGTGATATAGCCCTATTGCAGCCTGCCGAAGTGAACATATTGTCACTTAAGGATGATGTATATGCCGATATAGTACCTCAGTTGCCTATAGGCAAGGCTGTATATGTGCACACTTCAGGATGTATGGATATGAGCATATTGGCAGCCACAGGGGTTAATTACGGGGTAATGTATCCGTTTCAAACTTTTAACAAAGCCAAGCAGGTGAATTTTGCGGAGGTGCCCATGTGTGTGGAGGCTTCTAATGAATATACATTGCAGCTGTTGCAGGGTATAGCTGAAAATATAGGCAGGCAGGTGTTCCATTTGAATATGAGCCAGCGTTCACGTTTGCATTTGGCCGGTGTAATAGCCAGCAATTTTACCAATGCCTTGTACGGTTTAGCCAAGGAAATATTGGACAAGGAGCATATAAGTTTTGATATTATTAAGCCGCTTATAAAGGAAACCGCCTCTAAGGTGGATTATATGCATCCTTATGAGGCACAAACGGGCCCTGCCAGCCGTATGGACTGGAATATTATAAATAAGCAAATAGCAATGTTAGATAACGATCATAAACGTAATTTGTATCGCTATCTTACTCAAACTATACAGGAACAACAATCCAAACGTAAAAAAGATGAAAAATTATAAGGAGAAATTGAAGTATATTAACACTTTTATTTTTGATTTTGATGGTGTAATGACCAATGGTAAAGTGATAACGCTTCCGTTCAAAACCAAAGATGAGGTGGTATGCAATTCCATAGCCGTAACCAATGTAAAGGATGGTTATGCTATACAATATGCCGTAAAGCAAGGTTATAATGTGTGTATATTAACGGGTAATTATGATGCATACCTATGCGGTAAGCACAGGTTTGAAAATAACTTGGGAGCTGATATTATACATAGTAATAATAAGATATTGGAATTTCACGAATATATAGAGCGCAAGCACATATTAGCCGAAAATGTGGCATATATGGGAGATGATATTCCTGATTACAGGGTAATGCAGTTGGTAGGATTAAAAACATGTCCTGCCGATGCCGTGCCGGAAATACAATCTATAGCCGACTACATATCCATACGCAAGGGAGGCGAAGGCTGTGCACGGGATATTATAGAGCAAACACTGCGTGCGCAGGGTAAATGGCTGCTTCCTGAGGCTTATGTGTGGTAGTATATTCTGCAAAAAAAGGAAAAAAACAATAAAGCGTTTGTTATATTAACAAACGCTTTATTGGTAATAAGCAATATAAAAATGATGCCTATAGTTATTTCTTTATAAGTGATAATATCCATAACAGAAGTATGGCACCTACGGTAGCGCTTATGAGTTGCCACAATAGTCCGCCGCCACCTATGCCGAGCAGGCTGAATATCCATCCGCCCAAAAAACCGCCTATTACACCTACTATGAGGTTAATAAGTAAGCCTTTTCCGCTTCCGCTAAAAATTTTGCTGCCTAAAAATCCGGCCAGCACACCAATTACTAATGAAAGAATAATACCCATAGTGTAAATTTTTTTATATGAAAGGCAAATGTAGTATTTGCATCATTAGCGGCCCGTTTGCCTTAAAAAAACCGCTATAGATGTGTGTTTTATCGTTTACGCTCGTATGCCATTACTCTACGCTTAAATTCTTCGCTAATGGGGGCAGAGCAGTCCTGTTCATGATTATAGCCTGAAAGCACGGAATAGCACGCACAGCAACTTTTTTGGGTGGTGGTATTAATAATACGCTGTATCATTTTTACGCTTTTGTTACCAAATTCAAGTACGGTGGTGTCTACTGCTATGCTGTCATTAAAGCGGATGGAACTGAAGAAGTCGTACTCGGTGTGCACCAGAACCATTTCTATATCTTGTAGTTCAAATTTTCCGCTTACTTCTTTCATATAATGGAGGCGACCCAAGTCGAAATAAGAGCATATAATGCCGTTATTTACGTGATGTAGGGCGTCTATATCGGTCATTCTTATTTGCAGGGGCAGCCTGTTTTTAAAATTAATATTGTTTACGTCTATTATCATTATTGAAAAAGGAGCAGATATAAGTATCTGCTCCATTATATTGGTTATTAAACAAAGAAATTATCAACCGCATTTGGAGTGACCGCAGTTTACGCAGGTAACGCATCCGTCCTTGTATACCAGTGATTCCTGACCGCATTCGGGACAGGCCTGTTTTACCTTGGTGCCGTCTTTTATGTAGTTTTTAAGGGCACGGGCCACACCATTTTTCCATGTCATAATGTTATCATCATCAAAGTGGAGCTTAGATACCAGGTTAACCACGCTGGGCAGCGGCATGCCATAGCGTAGTACGCCGGATATTAATTTGGCATAGTTCCAGTATTCTTCATTGAACATACGTGACAGGCCGCATACGATACCTTCATAGCCCTGTTTGTCTATAAAGGTGAAATCATATCTGGCCGGTTCATTGCCTTGTTTTACTCTTACTACCCATCCTTTCTTTATGGCGGGATGCAGGTAGAAAGCGTCGGCTTTACCGGTGAATATTTCGTATGGGCGGCCTTCTACCAGGCCTACCACGGCTATCCATTCTTCTTCTTTGTTACGAAAACGTATTACGTCAGCTTCCAGTTTGTCGGGGCGTTTGGCTACAAGGGCATCCCCAAAGGCGGCACCGTTGCCGGCATGGGTTTTCTTCTTTTCACTTTCGCTTATAAGTACGCCGTCACGAGAGCCTTCACGGTATATGGTCATACCTTTACAGCCGCATTCCCATGCTGTTTTATACACGTCGCTTACCACCGATTCGCTGGCGTTTTCGGGTATATTCACAGTAACGCTTATGGAGTGGTCCACCCATTTTTGAATGGCACCCTGCAGGCGTACTTTCATGGTCCAATCTATGTCATGAGCGGTAGCTTTGTAGTAAGGCGATTTGGCTATAATGGCATTCAACTCTTCACTCTTCATGGCTTTGAGCTTTTCCACATCGTAGCCGTTAAGTTGAGCCCATACGGCAAATTTGGGGTGCAGTACCTGATATTCTTCAAAAGAGTCTCCGTTTTTGTCCACAAAATCCACTCTTACATTGGTGTCATTAGGATTTACCTTACGACGACGGGTGTAAGCTATCATAAATACGGGTTCTATGCCGGAGGTGGTTTGTGTACACATGCTTACGCTGCCTGTGGGGGCTACGGTAAGCAGGGCTATATTTCGGCGGCCATGGGTACACATATCCTGATATAATTCAGGGTCAGCTTCTTTTATACGATGTATAAAGGGGTTGTATATTTCTTTTGCTGCATTATATACGGGAAATTTACCTCTTTCTTTGGCCATTTCTACCGAGCTGCGATAGGCTGATAAGGCCAACTGCTTATGTACTTCGGTAGAGAAGGCAATGGCTTCTTCCGAGCCATAGCGTATGCCCAGTGCTGCCAACATATCGCCTTCAGCGGTAATGCCTAAGCCGGTACGACGTCCTTTGGAGGATTTGTCTTTTATTTTGGTCCATAATTCTTCTTCTACGCGTTTAATATGCTCGCTTTCGGGGTCATGATGAATTTTGTCCAAAATAAGGTCTATTTTTTCCATTTCCATGTCTATAAGGTCATCCATGAGCCTTTGGGCTATGCCTACATGTTTTTTGAATTTGTCAAAATTGAATGTGGCTTGAGGAGTAAACGGATGATCTACGTAGCTGTATAGGTTAATGGCTATGAGGCGGCAACTGTCATAGGGGCATAAGGGTATTTCACCGCAGGGGTTGGTAGATACGGTTTCAAATCCGTATTCCCTGTAGCAGTCGGGTATGGATTCATTGAGTATGGTATCCCAAAACAATACGCCCGGCTCTGCCGCTTTCCATGCATTGTGGATAATTTTGTCCCAAAGCTTTTTAGCGTTAATTTCTTTTCTTACCATGGGATTATGGGTGTAAATGGGGTATTGTTGTATGTAGGGAGCACCCGATTTTACACATTTCATGAATTCATCATCTAATTTTACCGATACGTTGGCACCGGTAATTTTGCCTTGTTCCAATTTTGCATCTATGAATTTTTCGGCGTCGGGGTGCTTTACCGATATGCTAAGCATGAGTGCTCCTCTGCGGCCTCCCTGAGCTACTTCACGGGTAGAATTAGAGTAGCGTTCCATAAAGGGAACTATACCTGTGGAGGTAAGAGCACTATTATGTACCAGGCTGCCTTCAGGGCGTATGTGTGACAGGTCATGACCTACGCCGCCACGACGTTTCATAAGCTGTACCTGCTCTTCGTCTATTTTCATAATAGAGCCGTAGGAGTCGGAATTACTGCCGTTGCCTATTACAAAGCAATTAGAAAGGGAGGCTATTTGGAAAGGATTACCTATACCAAACATAGGACTGCCTTGCGGTACTATGTATTGAAAGTTCTTCAGCAGCTGGTTGATTTGAGCTTCGCTCAACGGATTAGGATATTTTTGTTCTATACGGGCAAATTCACTGGACAAACGCTTGTGCATGTCGTCAGGAGTGAGTTCGTACAGGTTGCCGTTACCGTCACGTAAGGCGTATTTATTAATCCATACATTGGCCACCATAAGGTCTCCGTTAAAATATCGTGTGGCTTCTTTTTGCACTTCTTCTACCGGATAGGTACGGCTATTGGTACCTATGCTTCTGCTGTAGAATTGGTCTTCCGGTTCGTCTGTAATTTCTTTTTCTTTATTATCTTCCATTTGTAATACAGGTTCTTGTACTTGTGATTTAATATCTGTAGGAGTGTCGTTTACTTGTGATACCACATCATTGCACACCTGAGCAGCCGCTACCTGAGGACGAGTGCTCACACGCGTATTCACCAGGCCCGAAGCAGACTTTTTTCCTGCCATAACTGCTGACACATTGTCATAGGTTACAGTATCCAATACTTCCCCGTCTATATTGTCACTGTTATTGTTTAAATTAAAGAGCTCTTTAAAAAAATCCATGGTTATATATCTAAAAATACAAAATTGTTATCAAAAAATAAGCGTGGTGTGAGCATATTTTGTCTGCATTTCAGCAGGTTGGTATATCAGGTAGGTGCTACACATTCCAAGTACAAAGATAGTGGAGTTTTCTATTGTTTTTTTTGCTTTATGCAATAAGTAATTAACAAAATGCTGTTACTAACTTATAGCACTGAAATACAATGATATATAAAATATTTTAGGCAACATGATTTACTTACATGTACGCCTTTATAGGGGAAAATATTCCTATATTATTGGTATATGCACGGGAAACTTGAGGCGGTGAGCTATCTGTTTTTTTTGGGGTGGAATGTAGGCGGTAAAAGTTGTATGCTCAAAAAAATATATATCCGATAGGTTGTGGAATTTATATACCCGTATAGGATACGTTTCCCTTATGCATTACCGCTATTTCCCTGTATCCTGCGGTGCGAATACATTCCATGGCATCCTCATATTGCAGTGAAATTTCTTCAGGAGCGTGCGCATCCATACTTATGGTAACGGGAATATGGTATTCGTGTAGTGTTTTTATCCACCGGGCGGAAGGGTAAAAGTCTAAATGGCGTTTTTTATATATGCCGCGGGTATTGAGTTCCACCACCATGCCTTTTTGTTGTATAAGCTCTATGGCCTCATACATGTATTGCCTGTACCAATGTTCGTCTTCGGAAAAATATCGGTTTTGATTGTGCATTTTTATTTTGTCAAAATGAGCCAATATGTCCATATTTTCCTGCTCCAGCATGGTGTAGAGCTGGTAAAAATAGGTCTTTACCGCCAGGCGTATGTCATTATGGAATATATGTTGCAGCCCCCGGTCATATATTTCCCTTTTGGGACCATCAATGAACCATATAAGACCTTCATGGGCCACCAGGTGTACGCCGCCTATTATGTATTGTATGCCGTATTGTTGTCGATAGTAGTCAAAAGGACGGGTAAGCCCGGGTATGTAGTCGCATTCCAGGCCGTAAGACAATGGTAATTGCGGATACATGGCTGCTAATGCTTGTATATCACTTACATACAGTGGAATATCACTTTCCTTTATGGCAAAGTTGTTCTCTATGGGAACGGGCGCATGCGAGGAAAAGCCAAAAGAATGAAAATGCTGCTTAAGGGCTTCTTCTACATATTCTTGTGGCAATCCTTTGCCATCACAATAGTGGCAATGTGTGTGATAATTGAATTTCATATTATAAAAATGTGTCATAAATATATAAAAATGAATATTATAATTTGTATATATTCATGACACACTGATTATTATCAATATACTATTTTAATAATTGACTCACATTGCTACCGGGTTCTATTTCGTAGGGTTCTTTGCCATATTGGAACACTATCATTTTTTTGCCGCCGCGAAGGTACATGGTGTTACCGTTTACCCACAGGGCGCAGGCTTCTCTTAGGCCTACCACTGTCATATTCTGGTTTACGGCCATGTATTCGTTGAGTCTGTCCTGACGTGTTTCACCGCCGTGTTTTACCATTTTGTCTATTTCAGGGGTGGGGTCCAGGTAGTGAGGGTTAATTTGGAAAGGAACCAAATTGAGGGTATTGAAATTTGCTGGTTGTACTATAGGCATGTCATTGGTGGTGCATAGGGTAGGGCAGGCCACATTGCTGCCGGCGCTCCAGCCTATGTAAGGGGTACCGTTTTTGGCTTTACGGGCTATTACATCTATTAAATTATATTTATGTAATTCGGCTACCAGGTGGAAGGTGTTGCCGCCACCTACTATTATGCAGTCGGCCTGTTCTATGACTGCGGCTTTGTCTTGAGCGTGGTGTATGGAGTGTAAATTATCGTAGCCCCATTTTTTGAATACGTTTTGAACTCTTAGTTCGTAGGCGTCATAGCTTTTGGGGTAGGCATTGCCGCCTATGTTCACGCCGGCAAATGGTACAAAGGCTATGTGGCTATGGGGTAATATATTGTTTTGCATGCAAAACATTTCTATTTGTGCCTGGCACCATGCCAAATAGGGTTCGCCAAAATTGGTGGAATTACTTATTAATAAAAGTTTCATCATGGTATGAGTTTTTAAAAAAATTTTTTATTCTGATATGTTACTTATGTCTATAGAGGGGTCTATACGTTTTATAAGCCCTTTAAGCACTTCACCGGGGCCTATTTCCACAAAGTTGCGGGCGCCGTTGTGTATCATATTTTGTACACTTTGAGTCCATTGTACCGGAGAGGTGAGCTGGGCTATAAGGTTGGTCTTTATTTCTTCGGTATCAACGGAAGGGCGGGCGGTGCAGTTTTGGTACACGGGGCAGCAGGGCTGCCTAAATGTGGTATGCTCTATGGCTGCCGACAAGGAGACTTGAGCCTGCTTCATGTAGGGGGAGTGAAAGGCGCCGCTTACTTTAAGGGGTATTACCTTTTTGGCTCCCATAGCCATAAGCTGTTCGGTAGCCTGTGCTATGCCGGCCAGAGAACCCGATATTACCGTTTGGCCGGGATAGTTATAATTGGCCGGGACTACTATTTCCGGGCTTATGCTCTTGCATACATTGGCTATAATGCGGCTATCAGTATTAATAACGGCGGCCATGCCTGTAGCCTTGCCTTCGCAGGCCAGCTGCATGGCTTGGGCCCTTTTGGCTACCAGCAGGAGCCCGTCTTCAAAACTTATGCACTTATTGGCTACCAAGGCGGAAAATTCACCTAAAGAATGCCCTGCTACCATGTGTGGCTGAAATTGCCGCCCCATACATGTCACCAATATAACGGAATGTAAAAATATGGCCGGTTGGGTTACCTTGGTTTGTTTCAGGTCCTCGGCGGAGCCGTAAAACATAATGTCGGCTATGTTAAATCCCAATATGTCATTGGCCTGCTCAAACATACGTTTGGCTATGGGATTACCCTTATACAAGGGTAATCCCATGCCCGTATATTGTGCTCCCTGACCGGGAAATACATAAGCTGTCATATTTTCTTTCAGTGCTATATAATTATAAATGTATAGGCTTGCTTATGGCGGCTTCTACGGCTTCCATTACGCCTTCACTCATGGTAGGGTGAGGGTGTACGGCTGCCAGTATTTGTTCGGCGGTGAGGTCATGCTGACGTGCTACCACGCTTTCGGCTACCATTTCGGTAACATTATCACCTACCATGTGGCATCCCAACAATTTGCCCGTATTGGCGTCAAATATCATTTTTACCATGCCGTCTCTGCTGCCGGCAGCGGTGGCTTTGCCCGAAGCTGTGTAGGGGAATTTGCCTATTTTGAGCTCGTGGCCTGCTTCCATGGCTTTCTTTTCGGTCATGCCTACCGAGGCCACTTCAGGTGTGGTGTAGGTACAACCCGGAATATTGTTATAATTAATAGGTTCCGGATTTTCGCCGGCCAACTTTTCTATGCATATAATGGCTTCTTTAGAGGCCACGTGTGCCAGTGCGGGGCCGTGTACTATATCGCCTATGGCATATACGCCTTCCACATTGGTGCGGTAGAAGTTATCTACCACCACCTTACCGCGTTCTACCTGTATGCCACATTCTTCCAGACCTATGTTTTCAATGTTGGTTTGCACACCTACGGCCGAAAGTACTACATCGGCTTCTATGTCAAGCATATTGCCACGTTTGTCTTTCACCTTTACTATGCATTTATCACCGGTGGTATCCACTTCCTCTACCGAAGCTTCGGTCATTACCTTCATGCCCTGCTTGCGGAAAGCACGATCCACCTGCCTGGATATTTCTTCATCTTCTACGGGCAATATTTGAGGTAAAAGCTCTATTAAGGTAACTTTAGTACCTATGCTATTGTAGAAAAATGCCAATTCACTGCCTATGGCTCCGCTGCCTACCACTACCATGCTCTCGGGCTGCTCGGGTAAGGTGAGTGCCTGGCGGTAGCCTATAATTTTTTTGCCGTCTTGCGGCAAATTAGGCAATATACGTGAGCGGGCACCGGTGGCCAATATAATGTGTGAAGCGGTATAGGTGGCAGTATTACCTTCACTATCGGTAACTTCCACTATTTTGCCGGGCAAAACTTTGCCGTGACCGGCTATTACTTCTATATTGTTCTTCTTGAATAAGAATTGTATGCCTTTACTCATGGTGTCGGCTACATTACGGCTACGGGCTATAATGGCCTTAAAGTCCGGCTTGGCATCACTACATATTACACCATAATCGGCACTGTGCTGCATATAGCGGTATACCTGTGCCGATTTCATAAGGGCCTTAGTGGGAATGCACCCCCAATTTAAGCATATTCCGCCTAATTCGGCACGTTCTACTACTGCAGTTTTTAATCCCATTTGGGATGCCTTAATAGCGGCCACATATCCTCCGGGACCGCTTCCTATTACTATTACGTCAAAATTTGTCATCAGTATAAAATATTTTTTTGCAAATGTACACTTATTTTTTCTAACATTTGCCCATATGGGCAAATAAAAAAAACAATCATCAGGCGGTGATACTCATATTGTTTATTTATAATATATTATGCTGTATTAGCGAGTGCGTTCGCATTTATTGCCCTTACGGACGGGCAAAAACGTACAGGCTGTAGAAAAATGCAAACAGAGTGGCACCGTCCTGCTGGTCCAGGGTGTCTTCGGTGAGCATAGACAGCAGCATAATGATCATGAATATTGTAAATAGTGATGGCCATGGTTTGGCCCGCAGGGCCGGATAAAATATGGCTACAAGGCATATAATAAAACCTATGCAGCCAAAGGCCATGAAAAAACTTAAGTATTCGTTGTGACTTTTCATGTCCTTGTGTTTCAGCAGGGAATCCTGTGTTTTCATTTCCCTGCTTAAGGCCGCACGGGTATCGCCCGTGCCTACTCCGCTTATGGGGTATTGCCGTATAACGTGTAGCGATTTTTTCCATAATTCAAATCGTTGCGGCAGGGAATAACCTACCATGTAACCGGTGTGAATGTAGTCGTTAATTTCCCACAGGGTACTGTAATATCGGCCTATTATGCCGCAGGAATGCTTATAATGGTAGTTGGCTGTGCCGTTTTCTATATTGATAATATCCTGCCTGGTAAGGGCTTCTATACCTGCACGGTCCTTAGTTAAATGCTTGGAGTTAAGGTACCGTATAAGTGTATTGCGTAAGCAGTAGCCTTGATTATTTACGGAGTCATAAGCTATGTGGCTGCACCTGTTCCAGGCCGGCTCCAATTCCTCCTCGCACACACAGGTGTATATGTAGCTGCCGTTTTCTATGTGCTGAGGTTCCATATGGTGCGTGTAAACATGTCCATAAGCCGTGTAGGCGGGTGCCGTGTGTATGTTAAAATCGGTGTGAAAATAGTGGTAAGTAATATAGCACGTACCTGCAATAATGCTTATAACAGCCACACCTATTATGCCATATATGCCACATTTCATACCCATGTCAGTAATGGAGCGGGCATATATTATACCGCATACCATACTTATGGTAAGCAGTAGCAGTATGCCGGTAAGAAAGCCTGCATATATCAGGTAGGTAGCCAATATTGCGCCAAGAACCGCATACAATATTTTGGAGAATTTGTGCTGCTCCTGCCGTGCTATATACATACTTACAAAAAAGGCAAAACACACATTTATTTCCATTCGTGCGTATGAAATGTATAGGGCCATAAGGCGTTTTTCGGTCCACCCGTGCTGCAGATAGGCTATGCTGCCACAGGTAATGCTTACTATGGCAGCTATTACGTATACTTTTAACAGAAAATCGGCTTTACGTTTCTCTATGGCCGGTGAGGTAGCTATAATAACGGGTATGTACATTAAGGGCAGTTTTATCCATATATCCTTTAAGCCGTTGGCTACATGACCTGAGAATAGCAGAAAAAACACATGTACACCCATGAGACATAAAAATATAAGTAACGGCTTGTGATGTATAATAATATCCCGTTTTTGCTGCCAATGGCCTTCTATTACCCAATTGGCAATAAGCAATATGCCTCCCAGCGACATTAAAAACCGGGAAAAAGGAATACCGGCCGCTATTATTGCCAAGGCATACACATAGCATGCGGAATGTAGCTGGGAACGCGATGATATTCTGTCAAACCATGTGGATAACATATAACACTATATTTTATATAAAAAGCAAAGGTAGCACTTTTTTTTGACAATACAGGCAGGTAGGTATTAAAACCTATTTCATCGGCATCTTTCCCTGTTTCAAAAATATTTTTTTTCATTTGTATCAATTATTTTTAGTATCTTTGCAGCATAAAACTAAATTAATAATGCTAAATACATAACCCGTAATGCACCGCACACTTTGTAGCATATTATACTCACACTCCCTCACCGGCA
>JAZLLK010000068.1:0-54133 GCA_045598105.1 Bacteroidales bacterium | reverse complement strand
AGGGAAGGTGAATGTCCACAAGGAATCCTGCGACATAAAGTTGGTTCCTTCCACTTCCCACAATACATTATCTTTTTTACTATTCACCACATTTGACATATCCACAAACGTAACCGTACGGGTACAGGTGTCATAATAATTTTGGAATATACCTAAATTATTCATGTGGTTTACATCTTCTATATTCACCCAATGCTTGCTGTTGTATTCTACACCAAATACAAAACTGGCGTCTATAGATGTTTTGGCTATAATGGTTTTAAGTGTAGAAGTACAACCCAATTCTGAAGTAATGGTACAGGTAAATTCCTCACCGTCCAAGGGGTTTTGAATATTTATTTGCTTAGTGTACGCATGCCAGTTCGGCTGGGAACTTCGGCTCCATGTATAGGCATTAAATCCTTCCGGCGCTTTCAAACGGGCTGCACTTTGACCTTCACAATAAGTTAAGTCAATAGTCATGGCCCTGCATTCGGCTACCAAATAAGCATAACCATAGTGCCCGCTCAATGTACAGTCACGTACTTCGTAACGAATTACTATAGTTTGCCCTATTAGGGGTTCCAAACTAAAACCGACTGTTGTCCAGTCCTTGGCTACCACACTTGAGGTATTACAAGCCAAACCTGTTATACTGCCACTGGATACAAAGTTAACACATCCGCAAGGCAAATTCAATTGGTGACCTGCTGTGTCATATATACACATCATAAACAACGGCTGCTCGTCTTCACTATGACCGGGGTTCTCCATTACCCAGGCAAATGATAATATAAGCAAGTCATTGGTACTGTCTATGGTCATGGTGTATGATACGGCATCTACCTCTGCACCGGTACCGTTATTACCTAACTGCATAGAATAAGCATACCCTGAGGGCACCTTATCTATTACTGAACATACAGGGTCAGCCATGTCACCGGCTGCTGTAAGCTGCAAAGCACTCAATACTGTGTGATTACCGGGTATGGCAGCTGTAGGTGTACAGTGATAATTTCCACTGGCACAGCCGCCGTGATAACACTGCCAGTTAACCAAATTACCAAATGCCAGGTTCAAATTAGGACATTGAGCCATTACACTATTGGCAAATATCATGGCTGTTACCATTGTGAATAATACTAACTTTTTCATATATTCTTTCTTTTATGAATTTCTATACTTAGATGATACCTGTTTTCTCATTTTTATTGCCTGAGGTATCATTTTTTTTATGAAAAAAAAACAGACAATAGAAAATTCACTCTTTTTGTCTGTTTTTTATAAGATATCCAATATATTATTCTTCTGCTGCCACAGGAGCCGCTTCAGTAGGCAATGCTGCTGCCGGAGCTGCCGGAGCTATAGGAACTGTCACTTCTGATTTGGCTTGTGTAGCCTTACTACCTTCCACTTCTACGTGCTTATGTTTTGCACTGGCCATAAAACTGGATACAAAGCACAAAAGCACTATAATGATGGCCAATGTCCATGTGGCTTTTTCCATAAAATCAGTGGTTTTTCTTACACCCATTATTTGATTAGACGATGAGAATGTAGAGGATAAACCGCCACCCTTAGAATTTTGCATCAACACTACTAAGCCTAACAATATAGAAGCTATGATAATAACTATAATAATTATTGTGTATAACATGTTACTTTACTTTATTTTGTTTTTCTTTATTTTTATTTCTTCTATGCGATTTGCAAAGGTACCACTTTTTTCTGGATTATTTTTACTTAATACCTCATAAATTTTCAAAGCATGGTCATATGCGCCCTGATTTTCGTATAATTGTGCCAAAGTTTCACTCACTATATTGGTTTTTTCCTGCACACTGCTTTTGCCATAATCCTTGTAACGGGAGTCCTCATACATGTCATCTTCCGCTATAGGCTGCACATGCGGTGGCGGCATGGTATTATAACGTTCTATAAGCTCATCTACCGATAAAGTACTTTCCGTAACTTCTTCTTCATAAGTTTCTTCCTCTGCCACTGCCGCCAATGGTTCGTGCACGACTACACGCTGCAATTCATTAAGTCTGCGTTGCAATATAGCCATGGCATCGTCTTCTTTTTTTTCATCTTTTACCGATACTTGAGGTATTATAGCACTTTCCGCCACTGACGCTGCCGGCAATGGAGCCACATCAGTTACAGCCGCATCTGATACCTGCTCGGGCTGCACCACATTAGCAGATTCATTCACTGATTCTTCTCTATGAAAAAAATTATACAACTGCTGCCTATATGGCACCATTACGGCCAACACACTCTTATCACCATTTACACTCAACCATCGCATAATGGTACAATAAGGATACTTTTGCACCTCCTGCTCCAATTCTGACAAGGCCTGTGTATCAGACATGCTCAATACTTGTTCTAATTGTTCACTATTCATCATTTGTATTTACCAATTTCCTACTGTAGCAGAAAAAATATCATCTATCAATGCTTCGCATATTTCACTCACCAATTGGTCTTCTACCTGCGATATATTCAGCCCGCTATCAAAATCCACGTAGCGGGAAAATGTTTTTTCACACGATTTTTCTTCATCGTATTTATTAGTATACACTATTTTTATACCTATGGTAAGCCTATTCATAGTGGCCATTTCGGCTCCTACTGCCACCGATGACACCGAATAATTAACTATTTCGCCTTCTATAGACAAATCTCCCCTGCTGTCAACCACCGACAAACGAGTGGAATTATTAAATTTATCTATTAATTGAGTAGTAATTTCATTTGATAATTTTAAATTTACCAATGAAGCATTATTTACAAAAGGCTTAATAGCTATGGTTTTGGCTTCAGCGGGAATATCTACCCCTACCGCACTATATTTTATAGTACAGGCAGTAGTACACACACACACTGCTATTATAACTGCTATATATATGCTCCTGTATTTTTTCATTTATTCAAATCGTATTCTATAAGTTTTCGGTACAACGTTCGCTCTGATATACCTAAATCCTTAGCTGCATCTTTACGCTTACCGTTATTCTTCTTTAAAGCCTTTATTATCATTTCTTTTTCCTGTTCCTGCAAGGAAAGCGTTACCGACTCTACAGCGTCTTCAACCTTATCTACCCCCTCCTCATATTCGGTAAGTTCCACATCATCATACGCTCCTTTTTCCACTATGGATACTTCTTTATCCCCTTTTATAAGTAAAGGATTACCCGCAGACAATTCTGACATATGCAAGGAACTTCCGTCTTTACGTATTTGAAATATTTGTGATTTTAAATCATTAATATCCCGCTGCATATCAGCCAAAAACTTGAATATAAGCTCATGCTCAAATGACATATCGGATCCGCTTTTACCGCCGCCCTTACCCGAAAACACCTGCACCGCCGATGTTACCGACGTGGGTATATATTTTTCAAGCACCGCAGATGTAATCACCCTATCTTCTTCTATTACGGATAATTGCTCTACAAGATTCTTCAACTGACGCACATTGCCTGGAAATGCATACTGCATAAGCAACTGCTCGGCCTGAGCATCAAGCGTAATGGTGGGCATGTGATAGCGTACCGAAAAATCTGCGGCGAACTTCTTAAATAATAAAGCTATATCCTGCTTACGTTCCCGCAATGGCGGTACATATATAGGTACTATATTCAACCTGTAATACAAATCTTCTCTAAATTTTCCGGCTGCCACAGCTTCCGCCAAATTCACATTAGTAGCTGCCACCACTCTTACGTCCGTTTTTTGCACCTTTGACGACCCCACCTTAATAAATTCTCCCGATTCCAATACCCTTAACAATCGAGCCTGCGTTCCTATTGGCAACTCAGCCACCTCATCCAAAAATATGGTTCCACCATTCATTTGCTCAAAATAACCCTTGCGGGCATCGGTAGCGCCTGTAAAAGAACCTTTTTCATGACCAAACAACTCGGAATCTATAGTACCATCCGGAATAGCACCACAATTCACCGCAATGTAATTATTATGCTTACGGGCACTATTGGCATGTATTATTTTAGGAAAATTCTCCTTACCTACACCACTTTCGCCCAAAATGAGCACCGTTAAATCAGTAGCGGCTACCTGTAACGCTATTTCTATAGCCCTGTTCAACTTGGAAGACGCACCTATAATATTGTACCGCTGCTTTATAACTTGTATATCGTAATCGCCCATTTTTATAGCAAAAAACACCAGCACACTTAAATTCTACTTTAAGCATGCTGATGCGTAAAAATTAATTTGGTACTATTAATATTTTAATTCGTAACTAATGATTTGCTCTGATTGTACAGCCTCACCGTTCACTTTAGCAGGTGCCCACTTGGGCATACCTTTGAGCACATCGGTAATAGCCTTATCTACATCAGCATTAATACTACCCATCATTACCACGTCGGAAATAGAGCCATCGGTATCTACTACCACTTTAACCAATACATTGGCTGTTCTGCCTTCCCTTTTTTCGGGCATTACTATATTAGCAGTAATATAGTTTACCATAGCTTCTACCCCACCATTAAAGGTAGCTTCCTGTTGTGTGGTAGTGTAATTTACATCAAATTGGCTTTTCGGCTTGTTATTAGGAATTAACTCCTGTGCCACTACATTTCCCATCAGTGCGACCATTACCATGGCCATCATCATTTTTACGACCTTCATAATCTTCTTCAATTTTTATTTAAAAATGCAAAGATAACATATTTTTTAATACCACATACGCTATCCGGCTGTTTTTTATATTACTTTTTATCTTTTACTTTTTCTAATTGCTTTTTTAATGCATCTATAGCTTTATCGGTAGCCTCCTCAAATGTTTTACACTGCTTGGCAGCCATAAGATCATAACCTTTTATTTTCAAACGAATTTCTGCTATCTTGTTTTCTAACTTGTCGGTATTATCCAACTTAAGCATTACATCACCTCCTACAATACCATCATACAACTTGTCCACTTTATTCAACTTGTCGGTAATAAATTCTTCCAAACCTTTGTCTGCCTTGAAATGCACTGACTTAATGTTTACTAACATAAATTCCTCCTTTTTTAAGCTCTCGGATGAGCCCGGTTATACGTTTTTTTTAACTGTGAAATCGACGTGTGCGTATACACCTGCGTAGATGCCAAAGACGAATGTCCTAAAATGCTTTTTATCGCATTAATATCCGCTCCGTTATTGAGCAAATGTGTTGCGAAAGTATGCCTGATTACATGAGGGCTCCGCTTGGTTAATACCGACACCCTGTCAATATATTTTCGTACTATGCGATACACCATTTCCCTATACAAAGGCGTACCATTGGATGTAAGCAACAATACTCCGGCATTATATACCGATGAAAACATTCGCGACTTCACATCCATGTACTCTTTCAAAATTTGTGCCACAAGCGGAGCCATGGGGACTAATCTTTCCTTATTTCGCTTGCCACACACATGTATAGTATGGTTAGAAAAATCTAAATCACTATGTTTAAGACCTATAAGCTCACTGCAACGCATACCGGTAGAATAAAATAATTCCAATACCACCCTGTCACGCACGCCTTCAAATGTGGGCTCATATGTAATCATTTCAAATAAATTGTCCATTTCATCTTCCGAAAAGAACACCGGTAAACGCTGACTAACCTTTGGCAACTCTACTTTGTCTACCCAATTCTCCTTTACCAGCCCCTGCTGCTGCAAAAAATGATAATAGGTACGCAATGAGGACAACTTTCTATGCACACTTCTGGCACTTATATTCTGCAACATCAACTCCGATATCCACATACGCAATTTACGGGCATCTGCCGCTACTATAGAACTGTTTAGCTGCCGCAAATAGCAATCATACTGCTCTATATCAAGCTTATATGCTTCTATCGTATACTTAGAATACTTCTTCTCTACCTGCAAATACTGCAAAAAATTGTGTAGAATATCCATAAAAAAAATGTTATCCTTTGACTGCTCCAAAGATAACATTTTTTTTTGAATAAAGAACTAAAAAAAAATTTTTATTCTTCTTCTTTTGCACGCAACTGCTGTACGTAAATAGCTTTGCGCTTTTGTTCTCTCAAAATTACGGACTTTTTGGTGAACTTTTGACGTGCTCTAAGTTCTCTTACAACACCTGTTTTTTCAAATTTACGTTTTAATTTTTTCAACGCTCTTTCAACGTTTTCACCTTCCTTAATTGGGACAACAATCATAAAAAATACCTCTTTCTTTTTGTTAATTATAAATAGTGAATTTCAAGGTTGCAAAGGTAACATTTTTTTTATTGCGTTTTCACATTTTGCCCCAAAAAATTTTTTTTCCTATTGGATATATACATTATATATAATAAATATAACCATAAAAAAAAGGAGGCCTAAGCCTCCTTTTATATAACTCGCTTACGCTATTATCGCTTGGTAATTTTCACTGTTTGTGATTTATTACCCTGATTCACTTTCAACATGTAAATACCTGCAGCCAAATCAGCAACATCTATTGTGCTTACCTGAGCTGAAATTTCAGTTCTTTTTACTTCCTGACCTACCAAATTGTAAAGAACAGCTACTGCTGATTCATCATTAGATAAACTTACGTTGATTTTATCACTAACAGGGTTAGGATATACTGTGTTCACCAATAAACTGGCTTCAGATACAAAATTACTATCTATGTGAGTTGTATCTATTACTTCCAATTCATCATCACCCACTTCTATATGAAATAAAAACATAGGCATAGCATAATAATAGTTTACATAGTAACCTTTCATTATATTGTTACTTTCTAACATATCATAACGAACATCGTTATCTTCCATTATACGACAGTTATTACCACCACCCTGGTCATTTAACCAATCAAACTGAGGCTCCCCATCAAGTACGTAATTACATACAGGAACACTGAAGGTACTTGCATAGTTGGTTTTGGATATTAATTCCTCAGCCTGATGATTGTATTTGGTTAATGCCAAAGTATCATCCAAATCATAGGAGAATGAAGGTATATATTCTATCATCATACACAAAATATTGCCGGCTTCTACTTCATAAGGTTCATCTAAGGTTACATATCTGCCTTTCCAACCTACATAACCCAATGCACTATTAGTAGTATCATTATACGGATCCAATATGTAATCGTATGTTTTTAATGAAGAAGTAGATGATTTCATTTGGGTGGCACTACCCTTAACTGACGCATCCTGAACAAATTCGGCAGCCGGTACAGTTAAGTGAACACCTGATTCTCTATAAACAAGCTTAATGTAGTCCTGTTGGTTATAAGGAGCACCTTTTTGATAAGCAGGATATTGACACATATAAAAACGTACAGTATCAGGAGTATAAGCATGACCGAGCAATGCGGTATCTTTTTCCACACCTGCAATATAGTCAAAACGTAACATTACAGAGTCTACTCTGTAATTATTATGAGTGTAAACCATAGTGGTTACATTACCGTCTTGCATTTCTTCTTTGCTACCAAACAAAGGACTGGTCCACTCAGGATCAAATGCCACAGACATAGGGTCAAAAGTACAACCTATTTTATGCATAGAGGCGTGATTTCCATGCATAGTTTCTTCATCAGTATAGTACCATGCATCAAGTACTACCAAACTATCAGGGAACAAATCTGCTTCTGAGCCTTTCCATGCCAAATTATCACTACCGGCATAATTCACACCATAGCTGTAAGAAGACAACCAACCTAATGTTTCATAATTCGACTTGTGATTTATTACGTGCTTAACAGCTACCTCGGGAACATCATTAACCATGACGCTACGTGCAGGCATTTGCACCATTTTTTGGAATTCATGAGTGGCATTAGGCATGCGCATACTTTGCTGCTGCATAGGCATTACCTGTGCGTTCACTCCCATTGCTACCACAAAACCGGCAGCTAACAAAAATAACTTCTTCATTTTCTTATCTTTATTAATTAATACTAATTTATTTTTCTACTTGAAATATGCATAATGCATATTTCAAATTGCAAAGGTAACATATTTTTTTTAAAATTTTGGTTTCTTTCAAAAAAAATAGAACAAACTATGTTTTTATTTATTCATTATTCATTTGCCTAATGCACCTTTTCACAAAACTGTTCAAGGCTTCACCCTGCAACATTTGCTGTGACAGCAATGCCAAATCGAATAACTGACTGAACATTTCTTTCTTTTTGTCTTCGTCGGCCTGCTGCAACATAGCTGTTACCAATGCATGATTGGTATTAATAACCAAATTACTTCTCTGCATATCATTATTCCAAAAAGCATTAGCGCCCGACATTTTTTGCATATCGGCAAAACGTCGCATAAATTCAGGCTTGGTAATAGCCATAGGATAATCATCATCAGGCATATTTTCCAGCACCACTTCAAATCTTTCCTTGTTCACCATGCCTTCGGCAAATGTTTTCAACCGCGTTTCCTCATCTTTAGTAAGCTTAGAAGGCATGGCTTCATCTTTGGCTATAAGTTTATCTATGGTATCGGCATCTACTCGGGTAAAAGCCGATTTTTCCAATTTTTGCTCCAGCAGATTAATAAAGTGCATATCCAATATGCCATCCATGAGCAGCACATCATAACCATGGGCCTTGGCGGCCTGTATTTGAGCATACTGCTCTTCTACATTGGTAGCATACAGGTACACTAAATGATCTTCCTTATTTTTTTGCAAAGCCGATATTTTATCTTTGTATTCCTCCAAGGAATAATACTGATTATCTACATTTTTCAGCAGGGAAAATTTAACTGCCCGCTCGTAAAATTTTTCATCGGTGAGCATACCATACTGCATAAAGGCTTTCATATCATCCCATTTCTGCCGAAAATCCTCACGATTATTTTTAAACATTTCTTCCAGCTTATCAGCCACCTTCTTAGTAATGTGTGAAGCTATTTTCTTCACATTGCTGTCACTTTGCAAATAACTGCGACTTACATTCAAAGGTATATCAGGTGAATCTATAACGCCGTGCAGCAACATTAAAAACTCCGGTACCACACCTTCCAATTGATCAGTAATATACACCTGATTACAATATAGCTGTATTTTGTTCTTTTGAACATCTACCTGCTGACGCACCTTAGGAAAGGACAATATACCGGTAAGATTAAAAGGATAGTCTATATTTATATGTATATGAAATAAGGGCTGCTCATAAGAATAAGGATACAATTCCCTGTAAAAGTCATTATACTCCTGTTCTGTTACTTCAGAAGGGCTCTTTTTCCACAATGGCGTGGTATTGTTAATAATACGAGGCCTTTCTACCTCTTTTTCTTTATCTTCTCCTTCCGGTTTTTCCCATTTTTTTTCATTACCGAAACGAATGGGAACAGGCAGAAACTTACAATATTTTTTTAATATACCCAGTATTCTGTCTTCCTCGGCAAATTCCAGCGTATCATCAGACAGGTGCAATATAATATCGGTGCCTCTTTCGGCTTTTGTGGTTTCTTCTATAGAATATTGGGTAGAACCGTCACAGGTCCATTTTACCGGTACGGCATCCTGCATATATGATTTGGTAACTATATCTACTTTATCGGCCACCATAAATGCGGAATAAAAGCCCAAGCCGAAATGACCTATAAGCGTAGAAGCCTCTACTTCTTTATACTTTTCCAAAAATTCATTAGCACCCGAAAAGGCGACATTATTAATATACTTTTCCACCTCATCGGCTGTCATGCCCACGCCTTTATCGGATATGATAAGCTCTTTATCGGCCTTGTTTATTTTTATTTCTATGGTTAAGTCTCCTAACTCACACGTAGCCTTACCCATATTTGCCAAAGCCTGTAGCTTTCGGGTAGCATCTACGGCATTGGACACCAATTCTCTTAAGAATATTTCATTATCTGAATACAAAAACTTTTTAATAATCGGAAACATGTTTTCCGTTTGCATACTAATACTTCCGCTTTTCACTTCCATAATGTTTACGTTTTTTTAATTTGTTTTGTACTCTTTATGCAGACAACGCTAACAGAATAAAGTTAAAAAAACATGTGCTAAATAAAACACCCACCTGTCTGCAAACATTGTATACATATAGAATACGTATTATTCCGTTACTGCTTTATCAAATGCTATGCCATAAAAAAAAGCATGACAAAATGTCATAAATCACAAAAAAAAGGAAGTCGTATCATTATTTTTGCTACCTTTGCATTTTTTTATAAACAATAATATCATAGTATGAAAAGACTTAGCATAGTATGGGCATTGGCAATAGCCATAATAAGCATGTATAACGTTAAAGCACAAGAGCTTATAGACGTTACCAAGCAGGCACAGGAAGTGGGAGCATTAGTTGACAAAAAGGCAGACCATCCATGGGAATTTGGTGCAGGATTTCAAGTAATTATTAACCAATCATTTTCTAAGAATTGGGTAGGCGCCTCCAACCCTACCATAGGAGGTCAGTTATTAGGCAATATGTACCTGCGTTATCAAAAAGACAAATTAGCATGGGAAAACATATTAGACTTAGATTACGGCATGAGAGTAACTTTTAACCCTAAGCCGCCTAAGGGCACAGGCACAAAAATAGAAAAGGTATCGGATAATTTGGATTTTAAATCCAAATTAGGTTATAAAGCCGGTGGTTTTTGGTACTATGGAGCCATGTTTACCTTTAACACTCAAATGACCAATGGTTATGACCCTGACAATGATACCTTACTCACCTCATCCTTTATGACACCGGGATATTTCACATTATCAATAGGTATGGATTACAAGCGTAAAATGTGGTCATGGTATATTTCACCCATTGGTGCCAAAATGACCTCAAAATCCAATCAACGCTTTTTTGAAGAAGATAAATTTGGTGTATTGAAAGGTAAAAAACTTTATACCGCAATAGGTGCCTCCACCCATATAGTATTCAACGCCGATATTCATCCTAAAATTAAATTATACACCAAGTTGGAATTATTCTATGACTATTTGGGTGAATACAAGCAATTACGTAACTTAGATGCCCGTTGGGATATGACATGGATGTTCAACCTTACCGATTGGCTAAGCTTATCACTCAAATTTGCCATGTTATATGACTATGATATTAAATTCAACGTATATGATATGGATGGCAATCAATTATTTGACCGTGAAGGCAACGCCCGTCAGACTGACCACCTGCAATTTCAGGAATCCTTTGGTTTAACCTTAGGTTATAAATTTCAGGTGCCCAAAAAGAAATAACATAGATACACAATAAAAAAGAATCAGGTATCGTTAGATACCTGATTCTTTTTTTTAATACACCCCCAAATGATGAAGCGTATTATCAGGCATTTTATAATAGTAATGTATTGTATTGCAGGCATACAAGCCTTGCAGGCTCAAAAGTTACAGGAGAAAATATCTGCTGTAGATTCTGCCTCCTTATTTGTATACACCCAATTTGAATTTGCTTACAATATACCCTTAGCGGACTTAAGGAAAGACTATAAAAACTTTCTTTCGGTAGGCACCGGCATTAATATAAAAACAAAAAGTAACTGGCTCATAGGTTTTACCTTCAATTACCAATTTGAAGGCAAAGTACAGCCGGAAGTAACCAATGCGGCTTTTAAAGAGTTAGTACCTGAAGGTGCCGGTTACTTTATAGCCAATAATGGTACTGCCACTAATGATATATCGGTAGATTACCGCGGTTTACAGTTTACGCTTATGGCAGGAAAGGTTTTTTGCTTTACACCCAAATACCGCAATTCGGGTCTGGTACTTAAGGCCGGCATAGGAGTACTGCAACACTATATGCACATCAACAATCCTAATAATGCCGTATTATCACTCAATGAAGAATACCGCAAAGGCTATGACAGGCTTACTTTAGGATTTTCTTTATATCAATTCATAGGTTATCAGCACCTTACCAAAAAAAACCTGTTGTGTTTTTATGGAGGCATAGAAATAGTGGAGAATTGGGCCAAACGTCAAAGAGCCTATGATTTTAGTCTTATGGCTAAAGATAACAACAAATATTTTGAAAGTATTATAGGATTCAAAGTAGGATGGATTATACCACTATACAAGCATAATCCATATAGAATATTTCAATCAAGATTTTAAAGTATGCGTTTTTTGTATAACATATTCATTGCCTTATATGCTTTAGTGGCACGCTTAGTAGCACTCAATAATCCTAAAGCAAAATTATGGGTAAAAGGCAGGCATGGAATTATAGCACACATTCGTTCCACACTACAGCCACAGGAACAACGCATATGGGTACATTGTCCTTCATTAGGAGAATTTGAACAGGGACGGCCTCTCATAGAACGTATAAAACAACGCCACCCCGAATATAAAATAGTACTCACCTTTTATTCTCCATCAGGATACGAGGTAAGGAAAAACTATACGCAAGCCGACTACATATTCTACCTGCCAAGTGATAGCACATGGCAAGCCAAAACATTTTTGGAAATGGTAAATCCGAAGATGATATTTTTTGTAAAATATGACTATTGGTTTAATTATATACATCAAGCGAACAAAATGGGTATACCTTTTTATGTAATATCCTGCATATTTAGGCCAAAACAAATATTTTTTAGATTTTGGGGCAAATGGATGCTTAAGCAACTGAAGGAAATTACCCGATTCTACGTTCAGGATGAAGCATCGCTACAGCTACTGCAACAGCACCATATAATGCAAGCCGAGGTGGTGGGTGATACCCGATTTGACAGAGTTAATGATATAATAGCTCAAGCTAAAAGGATACCTGCTATAGAACAATTTTGTAACGGTCAATTCACCATGGTATGTGGCAGTACATGGCTACCCGATGATATACTGCTTGCCCGCCTATACCACAAATATCCTGACATGAAACTGATAATAGCGTCTCATGAAACCCACGAACAACGCATATACGGGCTGGAAAAACTATACATAGACTATAAAGTGGCACGCTATACCCATATAGACAACATATTCAATATAAAAGACTATAATATACTTATAATAGATACCATAGGCATGCTTAGCAGCATATATTATTATGCTGACATAGCCTATGTAGGCGGAGGCTTTGGCCGCGGTATACATAATATATTAGAAGCCGCCACCTATGGCAAACCCATACTTTTTGGTCCTAAATATCAAAAGTTTAAAGAAGCTGTGGATTTAATACAAATACAAGGTGCCTGCCCAGTAAGCACCTATGCGGAGCTTGAAAAGCAATTTATACAATGGCGAAATGAAGAAAACGCCTTAAAACAGGCAGGAAAACAGGCAGGACAATATGTACGCACTCACACATTAGCCACTGAAAAAATATACAATAGTATATTTTGTAGCTAAGCAAAAATTTCATCTAATAAGGTTTTACCCATCACTTCTATTACACACCGGGCGTCCTGTTCACTACTGAAATATACTATGGAAACAGGCTCCTGCACCTGCTGTGATACATATACGCCATTCTTGCGGACTATGGTGTATTTTTTTTCTTCCCCATTAGCCCAATCAGGTACCCACGAAGCATTAAAATAAGTGGCTACATTAAGCAAATCATTAATGGCCAGCCATTTTTGTATATGCTTATTATTTGTGCAATTGTTTCGGTCACTATATAGAGTAGTTCGGTTACATTTTACCTTGCCGAACATATCCAAAAAATATGCTTGTTTCTTAAAATACAAGGCTTTCATTATTTCATCAATAGTCATGGCTATAAGTATAAAAAAACAGGCAGGATTGCTTGAGAATCAATCCCGCCCCAAATTAAAAACCAATGAAAAAAACCACACAAAGGCTATTACGCCATTCTGTTTATCTTTATCATCAAACCTGATTTAAGGTTTGCTGCTTTATTCTTATGAATTACACCCTTTTTAGCGACTTTATCTATTAAAGAAACTACCTTAGGCAACTTTGACTTAGCTTCATTCAAATCATGTTCTTCTCTAAGTTTCTTAATAGCGTTACGCATGGTTTTACCCCAATATCTGTTTTCTAAACGTCTTCTCTCGTTTTGTCTGATTCTTTTGAATTGTGACTTATGATTTGCCATTCTTCTATATTTTTTTTCCTTTATATACTACTTAAATTTTCAGTTGGCAAAGGTACAATTTTTTTTGATACAAAATAGCGTTTTCATAAAAAATATTCTCAAAATAATAAACAATTGTAAATAAACAAATTGCGCACACTAATATATACAAATTCATAAATTTATTAACATTTATATATTCATAATTTACCTTTGCAGGTGACTTTTTCTATGTAAATAGCAGAAAAACGTCTTTTTTTTATACATACTTGCCATGGTATTGTCAGCAAAAAAAAATTTTTTATGGTAAAGGGAACGGGACGAAATAATTGCCACAAAAAAAAATGTTATCTTTGCAAAATAATATAATAAAGACATGGATAAGTTAGCAATAGTTATATTAAACTGGAACGGACGCAAATTAATGGAAGAGTTTTTGCCGAAACTAGTTGCCTACACTCCGCAGTGGGCACGTATTATTATAGCAGACAATGCTTCCACCGACGATTCCATATCATGGTTAAAGCAGACTTATCCTGATATAAGCATAGTAATAAACGATAAGAACTATGGGTTTGCCGGAGGCTACAATGAGGCATTGACCCGCATACCGGCCGAGTACTATTGTTTACTCAACTCTGACATAGAGGTTACCCCTAACTGGTTAAGTGGCATAATCACCTACATGGATGAGCATCCGCAAGTAAGCATATGTCAGCCTAAGCTACTTTCCTATTGTGATAAATCAAAATTTGAATATGCGGGAGCTGCGGGAGGTTACATAGATAAATACGGCTACCCGTTTTGCCGTGGCCGCATATTTAACCATGTGGAACATGACTGCCAACAGTACAATGATATATGCAATATATTTTGGGCTACTGGCGCATGCATGTTTGTCCGCAGTGAGCTTTACCACCGCCTGGGAGGCTTGGATGCACATTTTTTTGCCCACATGGAAGAAATAGACTTTTGCTGGCGTGCTCAATTGGCAGGTACTCATATTATATATTATCCTTTATCGGTGGTATATCATGTAGGAGGAGGTACACTCCCCAAGCAGTCGCCACGCAAAACATTTCTTAACTTTAGAAACAATATGCTACTATTATACAAAAATCTTCCTGAACATAGTATGCACTACATATTGGCATGCCGATGGGTAATGGACATAATGTCAGCGGGTATGTTTTTGTTACAAGGGCACATGGGGGACTTTAAGGCTGTATTTTCAGCCCGCAGGGCTTATAGAAAAATGAAAAGCATATATAGGGAACAGCGAAAAGCATATCCTCCTACAGCCGTATCCCACATATATCAAAAAAGCATAGTGTGGGCACACTATGCTAAAAGAATATCTTTGTTTACCGGCTTAAGCCGAAAAAACTTCAGCTAACTTACATTATATTATACTACATGTACTAGCCTATAGAGCCTTCTATGCTTACTGATAGCAGTTTTTGTGCTTCTACGGCAAATTCCATGGGCAAACGGCTTAATACATCTTTGGCATAGCCGTTAACTATTAAACTTATGGCACTTTCTTCACTTATACCTCTTTGTCTGCAATAAAACAATTGTTCTTCCGATATTTTGGAAGTGGATGCCTCGTGCTCCAATATGGCGGTTTTATTCTTACAATCTATAAACGGGAAAGTATGAGCCCCACACTTGTCACCAAGCAATAATGAATCACATTGGGAATAATTACGGGCATTGGTGGCGTGAGGCACTATTTTTACCATACCGCGATAGCTGTTTTGGCTCTTACCGGCCGAAATGCCTTTGGATATGATAGTGCTACGGGTATTGGCTCCTATATGTATCATTTTGGTACCGGTATCGGCCTGCTGATAATTATTGGTAACAGCTACCGAGTAGAACTCTCCTACCGAATTATTACCTTTAAGAATACATCCGGGGTATTTCCATGTAATGGCAGAGCCTGTTTCTACCTGTGTCCATGATATTTTAGAATTATCACCTTCACACAGTCCCCGCTTGGTAACCAAATTATACACTCCACCTTTTCCGTTTTTATCACCGGGATACCAGTTTTGAACAGTAGAATATTTTACCTCGGCATCCTTATGGGCTATTATTTCCACTACTGCTGCATGCAACTGATTTTCATCTCGTTGTGGAGCGGTACATCCTTCCATATAACTGACATAAGCACCTTCATCGGCTACTATGAGGGTACGCTCGAATTGTCCGGTATTTTCGGCATTAATACGAAAATAAGTTGACAAATCCATAGGACAACGCACGCCTTTAGGTATATAACAAAAGGAACCGTCAGAAAACACGGCAGAATTCAATGCAGCGTAAAAATTATCAGTAGCAGGTACTACTTTACCCAAATACTTGCGTACCAATTCCGGATAACGCTTTACCGCTTCACCAAAAGAACAAAATATAATACCATATTTTTCCAAAGTATTTTGGAAAGTGGTTTTTACCGAAGTGGAATCTACCACTGCATCTACGGCTACATTAGAAAGCCTTTTTTGTTCATCTAATGAAATACCCAACCTGTTAAACATATCCAACACATCAGGATCCACTTCATTAAGGTTGCTCAACTGCTTTTTCTTTTTGGGAACGGCAAAATATATAATATCCTGATAGTTAATACTGGGAAATGATAAATGCCCCCAATGCGGTTCCTGCATGGTTTGCCATTTATGGAATGCTTCCATACGAAAATCCAACAGCCACTGAGGTTCCTCCTTATATTGAGATATTTTACGTACTATATCTTCATTAATACCCTTAGGAAAATAATCAGTTTCTATATTAGAAGTAAAACCATACTCATAGTCCTTATTAGCTATGCTTTCTATAATTTGGTTTTCGTTATTTTTTGACATTACTAATGTTATATGTATTTATCGCCTTTTTGTAATTGTACATCATTCACAAACTGACGGATTTGCTGCTCGTCAGATTTTTTACATATGAGCAAGGTATTACCACTTTCCGATACTATATAATCCTGCAAGCCCTGCACCACTACAACCTTTCCTTTGGGAGTGCTAATAATACAATCATTAGCCGCATAGGTAAATACGTCTTCGGGGGACTGTATGGCATTATTATTTTCGTCATGTTTTAACTGCTCAAACAGCGAGCCCCATGTACCCAAATCACTCCATCCGAAATCGGAAGCCAACACATGCACATTGGCTGCTTTTTCCATAACACCATAATCAATAGAAATAGAAGGACAACGCTCATATACCTGACGGACAACGGCTTTTTCCTCATGGGTACCTATGCTGTAAGCAGCCTGATCAAATAATTCATGCACCTCGGGCAGGTACATTTCAAATGCATGTTCTATTACCGGCAATTTCCACACAAATATACCGGCATTCCACAAAAAATCACCGCTTTCGATAAATTGCTTAGCCAATTCCAACTGTGGCTTTTCGGTAAACAATTTTACTTTTGAAATACGCTGCTCCGGAGCATAAGTCATTTTTTCATCGTACTGAATATAGCCATATCCTGTATCAGGGCGGGTAGGCTTAATGCCCAATGTGAGCAACCAAGGATTATTATCAGAACAATCCATAGCTGCCTGTATATGCTCTACAAATGCTGCATCATTTAATATTACGTGATCGGATGGGGCCACTACAATATTGGCATTAGGATTACGTTTTTTAATTTTGGCATTAGCATAAGCTATACACGGAGCGGTATTCCTACGCATAGGTTCCAATATTATTTGTTCATCAGTTAAAAACGGTAATTGTTTTTTTACCAAATCATAATATATTTCATTGGTAACTATATATACATTTTCACGGGGACATATAGGAGCAAACCTATCTATAGTAAGCTGTATTAACGACTTACCTATACCCAATATATCTATAAATTGTTTAGGATTAGATGTGCGGCTAAGCGGCCAAAAACGGGCGCCCACACCTCCTGCCATTATTACACAATAATTATTGTTATTCATATTGTCTAATTTTTAATACTTTTAATATTTTCTTCGCTACACACCGTAACCTTCATGGAAGGATGACAGCGATATAACCTGTTATTTTTCAAATTCTTACGAACTACATACTTCCTAAGTGTTTGTTGTTTTTGCATAGGAATTTCATTGTGCAAAAATACAGTTTTTTCCGGTATATCGGCCAAAAAAAACGAGTTTTGTTGTTTTTGGTACATGTTATCATACTTTTGGCACAAACGGCACATTTCCATATCGGCACATTCTGTGCTTTTGACATGTGCAGCATAGTCAGTTACGGCCCGAGCCAAATCAGGAGGGAACACGTTACCATGCACATATTGTACAAGTAGTTGAGCGAAGCACAATTTCCATTCCTTGCCATGGCCTTTACTATGGTATTGCTGCCATTGCACATAATGAGCCCACTCATGCAGCAGCACCACCAAAAACTGATAAGGATTCAAATTGGCATTGACCGTAATGGTATGCGGGCGTGCATGTATAGCAGGACTATAACTTCCCAATAGTGATTTACGTGGAGGCACTACGCTTATATGCACGGGTTCATTTTGCAGCATAGCTGCTACCATATTTTTTGCCATAGCAGGCACATAAGGGGCCACGTTCACCAATGAATTATTCATACTATACCTGCCTGTATGTAGTAATATTACCTTGCAATGGTACATTAACATAAGTAAACCTGGGGCAGTCACCACAACGGTGTGTACGCCTTGGCGACTTAGGAGCATAGCGACCGGAGACGCATGACATTGCCAATAATGACAATACTGCAAGTACAAGTAGTGGTAATATATTATGTTTAGCTTTCATATAACTTTGTATTATCATATATATAACTTTTTTTTGGCATTTTTATTGTTTATATGCCATAAAAATTATACTTTTGTACCTATATGAAGGTGGTAATATTTTGGAGTTGCCATAAGGAGCCAAGTATTTTACACCATAGTTATTAACTATGTTTCGCAATTAAAGTTTAACACATACATTACGAATGAAAATACTTCAATTTATAGGAGAATACGCACTATTGATGCGAAGGGTGTTTGAACGGCCTAAAAAAATGTCCTATTTTAGGCGACAGCTGGCCGACAATATATATGAGTTGGGCATACAATCGCTTTTGATAGTAGCGGTAATATCGGTATTTATGGGTGCGGTACTTACTATTCAAACCACGCTACAGGTAGAAAGTCCGTGGATACCCACATGGACGGTAGGTTTTGTGGTACGACAGTCGGTAGTATTGGAATTTTCACCTACAATTATAAGTCTGTTTCTGGCCGGTAAAATAGGTTCCCACATAGCTTCAGAAATAGGTACTATGAAGGTTACCGAGCAAATAGATGCCATAGACACCATGGGTATTAATTCGGCTTCACACCTTATACTGCCTAAAATAATAGCCTGCTGCATAGTAAACCCTATATTGGTAATTATAAGCATATTTCTTTGTCTTTTTGGCGGATGGTTTTCCTGCAAATTCATGGGCACCATTCCTCCCGAGCAATACTTTGAAGGCATTATGAGTTTTTTTAGGCCTTATGACATATACTACGCACTAGTGAAAACATTGGTATTTGCATTTATAATAGCGTCAGTATCAGGGTTTTGTGGTTACAAAACCGAAGGCGGAGCCTTAGAAGTGGGAAAAGCCAGTACTCAGGCTGTAGTCAACAGCAGTTTTGGACTATTGTTATTCAACGTTATACTCACCCAAATATTCTTAGGATAATATGATAGAAGTAAAAAACCTATACAAATATTTTGACGGCAGAGAAGTACTATCGGATATATGCACCTGTTTTGAAGAAGGCAAAACCAACCTTATAATAGGGCAAAGCGGTTCGGGAAAAACAGTGCTCATGAAATGCCTTATAGGTTTGTATAAGGCCGAAAAAGGCTCCATACTATATAGTGGCAGAAACTTAAACAATATAAGCAAAAAGGACTATGAACACATACTGCAGGAAATGGGCGTATTATTTCAGGGCAGTGCTCTATTTGATTCCATGACTGTGGAAGACAATGTAAAATTTCCGCTCACCATGCTTACTAATCAAAGTGAAAAGGAAAAGCAGATGCGTGCTGATTTTTGTCTGGAAAGGGTAAACTTAAACAAAGCGCATAAGTTATTCCCTTCACAAATAAGTGGCGGCATGAAAAAAAGAGTGGCTATTGCTAGGGCTATAGCATTGAATCCCAAATACCTGTTTTGTGACGAGCCCAATTCGGGGCTGGACCCCAAAACCTCATTGGTAATAGACCAGCTCATACATGAAATTACCATTGAATACAATATTACTACTGTAATTAACACTCATGATATGAATTCGGTAATGGAAATAGGTGATACCATATCATTCATATATCAGGGACACTTGTGGTGGCGAGGCAGTAATAATGAAATACTCCACACTCAAAATGCAGAAGTAAATGACTTTGTGTATGCATCCAAATATGCCAAAGCCATGTTTGCCACCCAACAACAGCACACATTATAACTTTATTATTTTTTTACATGGGCTTATATGAAAATAATAGACACACTTATACTTATAGCAGCCGTATGGATGGCCATTAAAGGATTTCGACGGGGATTTTTTGGCGAAATATTTCACCTGCTGGCCATAATAGCAGGTGCCTGGGCAGCGGTATATGGGAACAAATATATAGCAGAATATATGTTTTCACATAGTGAAGTAGCCAATATATTATCGGTGGTGTGTACCTTTGCAATAGTGACCACAGGAGTAATACTTATAGGGAAACTATGTCAGTCGGTATTCAATGGGGTATTACCTGCCATACTCAATAACCTGCTGGGAGCCCTGTTCGGCATAATAATAGTACTATTTTCGGCAGGACTTTTTTTTGGCGTAGCCAATAAACTGGACACTCAGGAGCGGTTGTTTACTCCTGAAAGAAAGCAAGCCTCTATATGTTATGCACCGGCTATAGGCACCGCTTACATACTGGTACCCAAGTTGAAAGAAATCATATTATTGTTTCCTGAAGAGCGGTCTGCAAAAAAAACACAGATTGCTAACGGCTCATAACTTCATCCGCACGGGCAACCAAACGTGCCCTGATATCCGAAATATTGTTCCACACATGTTCTTTGCGACAACGAATATACCATGCACGTATGTATTTAACACATTGCATGGCAGTACGACGCCATTCGTCGGCATATAGTCCCGTAAGCATTACTGCCAATGCGCACAACAAACCTATCCAAAACGAATGAAACACACTGCCATATATGATTATACTCAATATATATAGTAGCGGAAAGGTTATTACCGACGTTAAGCCCAAATCTACCGAAGGCCTCATGAATACATCTTTCATATTTCTGGACAGGTACTTGGGTATTAATATAGGTATAATATGATGAACTATTCCACACAATGCCACCGGCATGCCTATGAGCAAGTACAATATTTGAAGCATTACGCCGGGTACACACAATAATTTACGCGCACATTGGTCATTCACACCATATTGACTAAGCGCATGGGTATAATCATGACTCAATTGGCACAACTGCTCAAAATTATCAACATCATAGGCTTTTTCGGATTCTACCTTAGCTACTATTGCCTTGTCCGAACACAGCTTATCGTACATATTATTAGGATTAATTCCATTACGTATAGCATAGGTAACACCATAATTTGACAGCATGTTATATATATCCTCATAATGCTCTTCCTCCTGTATATCCAGCATCATACTTTGCACTTTGGAGCGAACCACGTCATTTACTTCATTTTGTGCCTTACGGGGATTTTCTTTATACAAGTTGTAATAAGACTTAAGGGACACATACTCTCCTATAGTAAGCAGCATATCGGGACGAAAAGCGAAATAATCGGAATAATGATTGGCAACAGGTAAAATACACACATCTTCCTGAAAATTAAGACGTTCCGCGACAGAAAATGCCAATCGTGTATAGGACAAATGAAAATGCCCTAAATATCGTCGGTTTTGATGCTTGGCCTCAGGGAACAGACTTACGGGACAATGCCTTAATATTTTATGTTCTACATTATCAAATATTTCCAAATTATTTTTCACATTTGCCAATCCGTCACGCACTCTATACACGGGCAATAAGCCATAAGCATTCAAAAAGAAAGCGGCCAGCTTAGACTTAAAGACATCGGCCCGAGCTAAAAACCACACTTTGGTACCTTTTTCGGCCATTACTATGCCCATGGCATCATTGAGTGAATTTTGATGATTAGACACAATAATGGTATAACGCTGATTAGCAGGAATATTTACATTAGACAAACGTTTAATGCGAAATCTTCGGTAGTATAAATGTGTGTGAGCAAAACTTGTCCACGGGTATGTAAAATAAAAGTGTTCAGTGTTCATTGAGCCGACTTTATATAAAAAAAGCCTGCTAAAACAGGCTTGTAGTCGGTAGGGGATTCGAACCCCTATGGCAAGAATGAAAATCTTGAATCCTAACCTTTAGATGAACCGACCATGTCTTCCATCAAAGACAAGTGCAAAGGTACAAAAAAAAACAATACAAATTAAAAAAAATCGTAAAATATTTTCTACTCCGCATCTGCTTGAAAACGAAAGCCTAAGCGCTTTGCCGTTTTAATCAAATTGTGTTTATTGGTCAATTCCACCATATCATGTACGTTCAATTCTTGCACCATTTCATAGGGAGGAACCAACAAATCGAAGTTGATAGTATATTGTAAAGCGGCTTCCATAATTTCATTGGCCATGTGTTTATCAAATATTACGGAACTGAAATTATTGTATATTTGCCCCAGTTCACGCTTGCCGTCAATATAGCAATGTCCTTCGGAATTCACGAACACTCTTCCTATTAAATATCCCACATCATTATAGCGTTCGTATATAACCGAGTCGGTTAAAAAATTATAGATGGATATAATACCGCAAAAAGAGCGATCTTTATTTTCACGTATGTAGGGGGTTTTCATCACTTCATGGTCCCTATTAAATTCAAACACATTGCTATGCAAAGTACAAAACATTACATCACTGCCATATCGCAAACTGAAACATTGAGACTGCTTGGATTCATAAGTTACCACCACTGCGGAATCAGGATATGCTTTTTTATATTCCGCAGTAAAAAGTTCGGCTTCCTGCTTTAACATTTCAAAAGCTTCTTCTGCCTTTTGGTAAGTAGCTATTTTCAAATTTGATTTTGCATTCAACTGATTGCAAATTATTTGCATTTTATCTGACATGTTATTACGTGTTTTTTCTTATTATATTTTAAGACTCAATTTTTACACATTAAAGTGTTTTCACATCTATTTTGCTCTATTTTATTCTATTACAAAAATGTTTCAACTCACATTCACATTGCGGACGCATTACTGCGTAGGTATCGTGTGTTTGCCAATCACCTATGTTGATATATTTTGCAGAACCACTTAGCTGTATATCAAATGGATGATGCTGGTGCCCGAATATGAAATAGTCAAACTTTTCCTGCTCCAGTACCTTGTTACAATACTCCAACAAGGGCTTATTCAATTGCTCGGCACAATGTTCATCTTGAAATTGATGAGCATTACGGCTTGCAAGCGATACACGGGTAGCTATACGGGTAGCTATAGTAGGATGCAGGGCAGAAAACCACTTTTGGTTAAATTTGGCGTTATATATTCGCTTAATAAGCAAATAGCCTTTATCCTTAGGGTCCAATCCGTCACCATGCCCCACACGTACCTTTTTACCATTTATAATATAATCATGTTCACCGCGAAGTTCCTGCAGCCCTATTTCATGGGCTAAATAACCGAAATTCCACATATCATGATTACCCAATATATAATATATATGTACACCTCTATCGGCCATAGCGGCCAAACGACCCAAAAACCGCAAACAATGCTTAGGCACAACGTATTTATATTCAAACCAATAGTCAAATATATCACCCAATAAAAACAAATGCGTAACATCAGATGCTATACTATCCAAAAAGGCCACCACTCTTCGCTCCCTTGCTGCACTCTGCTGCTCATTAGGAAAGCCAAAGTGGCAATCGGAAATAAAATACACATTACCTTCTATGTTTTGCATTTGCTATATGATGTAATAAAAAAACGATTGCAAAGATAGCATTTTTTTTACAACAATTTAACAAAACTCCGCTTACATTAAAAAAAAATGCTATCTTTGCAAAATAATATTTAAACTCAAAATATTTTAATATGGATTTAACATTAACTACCTGCCAAATATGGCTCATTATAGCTTTAATTGCATTTATCATAGAAATATTTTCCAATACATTCGTATTTTTATGTTTTTGCTTAGGGTGCGTGTGCTCGGCCATAGCAGCCTGCTTTACTGACAGCATTACCATACAGTTGGTTGTATTTGCTATTAGCACTATTATAAGTTTTTTCACGGTAAGGCCACTTATGAACAAATATGCCTTTAAACGCAGTGACCACACTAAAATAAACATAGACGCACTATATCATGCAGAAGGCTATGTTACCGAAACCATAGACAACACCCTGCACACCGGCAGAGTTATGGTATATGGTGATGACTGGAAAGCCGTAGCCGACCTTGATGAAATAATAGAAAAAGGAACCAATATAACAGTAGTAAAAATAGATAGCAATATATTAATAGTAAAACCAGTAAAATAAATCATTATGTTAATAGTATTATGTTTGTTAGCCGCATTGGCTATATGTCTTGTAATTGCGGGCATTCGCATAGTTCAACAATCAGATGTTGTTATTATAGAGCGTTTGGGTAAATACCATAAAACCCTTACTGCCGGTATCAACATAATTATACCTGTTATAGACAGGCCTCGCCAAATAATGTGGAGATACACCCGTGAAACCTATGATGGCAAAACCCTCGTGGTAAAACGCAATACCGGCAAAATAGACATACGTGAAACAGTGTATGACTTCCCCAAGCAAAATGTAATTACTAAAGATAACGTAGTTACTGAAATTAACGCCATACTCTATTTTCAGGTAATGGACCCCATTAAGGCCACTTATGAAATATCTAATTTGCCCGATGCTATAGAAAAACTCACCCAAACTACCTTACGTAACGTAATAGGTGACATGAATTTGGATGAAACACTTACTTCCAGAGACACCATTAATTCCAAGCTTCGCACCGTGCTGGATGAAGCCTCACACAAATGGGGCGTTAAAGTAAATCGTGTAGAGTTACAGGATATTAATCCTCCTCACGACATACGTGATGCCATGGAAAAGCAAATGCGTGCCGAAAGAGACAAACGAGCCAAAATATTGGAGGCTGAAGCCAAAAAACAATCACAGATATTGGAATCGGAAGGTTGGAAAACGGCTCTTATCAATAAAGCCGAAGCCGAAAAGCAATCACAAATACTAAAAGCAGAAGGTGATGCACAGGCCCGCGTACGCACTGCTAATGGTGAAGCCGAGGCTATAGAGGTAATTACCAATGCCGTACGCAATACCCAATCTGACCCTGTAAAATACATGGTAGCCATACGCTACATTGACACACTAAAGGACATGGTAAGCGGTAAAGACAACAAAACCATATACATGCCCTACGAAGCTACAGGAGTATTAGGTTCATTGGGTGGTATTAAGGACTTATTCCAAGCCAAATAGTACCACATAACACATTAAAAAAAAGCCGACCATGTCGGTTTTTTTTGTGTTTACTATTACTATATGGGTACTATTTTATAACCTTCTCTACCCGCAAAAAAAAGGACTGCACTTTGTACAGTCCTTTTAAATTGGTTATATATAGTAAATACTATTCGCCCAATTGTAAACGATAGAATCCTTCGCAAACCAATGCACTGTCGTTTTCCTGCATGTACTGTGCAATAGTCTTTTTGCTTTCTTTAATAAATTCCTGATTTACCAGAGTATTTTCCTTGAAGAATTTATTCAATTTACCTTGTGCTATTTTTTCTACCATATTTTCCGGTTTACCTTCCTGACGGGTAGTTTCACGAGCTATTTCAAGTTCATGCTCTTTTATGTCTTGAGGCACACTGTCAGCATCTACAGCTATGGGGTTCATAGCGGCTATTTGCATAGCAATGTCATGACCTACTGTGTCAATATTGTTACCGGCTTTGTTGAATCCGCATATAGTAGCCAGGCGGTTTCCATTATGATTGTATGAAGCCACGTATGCGTTCTGCATTACTTCATAGCGGTTAATTTCGACTTTTTCACCTGTTTTACCTGTCAATTCGGTAATAATTTGACTTACAGTCATACCATCCAATTGTGCATCTAATAATTGTTGCAGGTTTTGAACTTTATTAGCCAATGCAAAATTACTTATTTTTTTGGCACATGCTATAAAATCTTCTGTTTTGGCAACAAAATCAGTTTCGCAATTAAGCATAAGCACTACACCAAAAGTATGGTCAGCGGTAGTTTGTGCATATACATAACCATCGCTTGCACTTCTGTCTGCACGTTTAGCTGCTATTTTTTGACCTTTTTTACGTAATATGTCTATTGCTTTATCAAAATCACCGTCAGCTTCTACAAGTGCATTTTTGCAATCCATCATACCTGAACCGGTTTCTTTTCTTAATTTGTTTACTTCAGCTGCTGTTATAGCCATAATATTATGTTTTAATAGTTGATATTATTTTTTCTTTGCTACTGTTCTGCGAGGACGTTTTTCGCCGTCACCTTCTGCATTTTCACCTATACGTCTTCTGCGACCGTTTCTGGGAGCATTTTCTTTTTCGGTGTCATCTGCGTCAGCGGCTTCAACTATTTCTTCTTCCTCTTCTTCTTTTTTATCTTTATCCAATGCTCTTTCATTCAAGCCTTCCTGAATAGCATCACACATAGCTTTTACTATGATAGAAATAGATTTGGAAGCGTCATCATTAGCAGGAATAGCATAATCCACTGCATTAGGATCAGAATTGGTATCTACTATGGCAAATGTGGGGATACCTAATTTTTTAGCTTCAGCTACTGCAATGTGCTCTTTAAGAATATCCACTACAAACAAAGCATGAGGCAAACGATTCATTTCGGAAATAGAACCTAAGTTTTTGTCTAATTTAGCTCTTTCACGTTGAATTTGCAAACGTTCACGTTTGGAAATGTTTTTCCATTGATCGCTATTGATTAACTCATCTATAGCAGCCATTTTTTTAACGGCTTTACGAATGGTAACAAAGTTAGTTAACATACCGCCCGGCCAACGTTCGGTAACGTAAGGCATACCTACTGCTGATACTTGCTCTGCTAATACTTCTTTAGCCTGTTTTTTAGTAGCAACAAACATGATTTTTCTGCCTGAACGGGCTATTTGTTTCATGGCTTCGGCAGCTTCATCTACCTTTGCAACGGTTTTGTGCAAATCAATGATGTGAATACCGTTCTTTTCCATGAAAATGTAAGGAGCCATGTTAGGGTTCCATTTTCTTTTAAGGTGACCAAAATGAGCACCTGCGTCTAACAATTCGTTAAAACTTACGCTTGACATTTTTTCTTTTTTTTAATGTTTACATTCTGTTAATTAACAATCACAAAGTAGTTCCCCTGCTAAGTGGCAGAAGAAGTCTCTGCAATTTAGATACTAAACACTTAATAATGCTTTGTAATCTATTATATATAATACTAACGTTTGCTGAATTGGAAACGTTTTCTTGCTTTGGGACGACCCGGTTTTTTACGCTCTACCATACGGGGATCTCTACAAAGCAAACCCTGAGGCTTCAATATAGCACGATTAGCAGGATCTATTTCACATAATGCCTTAGAAATAGCTAATCTTAATGCTTCTGCCTGACCTTTAACGCCACCTCCGTCAAGGTTAACTTTAATATCATACTGTCCTAATGCATTCACCAATGCCAATGATTGAGTGGCTACATATTGAAGCGTACCGGTAGAAAAATATTCTTTATAATCACGTCCGTTAACGATAATGTTACCCGAACCAGCCGACATATATATACGTGCAACGGCTGTTTTTCTTCTTCCTGATGTATTTACTACTGCCATAACTACTTAATGTCTTTAATGTTGATTAAACGGGGTTTTTGTGCTTCTTGTTTGTGCTCCGAACCGGCATACACATACAAATTACGATAGATAGCATCTCCCAATCTGTTCTTAGGAAGCATACCTCTTACTGCATGCTCTATAACTGCGGTGGGCTTTTTTGCTAATACTTCCTTAGGTGTGGCAAAACGCTGACCTCCGGGATATCCGGTATGACGTACATATTGCTTATCGGTCATTTTTTTACCGGTTAAACGAATTTTTTCCGCATTAATAATAACAATATTATCTCCGCAATCTACATGCGGGGTAAAATTGGTTTTATGTTTACCTCTTAACAATTTAGCTGCTACAGATGCCAAACGTCCTAAAATTTCACCTTCTGCATCTATGAGCAACCATTCTTTCTTCACCGTTGCCTTATTGGCAGACTCGGTTCTGTAACTTAATGTGTTCATTTTTTACTTACTTAACGTCTTGTTTTTTAATATTTTAATTGTTCCAAACAAATATTTCACCTTCTTTGTTTGCGGATAATAATACGGTTCTCTTTTTGAGGTGGCAAAAGTAGCATTTTTTTTCTTACAAAATGCTGAAATGCACATATTTTTGTTGAAATATTTTTAATCAACATTGATTTACAACCATTTAAACAATATTTAAAACTAAAAACAGTTGACTGCTAACAACAAAAAAAAAGCAGATAAACGCTTGCGGGTTTATCTGCCTATACGCTTTATGTATGATATACCTACGGGCGACCTATTGGATGAGCTATCATCACTTTGCCATTCTTAATATTAAGCATCTTGGCTGCTGCAGTTCGGTCTACCTGACCTACAGCCACGGTAGCATACTGCTCGGAAGCACAAGCCAAATATATATTTTGGCTTACATAACCGCAGTCTATAGCTGAATAAAAATCACGGTCAACTGTTTCAAAATCTTTCATTTTATCATAATTGGCCACCAACAATAATATAACGGGAGCATTGGAGAATTTATCCTTAAATATTTGCTTACGGGCATCACCTCCGCGAACCTTTTTTACCTGCATATCAGCAGGCATATATTTATAGGCACCGCTACTATTTAATATATATATTTCTATTTCCTGAGCATTACGGGCAGAAGGGGCGGTACGCTTACCTTCTTCGGGACGGTTTACACCATTGGCAGCCCACAATATACGTGAAAGGGCCATGGGCTCCACCTCCTGATCAGAAAAATTACGCTCCGACCGACGCTCTTTTAACAATTCCATCAAAGGCATGCCTCCCGATAATTCGGCAGGTTCCAATACCAAATCCTGTGGAGTAGCTGCCTGTACAGTAGTGGGTTCTTGTGCTTGTGATACGGCATTTATGGTACACATAACTGCGGCTATTAATATCAGTTTCTTCATTTTATATTGTATTTATATGTTAATATTCATTTTGCAAAGATAACATTTTTATTTGTTACTTTTACACCTTTACTTTATTTGATGTTTTTTAAAATAGGATTTATCCTGTATTACCTCCAATGCCTTCAAGTAGGTTTCATCAGTACCGAGCCATATTTTATTACACAGCTCCGATGCATACAGCCTGCGGGCTATAAGTGTTTTTAACTGACGCTTTACATGGGCATTGGTATCAAAAACGGCATTACGATGCGCCTGATATTCCATGTGGTCAGCTATGTACTTTTCCACCATGTGCTGCAAGCCGTTACTGCCTTTAAACTGCTCATACGAAGCATACATTTTATTAACAGTATCTTTATGCTCTTTCCAAAACTCTTCTAAATAGGCCTGCATATCAAAGCCAATGGTATCAATTACACCTTCATTACGGGCATAAGCGTAAAACTGCTGCAGTAAAGCATCACTTACCATATAATTATTATAGAAGGCATCAAAAGTGGGGTACTGAGCCAATATATTATTCTTTTCACCTTCTATGTAGGACATAATAAACTGATTAAACATATTATTACGGAACAATTGCCAATAGTAATCCGATACTTTTAAAGTATCCATGGGGACAAATATATCAGGCATAATACCGCCACCGCCGTACACCACCCTTTGGGCTGCGGTATAAAATTTGAGTGAATCGGGAAAATGTATGCTATCAGCGTGAGTAAGTTCGCCGGCGTTGTAGCGGTTAATGGCATCACGGCTATAGTCTTCCACCCCTTCATAAGGTTTTTGAATACAACGGCCACTGGGAATATAATAACGGGAGGTGGTAAGCCGTACCAACGAGCTGTCAGGCAGCATTACCTGCGACTGTACCAACCCTTTACCAAAGGACCTGCGACCTATGATAACCCCGCGGTCCCAATCCTGTATGGCTCCTGACACTATTTCCGAAGCCGAGGCCGAATATTCATTAATAAGCACTACCAGCTTACCCTGTTCAAAACAACCGGGCGCATGCGTGTTATAAGTTATTTTATTATGATCCTGATTATTTTGGGTATATACCACCAACTTATTATCGGGCAAAAATTCATCGGCCAGTTCCACGGCGGCATTCAAAAATCCGCCTCCGTTATCTCTAAGATCAAATATAAGATTTTGCATACCCTGCTCTTTCAGCACCTGTACCGCATGTACAAACTCCTGATGAGCTGTTTGTGAAAAACGCTCCAATTTAATATAGCCCGTAACATCATCGGCCATAAAATACGACTCTATGCTGTTAATGGGTATTTTATCACGGGTAATGGTGAAGGTGAGTAACTTAGGGCTGTTGCCACGCTTTACCTTTACCACCACCTTGGTACCTTTTTTACCTCTCAGATGCTTAAACATCCAGTCGTTAGTACATATTTTACCTACGGCAAGGGTATCGTCAACCATTACAAACTTATCACCCACTACTATGCCCACCATTTCAGCAGGACCGCCTTTTACAGGCTCCACCACCACCAGCGTATCTTTAATTATTTGGAATTGAACACCTATACCTTCAAAATTAGCCTGAAGAGGCTCATTGGTGCGGGTAACGTCCTTTTTAGGTATGTACACCGAGTGCGGGTCCAACTCTTTTAACATTTCTTCTGTACCTTTTTCTATCAGCTTAGCTAAATCTATGGTATCTACATAATAAAAATTAAGCAACTGAACCATACGGTTCATTTTTTGCATTTGCTGGTTGTACACCTGCATTCTGTGTTGCTGAGCTACCGCTCCTGCGGAAACCAACATTAGGACTATTCCGCAACATATATGTTTTATACTCATTTTCATATATTTATATATTCTTTTTTATTATTATGAGGGCTCACGCCCTAAAATAAGGTTATTCCTACCTTTACCAAAGTGCAAAGATACAATATTCACGCCATACTATACCCAAAACGATGTACAAAATACATTTTCGCTATTATAAAAAGCACAAAAAAATGAAAAACAAACATATATAAATACTTCAAAACGACTCATAGCTATTATACCACAAAAATAACACCACGTTACATGTGCTCTAAAAGTGCAAAAAAAAGAATAGAAATAAAAAAAAACGATAAAAAGTGGTTAAATTGAAAAAAATATGCTTACTTTGCACTAACTTAAATCAATCATAGCATAATAACATAAAACATTAATAATATGACAGATATAAATTGGAAAGAGTTACCTTTCGGTTACATTAAAACAGATTACAACGTTCGTTGTTACAATCGCGATGGTCAATGGGGTGCCATTGAAGTATCTTCTTCAGAAGAAATAAGCATACACATGGCTGCCACTTGCCTGCACTATGGTCAGGAAGCATTTGAAGGCTTAAAGGCTTTCCGTTGTAAAGACGGCAAAATACGTATATTCCGTTTGGAAGAAAATGCAGCTCGTTTGCAAAGCACCTGCCGCGGCATTATGATGCCTGAATTACCCACAGAATTATTCCGTGAAATGTGTATAAAAGTGGTTAAAATGAACGAACGCTTTTTACCTCCTTATGGTGAAGGTGCTTCATTATACTTACGTCCTTTACTTATAGGTACAGGTGCACAGGTAGGTGTAAAGCCGGCTAAAGAATATTTATTCATGATATTTGTTACGCCTGTAGGTCCGTACTTTAAAGGCGGTTTCATGGCTAATCCCTACGTTATTACCCGTAAATATGACCGTTCCGCTCCTCTGGGCACCGGTATATACAAAGTAGGCGGTAACTACGCTGCCAGTTTAAGAGCGCACACTGAAGCCTGCACCGGCGGTAAATATGCCTGTGAATTCTACCTGGATGCCAAAGAAAAGAAATACATAGACGAAGCAGGTGCTGCCAACTTCTTTGGCATTAAGAACAATACTTATATCACCCCGCTTTCAACCTCTATATTGCCTTCCATTACCAATAAGAGCTTGATGCAATTGGCAGAAGATATGGGCATGAAAGTGGAACGCAGACCTATACCGGTAGAAGAGTTGGCTGAATTTGAAGAAGCTGGTGCCTGCGGTACTGCAGCTGTAATCAGTCCTATAGAACGCGTAGATGACCCTGAAGCAGGCAAGTCATATAACTTTGGCAAAGAGCCGGGTCCTTGGTCTAAAAAATTATATGATCGTCTCCGTGCTATACAATTAGGTGAATATGAAGATGTTCACAATTGGAACACTATATTGGAATAATTGCCTTACAGCAACATATACATACAAGGAGCATACTTTTAGTATGCTCTTTTTTTTTACCGCTACGAACCCTTCCTTAAAAAAAGCACTTCCGGCATATTTTTTTCACCGGTAAAATAAAATATAATGTAATAGTCCATAGTATGTGAAAAAAATTGTATCTTTGCACTTTGGTATTATAAATAAATTTTTCAGCATGAAAAAGGCAATAGCATTATTGACAACATGTGTACTTGTGCTGGTGAGTTCATGTAGTAATATGGCTTGTGCACAAGAGCTAAAATACATTAAAGAGAAGGGGCCGCTGTTCATTACTTCGGCATCGTTTTACCATGGATTTGCACGTATTCCCTATGCTCCTAAAGAAGGAGAAAATGAAAAAGAGACTGAAATTCTCCGTCAGGGATTACCAGCAGTAAGTCTTTCACAGTTTATGGGCTACCAGTTCAATCCGTATTTATGCTTAGGCGTAGGCGTAAGTTTTGATTATTGGACCATTAAAAATGCTTTTTTGCCCGTATATGTAGATTTTAGAGTAAATATGACCAAGCATCGTTTTGCTCCGCAATGGTACCTGAATATAGGCTATGCCAGCCGCTGGTATATGGATTCCAAGCCGTATAAAGCCGGCTCCGGCAACACTTCGGAATACATTATTCATGGAGCCAAATCAGGCTGGATGGCCGAAACAGGCTTTGGACTAAAGGTGAATGTAAAATACTCCACTGCTTTAATAGTATCGGTATTTGCCCGCTTTCAAGAGTCATCACTGCGGTATTATGCCGGCTCTACCAAGCCCAGCCAAAATATTCGTCCGCTATTGGTAAATGCTGACCAGTCATGTATGTACATATCATTAGGTGTAAAAGCAGGCGTAGCCTTTTAATCACGCACCATACCTATAACCCCAAAAAAGCATCTTGTATAAGATGCTTTTTTGGTTTCCCGTTAATACTTCTTTACCGCCTTCACGGCTAAAGTATGTCATAGCACCGCTTCTACCATGCTGTTATAAAATAAACACACGATACCGTTAGGGTCATGATCTTTGGATTGCATATCATAACCGAAATCAAAGGCCGGTACATAAGTTTTACGTTTATTGCGTTCATATAGGGTTGTCTATATTATTTATTTCCGTGCTACTCCAACAGGCAGCTGCCATTCACCTATGAATCATCCCGCACACACGCAGCGTGTAACGTTGGCTACTACGGCATTCTTTTATATTAACTACTCTTGTAATAGTATCCGCCAAATATACTATAATAATTAGCCTATAGTAAATACATGTTGCTTACAATATGTAACATAATCGCAATGATAAGGGCATTCGCACTGCGGTCCCTGAGTTATGCTTAAGGTATCATGGGTTTGTAAAGCTTTCAGCATGGCAGCCAACTTCGCTTCCACATAGGGTTGTTCGGCTTTTACCGCTTCGGTAACATTGGTAATACGCATAATGTCAGGTGAGCATTCATTTAGACTACAATTTTCCTTTACGTGCACTATATTAAAACTTTGTGGTATATACCCTGACTTACACATTACATAATATTGAAAAGCGGCGTCATGCATATAAGTTTCACTTATTTCCACCGAGCTTTTTACTTCATAGGCATGCAGGCCGTTGTATTCTTTTACCAGTATATCCAATATAGACACCACGTTGCCGTAATGGAATGTAGCCTCGTATAGTACTCTGCTACAGGGAGCTGTTAACAATTCATGTACCTGTGCTGCTGCTGTTTTCAGCACGGCGGCGCTCATAAATTTAGGGCTGCAATCCAGCCCATACGGAAACAATTGCCATGCAGCTCTGCCGAAATTGTTACCCTGTCGAAAACGCTCCAATAATTCCGGAGAAGGCAATTCTCTTTCCTTAGGAAAATTTTTATACAAATACAATGATTTAAGGCACTGCAAGCCCCTAATATAATTACTTTTGGATATCAGTCCTATTTTTGCCATGATTATATTTTATGTTCAAATATTGGCTTACACAAAAAAAACGACTTATACCAGCCGTTTTTTATATAATGATAAACAGATTCATTTTTTTATACTATAAAAAAACAAACTATTTCCACAATGCATCATTCAATATATTGTCTATACCCTGCTCCAATGTGGTAAGCGGACGATTTACCAATGTTTTCATACGGGTAATATCGGGCATACGACGCTTCATATCACCTTCTTTCAATGGGGGCAGATGTATAAGTTCGGAATGGGAGCCGGTATGGGTTATAATTACTTTGGCCAGGTCAAGTATGGAAGTTTCGTTATCGTTGCCTATATTCACCACATCGTTCACAAACAGATGATTATATGCGGCATGCATGCAGGCATCTATGTTATCGTTAATATAGCAGAAAGTACGGGTTTGCGTGCCGTCACCGTATATGGTAATAGGTTCGTTTTTAAGTGCTTTTGCTATAAAACGGGATATTACAAAGTCCTTAGACTGCTTAGGTCCGTAGGTATTAAAGAAGCGGAATATGGTATATTCCAGTCCGAATTCTTTATAATACGAGCGTAGGAAGGCTTCGCCCACATTTTTCACCACGGCATAGGGCACACGTGAATTGAGCGGGGTGGTAACTTCATTTTGCGGTATGGTTACGGGTTCACCATACACTTCAGAGGAACTGGCAAAGAACACCCGCTTTACATTAGAGCTTTTGGCCAAATCAAGCACATTACGAAAGCCTTCCAAATCCATGAGTACTTTGCAGGGGTTTTCCTGTGTACGTTGCACCCCCACGCAGGCGGCATAATGGAATACAAAGTCAAAATTATAGGAGAGCATTACCTGTGATATATCATGATACACATTACAGTCTCCTTTTACAAAATGCCAATTATCACGGGGTAATAAGGGTAACTTATCCATACTGCCGGTGGACAGGTTATCAAATATTACCACGTAGTTATTTTTATCCTGTATTAAGCGTTCTGCCAGGCAGCTGCCTATAAAACCGGCTCCACCCGTAACTAATATTTTTCTCATGGACTATTTATTTTCTATTAAATTAATAAGGTATTGGCCATAGCCGCTTTTAAGCAGGGGCTGAGCCACTGCCCGTAATTGGTCAGCGTTAATAAAGCCCTGTTCATAGGCTATTTCTTCTATGCAGCCTATTTTTTTACCCTGACGGTCCTCTATTACCTGCACATATTGGGTAGCTTCCATTAAAGATTTAAAGGTACCGGTATCAAGCCATGCGGTACCGCGTTCCAATATAGATACCTGAAGTTTACCTTGTTCCAAATAATATTTGTTCACGTCGGTAATTTCATATTCGCCACGCTTGCTGGGCTGTATATGTTTAGCCACTTCCACTACGGAATTATCATAAAAATACAAGCCCGGAACGGCGTAATTTGATTTAGGGTGTTGAGGTTTTTCTTCTATGGAAAGGGCTTTAAAGTTTTCATCAAATTCTACTACGCCGTAGCGTTCAGGGTCATTCACGTGATAGGCAAATACTATACCGCCATCAGGGTGCACGCAGGATTTAATATTTTGCTCAAATCCGCTACCATAAAATATATTATCACCCAATATAAGACATACGGATTCATTACCGATGAATTCCTCACCCAATACGAAAGCCTGAGCGAGTCCGTTAGGTACTTCCTGTACTTTATAGCTGAAATGGCAGCCGATGTTTTCGCCGGTGCCCAGCAGTTTTTCAAAATCAGGTAAATCGGTAGGGGTGGAAATAATGAGTATATCCTTTATGCCGGCCGACATTAATACGCCTATAGGATAATATATCATGGGCTTATCATATATGGGCATTAATTGTTTACTCATGGCCAATGTTAAGGGGTGTAAACGGGTGCCGGCTCCGCCGGCAAGAACTATACCTTTCATATTATAATTTTATTGTTACTTTTACTTGAATATCAACGTAATAAGCAAACTTTTTTACTATTTTACAGCAAAAAAAGTTTACAATATTTTCATGCTTTTATTTTTGTATGCAAATGTTGTGCCATTGTGTCCAAAAAAGAGGATAAGACTTATTTACACATTCCACATCATCCAGCATGGATGGGCATGTAACCTGAGGTAGCATGGCCAAAGCCATGGCTATGCGATGGTCGCCGCACACATTAAAAAGTGGGGGGGCAGGCTGTGGTTGAGGCAGTGGCTGCAGTTGCATACTGCCCTGCTTATAGTCTATATGGGCCAAAAAACGCAATGCCTGCTGCAATGCTGTAATTCTATTACTTTCTTTATATTGCAGATTATGTGTACCGGTAATACACGCTGGTATTTGTAAGGCGGCGCAGGCAGCGAGCATGGGAGGTACAATATCCAAATTATCGGCTCCGTGAAGCGTTAATGTTGCGGGGTGCGTATGTGCTGTTTTTAGCAGCACTACGCCTTGTGGTGTATAGGTGGTACTTACGCCGGTGTTAAGCATCCATGATGCTATGGCGTTATCTTTTTGCAAGGCGGAGCCTTGCAGATGTTGTAGCAGCAGTGTGGTACCGGCGGGTTGCAGGGCTACATATTCATACCAAAAGGCGGCCGAGGACCAATCGCACTCCACTGTTATTTCCGGCAAGGGGGCAAGTGGTGTAGGAATATAATACACCACATTGTGTTCCAAGTGTACATTCAGCCCCAACTGTTGCATAAGCATAAGGGTTTGGCTTATATACTGCCATGAAGTATCGGCATGCTGTATACTCACCTGCACCGGCTGCCGCATAAGGGGCAATATAAGCAGTATAGCTGTAGCGAACTGAGTGCTCATGCTCACATCCACATTACAGGTACAGGCACGGAGAGCATGACCGCATATATACAGTGGCAAACACCCCTGTTTATCCATATATGCAATATCGGCGCCCATACTTTGCAGGGCTTCTACCAATGGAGCTATAGGTCGGCTACACATGCGGGGGCTGCCTTGCAGCACCCACTCTCCGGGGGTGGCAGCCAGCCATGCGGTAAGAAAGCGACAGGCCGTACCGCAATTATCTGCGTACAGCGTAGCTTTACCCTGTGATGACAGTACTTTTCGTATGCAGGACTGCATAATTAGGGTATCATCAGCCGCGGACAAATTATGTATGGGAAAATACCCTACCGTTTGTTGCAATATAAGCAGGCGATTACTAATGCTTTTAGATGAAGGTAAGGCAATATGTTTCATACATTTAACGAATAAATTCTGCTATTATATCCAGTATTTCGGCGCCATAATTTTGTATAGTCTTTTTACCCATGTGGGGTATTTGCTTAAGTTCGGGCTCGCTTTGCGGCAAAAGATTGGATATGGCTATTAAGGCTTTATTATGGCATATTCTATAGGGCAGCGTATTCATTTCAGCGGCTTTCATGTTACGCCATTCTTTCAGGTGCTCATATAAATCCATGTGCAATATATCGGTAGTGGCACTTTCTCCGGCCATTTTGGCCAAAGTCTTATGTATATTTCCTTTTTGAATAAGGGCTTGTGACAGCGTGCGGGTATACAATTCGGCAGAAAAATCCTTATTGGTGCATTGTGTAAGGGTAAGGAGTTTGCACTTGAGTTCCAGTGCAAAATCTTCCGTTATACGCTCATATTTTTCTTCTACATCGCTATTATCGCTTTCTACCATAAGTGAAGCATTAAGTGGCAGCAGGTTATGCACCATATAGTCGGTAAAATAGGCAGCGGCGGCACGGATACGCTCCTGTAGGGCGGGGTTATTATATACATTATGTGCCTGCATGTACAGGCGGGTATATTGCTGTTCAAACTTATGGGCTACCGCTATCACATCCTTGTCACATAAAGCCATGGTTCCGTTAATGGAAGTGAGGAGTTGAGGGTAATCTTTAGCCATATTTTTGGCAAAAAAGGCCTGTACACGTTGCAGCTTTTGGTACAATGGGTCAAAATCGAATTGTTCCTTCAGCAGGGAAAAATAATATTGTTTTTCCAGTTCATTCAATTTTTGTTCATCAGGCTGATGCTGATGCATATAGCGGGTATAGATATCTACCTGATAATCTTTTATAATTACATTACTGCTTATAGGAGTACTGAGTACCAGTCCGTTCAGGGTGCGGCAGCGGCTTAGTGCCACATACACCTGCCCGTGGGCGAAGGCGGCAGCGGCATCTACTATTACATGATCAAAGGTGAGGCCCTGACTTTTGTGTATGGTAATAGCCCAAGCCAATCGAAGGGGGTATTGCTTAAAGGTGCCTTCTATTTCTTCCGATATTTCGTTGGTATCTTTATTGAGCACATAGCGGGCATTGGTCCATTCTTCTTTTTCCACTTCAAATTCGTCGGTTTCACCTTGGCAGCGTACTTTAATGCTATTATTGTTTATGTCGGTAATGGTACCTATTTTACCGTTATAATATTTTTTAACGGCACCGGACGCATTTTTAAGAAACATTACCTGAGCGTCTTTTTTCAGCACCAAATGTGATTCGGTAGGATAGGATGATTCGGGAAAGGAGCCTGATATTTCGGCATCAAAAGAATAGGTTTTGGACTTAATAGTATTAAGGAATTGCATATTCACCTTATCGGCTTGGGCATTATGGGTGGTAAGGCGTACGTATGATGTTTTTTTATCGGGAGTTACGCAGCGGGCATTCAACTGCTGAAGTACTTCTTCGCCAAGTTGTTTATTACGTATGGCATTAAGTATATGCAGGAATGAGGTTTCATTTTGTCGGTATACTTTTTTAAGTTCTATGGTGATATAGTCCGTTTGTTGCAGGGCCAGGCTGCCGAAAAAATAGAGGGTGTTGTAATAATCCTTCAGCAGTTCTTTTTCTTCTTTTTTGGCCACGGGGGCCAATTGCTGTATATCACCTATGAGTAGCAGCTGTACGCCACCAAAAGGGACATTATTATGTCTATACTTACGCAGTACCATATCTACGGCATCGAGCAAGTCGGCACGCACCATGCTTATTTCGTCTATAACGAGTAAATTAAGGCTACGTATTATGTTTATTTTTTCCTTACCGTATTTATATTGCTCCGTATTATATTTTCCGTTAGGTACATAGGGAGCAAACGGTAATTGGAAAAAGGAGTGTATGGTAGCGCCGCCGGCGTTAATGGCGGCTATACCTGTAGGGGCCAGTACCACCATACGCTTGGGGCATTGTGCTTTCAGCTGCTGCAGAAAAGTGGTTTTACCTGTACCGGCTCTGCCGGTAAGAAAGAGATTGCTATTGGTGTTTTCTATGCACCTGCGGGCTAATTCCAGTTCGTAATTCAACTCCATAGTGTTTATTTTAACCTTATTCTACCACCATTCATCGTATTTGGTCCATATATAGTCGCCCAAATCCCAGGCCATTTTCACGGCTTTATTACCTTGTTCCATGGTATAGCGGGTAAGTATATCTATGGTTTTTGCCGGTTTTTTTTCGTTATATACGGCTTGGGCCTGCTGTTCTATTACAGATTGGTTATCAAGCAGTTCTTTTTGGAAAGGCCGCCATGTTTTATCTATTTCCTTGCGGAAGGTACCCCATCGCTGGGCGGCTATGGTACCCAATCGGTTAAAAGCCCACCAAGCAGCCTCACGGCTAAAGCCGGTGATACGGGCATCGGTTTTATAGGTAGCTGGCAAGTTGGTGGCGCAGCAATATATGGGCACATATACCGAGGAGGCCACATTATCCAGGGCAAACCACAGCAGGCCGCCTATTTCATCAGGGAGCCAGCTACGGCTTTGAATAATGGTGCCATATACGGTAAAGCGTACGGCTATGGAGCGTTCACCCAAGGCGTTCCATCCTCCGTTCACCTTATGCAGTTTCAGTTCGTCGGCCGACATAAAAGGATTGGCCAATGGAGAAATCACGGTTTTGCCGCTATCACCGGTAACGGTAATATTTTTACGCATATCGTATTCGGTACCTTCATAATAATCACGGAACACGGCCATCATGGTTTCCATACTTACGGGCTTATCGGGCTTTACCGAGAAGGGATAGTTTTCGGCGTTAGGGTCCAGATGTAATGAGGGGGCCAGCATGTCGAACACTCTCCATTCTCTGCGGCGGCAGGCCAGCATGGTACGGCTTTGTGGGGCATACACATAGCAGAATATAAAGGGGTCGCCTTCTTTCCACCAGCCGCTATCCAGTGCCAGGGAATATATGTTATCGGAGCAGAGAAAATTAGCGGTATCGTGTATATCTATTTGTTTAATGGTGCTGGCGTTGGCATTTACGGATATATGGTCATCGGGGACACGCTGTGCTATCCACAAAGCGCCCTTATTGCCCTTACCCGGGCCATATATTTCCATGTGCCACACTTCATTTTTATCACATATGGTAAGGCATTCACCGGCGTCAATCCAGCCATACTGTTTAAGCAGGTCGCCTGCGGTGAGTATGCCTTCACGGGCGCTGGCGCTACGTTGTAATATAAGTCCGCACAGTCGCTGACAGTCAATAAGACCCACATCGGATTTTAGTTCACTTCGGCCACCTATAGTGCTTTCGCCTATGCCCACCTGTTTTTCATTCATACAGGGGTAGGCGGTATTGGCATAAGCGTAGGTATGAGCTACCTGAGGTATTACGCCTATGCTGTCATCTCTATAGCTCTGCATGGGGGTGGTATTATCCCATTTACGCACGTACATGGTAACTGTTTCACCGGCACGGTGATCCTGAGCGGGTATCATGGTAATATTGGTACGGGAGCGATGGCTGTCATCGGTGTGGGAGGTGCGTACCGAGCCGTCATCGGTAGCTTTACGCCCCATGGTAATGGTGGTACATTCATCATTGAAACCGTATTCCAATGTTTGTGCACTCATGGTGCACACAACGGTACTCAGCAATAGGGCAATATATATTTTTTTACTCATTTTATACATATTTATAATTTTAATAAGTAGATATTACGTATTTTTTTATATCTGAAACTGTTATATTTTTATTACAAAGTATTACCAAGCGTTCTATCACATTACGCAGTTCGCGTATATTACCCGGCCACGGCAACTTTTTAAGCTCTTCCACGGCAGCGGGTTCTATTTCGCATTTTGGCATATTTTCCGTTTCGCATATTTGGGTAACAAAGTGGTCAATAAGCAGAGGGACATCTTCGATTCGTTCTCTCAATGGGGGCACATGAATAATAATGGCACTCAGGCGGTAATAGAGGTCTTCACGGAAGTTTTTATTATTAATTTCTTCCATCAGGTGCTTATTGGTAGCGGCTATTACGCGTACGTCCACGGGGATTTCCTTTTCGCCGCCCACGCGGGTGATTTTACCTTCCTGCAGGGCTCTAAGCATTTTGGCCTGAGCCGAGAGGTTCATATCACCTATTTCATCAAGGAATAGGGTACCGTTATCGGCCAGTTCAAAGTCTCCTTTTTTCTGTTTTATGGCGGAGGTAAACGAACCTTTTTCATGACCGAATAGTTCGCTTTCTATTAATTCGGAAGGAATGGCAGCGCAGTTCACTTCCACAAGGGCATTAGCTGAGCGATTACTTTTTTCATGTAGCCAATGTGCCACCAGTTCTTTACCGGTACCATTTTCACCGGTAATAAGCACGCGGGTATTGGTAGGGGCCACTCTTTCTATCATAGCTTTCATTTCATTAATAGCTGGTGAAATGCCCACTATTTCATATTTTTTACTGTTTTTTTTCACCAGGCGTTTATTTTCGGACACCAGGTGTTCTCTATCTATGGCATTGCGTACGGAGGCGAATAGCCTATTCATATCCAATGGTTTTTGAATAAAATCAAAGGCTCCGTTTTTAAGGGCGTCTACAGCTACTTGCACGTCACCGTGACCTGTAACCAATATAACGGGAACAGTTTCTTTATCCTCAAAGGCAGCTAAGAACTCTACGCCGTCCATTACGGGCATTTTAATGTCACACACTACAGCATTGAACCGGTCTTTTTTAAGCTTTTCTAATGCACGTTTACCGTTTTCTGCCGCATCCACCTCGTAGGATTCGCCTTCCAGCACCTCCATAAGCACACTGCGCACGGCAGGTTCATCATCTACTACTAATATTTTAGCCATAATATATATATAAATTTTACATTGCAAATGTACATAAAAAAACAATACGCTCACCCGCACAGGCGTACAAAAAGATATAAACAACCCGCAAGGGCAAAAAAGGAAAGACACTCGCTACTGCACAGCAGCCTGCAACAGCTGTGATAATAAGGCATTTACCACAGGATAGCTATGGTGTTCATGTATAAATAACCGGGCATTACGCTGCATACATTCACAGGCTTGCGACTGTTGCATACAATAGTCAACAGCCTGTAGGAATTGGGTAGTATTATTGGCTATGAGTACATGTTTTTGGTGTTCGGCATCTATGCCTTCCAGACCTACAGATGTGGTTATTACCACTTTAGCCATTGACATAGCTTCTATTATTTTTATCCTTATGCCGCTTCCCGAAAGCAGGGGTACAAGCAACACATCGTTTTCCTGCATAAACTGTTTGGCATGAGGCACTTCTCCCACCACTTCTACCTGAGGAAGGTGCATGTGTGCAAACGCAGGCGGCATATTTCTGCCGGCCAGTTTGAGTGTAAGTGCAGGATAGGCCTTATGTATAGCGGGCCATGCCGTACGCAAAAACCACATAAGTCCGTCAGCATTAGGCGCCCAATCCATAGAGCCTATGGTGAACATATTATTCATAGTAAACGCAGGTGAATCAGTTAAGGGCTGCTGTACATCGGTAGCAAAAGGCAATACTGATATACGGGTGCAACCATGAGCGGCAAAAAAATCAGCATCCTTGCGGGAAATGGTCCACACCGCGTCACAAAGTGTTAATGCATAAAGTTCATATTGTTTTAATTGATATGCTAATATACGCAAATAACTTTTTTTTATAATATTTGGAGTGTTTTTTGACACTCTATCCCATACCTTATGTTCCACATTATGGGCTCTGAGTACTATTTTGGCACGGCTACATTGGCGTATAAGGGGGATAAATGCGGCCATATATACTGTTTCCAATATAACAAGGTCATATTGCTGCTCGCATAGAATGCGTTGCAGCGTATTGGCCATATCCGGAGTATAGAACCTATGCACATGATATGAGCGATTACGTACAAGACACAGGAGGGCTTCTTTTACCGAAAAGGAGGTGTTTACATAGCACCATTCTATATGTGTAGCCTGCTTATATGATTCGTCCGCCTGAGCCGGGTCCACGTAATACTTAGGGGTATTTACGGCCAATATTTTTACGCTATGCCCCAGCTGCAGCAGTGATTGGGTAAGTGCATTCATGGCTATAGGCCCGCCTTCTTTGGCGGGGTATGGTGATTTATTACATATTTGGAGTATCCTCATTATACGAACGCTTATATTTTCGCAACGGGTTATGAGCCGACAGCTTATTGAAGAATATTTTTAGGGCGGAGAAATCGGACAAGCCGGCTTCGGTACTGGCTTTATATATAAGAAATATGCCAAATGGCAGCAGCATAATAGCCGATATCCACATGCCGAAATAAGGTGGTATGGTGCCTATGCGTGACATACGTTCACCCATGGTGGAAGTAACCCAATACACTACAAACACCAATATAGATACTGTAAGCGGAATACCAAGGCCTCCTTTACGTATAATGGCGCCCAATGGTACGCCCACAAAGAACAGCAGCAAACATGCTATAGACAATGCGAACTTACGATGCCATTCTATTTCATACCGCCACATTTGTTTTTGCTGGGCATCATAGTCCAGCATATCAAACTCCATTAAGCCGGTATTTTCGCGTGAATTCTGCACGGCATAAGTATATATTTTTTCTTTTTGCTCGGCATTAAAGGTGATATTGCTCACATGACCCGAAGCGAATGAGCGATGCGCAGTATCGGCAAATACGGTACTGAGGGTACGCATATTACGCAATATATCACTGCCTCTGCGAACTTTCATAGCATAAAGATTTTGGTGCATGGTGTCAATATAGTTATTCAACTGCACCACATTCAGCATTTCATAGCTGTCCTTATAAAAGTCCTCACTGGTACGTTGTAACTGAAAGGAGGACAGGTCAAAACGCATTTGCTGAGACTTAAAATCACCTCTTAGCAAAGGCATATCGGCCATAGAGAGGGTAGCGTCGTATTGGGAGTTTTCATCATACATAAATCCGTCTTCAAGGGTAAACACCAAAGTTTGCTTATTATCTGACAGCACCATGTTACCTTTTTTACCATAGGTAAGTGTAGCGCAGCCGTTATTATGGGTGTGGTCATATATGAGCACATCGTATATGGTGGAGTTATCCTTATCTTTTTTTCCTATGCGTATTATATAATTATCTATACCACGGTAAAATATACCTTCGTCTATACTCAATGCGGGCTTTTGGGCCTGTATATCATGCAAAAGCACTGTAAATTTAAGGCTCATTACCGGCACCACATTATTAGCGAATACAAAAGCCATGATTGACACGCCTACGGCAAATAAGGTAAGCGGACGCATAATACGAAACAGGGGGATGCCTGCGCATTTAAGTGCCGTAAGTTCATTACGCTCTGATAAATTACCAAAGGTGATAAGGGAAGACAGCAGCACCGACAATGGCAATGCCAGGGGGACAAAGGTGAAAGCGCTATAGAACAGCAGCTTCATAAGAACCATGATGTCCAGTCCCTTACCCACCAGGTCATCTACATACTTCCACAGGAACTGCATCATTAATATAAACAGCATCACCATGAAGGTCAATATAAACGGACCAATGTATGTTTTTAACAAAAATTTATCCGCAACTTTCATGGTGATGCTACCCTTATGGAAGGGAAATGTATAAATATTATATTTTCAATCTGTTAATAGTCGCCTAATGTTTCCGGAATTTGTTGTAAGGCGTTAGCCAACTGTTCGTCATTAGGGGCGGAACCGTGCCATTTATTATTACCGCACATAAAATCCACGCCGTAGCCCATTTCGGTATGCATAACGAATGCTACGGGCTTACCCTTACCTGTGGCGGCTTTGGCCTTATGGAGGGCGTCTAATAATTGGGTCATATCATTACCTTCACCTTCTATTACTTCCCATCCGAAGGCTTTGAATTTAGCAGGGAGGTCTATCATATCCATTACCTGCTCTACCGAGCCGTCAATTTGCTTATGGTTATAATCCACGGTGAGTATGATATTATCCACGTGCTTGGAGCCGGCATACATAAGGGCTTCCCACACCTGACCTTCTTCCAGTTCACCGTCACCGGTGAGCACATATACCAATGATTTATCATTATTCAGGACTTTTGCCTTAGCTGCGCCCAATGCTATGGAAGCACCCTGGCCCAAAGAACCGGAAGCTACTCTTACGCCGGGAAGACCGTGATTATTTGACGGATGACCTTGCAGGCGGGTGTGTAATTTACGGAAGGAAGCCAACTCAGTTACTTCAAAATATCCGCGACGGGCCAATACCGAATACAGGCAGGGAGAAATGTGACCGTTAGACAGGAAGAACATATCTTCATTGGCACCTTCCCGGGTGAAATGCTGAGGATCCACGTTCATTACTTCAAAATACAGTGCTGTCATAAAATCAGCGCAGCCCAAAGAGCCGCCAGGGTGGCCAGACTGTACTGCATGAACCATTCGTAATGCATCTCTTCTAACCTGAGATGCTGTTTTTTCCAATTCAGATATTCTTTCCTTGCTTATCATGATATATATATTTATTACGTTTTGCAAAGGTAACACTTTTTTTTCAAATACGCATTACCGGGTGCAAGCTACTTAGGGTCTTTTTCACTTAATTCAAGCCATCGCATGGTTTTGGCATCAAGTAATTGCGTATTATACGCATATTCCTGCGAAATGCGTGTGCTTTCCTGCACCGATAGTCCCGACTGATTCAGCTGCTCCAGCAGCGAGTGTTGCTGCGTTTCCAATGCTGCTATTTCCTGTTCTAACGTCATAAACTCCTGCTCTTCCTTATAAGTTCGTCTATTGGCATTCACGGGCTTAGGCTTAGCATTTACGGCTGTGGATTTTTCGGATTTTTGCCGCTGTCTAAGCAGTTGTTCCTGTTTTTGCTTTTGCAATTTATAGTCGGTATAATTGCCATAACAATCTTTAATATGTCCGCCGGGTTCCATTATGAACATGTGGTCCACCAGCTTATCCATAAACCATCGGTCGTGCGATACTATAAGCAGGCAGCCTTCATAATGCAGAAGAAAGTCTTCTAACAGATTGAGGGTATCTATATCAAAATCGTTGGTCGGCTCATCCAGAATGAGAAAATTAGGATTTTTAAGCAGCACCAGCAACAAATGCAGTTTGCGACGTTGTCCGCCACTCAGTTTTTCATAATAAGTATATTGTAAATTATAATCAAATCCAAAATGCTTAAGGAATACCGATGCCGATATAAGGTTGCCGCCTGACATGCGGACCATTTCGGCATGTTCTTTTACTATATCTATTACCCTTTTTCCTTCATTAAGGGAGTGTACTTCATCCTGACTATAGTAGCCGGGGATTATGGTGGAACCGAAGGTAATTTTGCCGGCATTAGGCTTTAACTCATTTACTATAAGTCGCAGCAGTGTGGTTTTACCCGACCCGTTACGGCCTATTACGCCGCAACGTTCGCCTTTTTTGAATATATAGGAAAAATCGGTAACTATAGGCTGCTCTCCGTAGGAGAAGTCTAAATTATTAATTTCCAGTATTTTATTTCCTACACGCTCGGTTTTTACGGCAAAAGACTGTTCGGAAGATACTTTAGGACCGGCTAATTTTTGTTTTATATTTTCAAAATTATCTATGCGGGCTTTGGCCTTGGTACTACGTGCCTGAGGGGTAGCACGCATCCATTCCAGCTCTTTACGGTACAGGTTACGCGTTTTTTCCATTTCGGCGGCCATATTGGCCATACGTTCCTGTTTTTTTTCCAAAAAATAATTATACTTACCTTTATAGCGGTACACGCCGGAGGCGTCAAGTTCTATAATTTCATCACACACTTTATCCAAAAAGAACCTGTCATGGGTAACCATAAGTAAAGTGGTATTGGCGGTGGTGAGGTAGGTTTCGAGCCATTCTATCATTTCTATATCCAAATGGTTGGTAGGCTCATCCATAATAATGAAATCGGCTTGGGAGAGCAATATTTTGGCCAGGGCTACTTTTTTACGCTGCCCTCCGCTGAGCTCGGTCATGCTTTTAAAATAGTCCTCTACGGCAAGACGGTGCAACACTTCTTTGGCTTTAGCTTCAAAGTCCCATGCTTTGGCGGTATCCATATTATCTATGGCCTGTTGCAGTGCGTTTCGATGTGCTTCGGTGTCGTTCTCCTCTACCAGCCGCATAGCGGCTTCGTAGGATTTAATGGCTTTAATTTGAGCATTATTCATATCGAATACGGCATCGAATACGCTTATGTTATCACCGGTATCGAATACCTGTGGCAAATAGGCTACCTGTATATCGCCGCGGAGTGTTACCTTACCGCCATCAGCTATATCTTTACCCATGAGAATATTGAGTAAGGTGGTTTTGCCGGTGCCGTTTTTGGCTATCATGGCCACTTTTTGGCCTTTTTCTATGCCGAAATTCACATTTTCAAACAGTAAATTTTCGCCATAATGCTTCGACAAATTTTCTACACTCAAATAATTCATAAATATTGTAATTTATATAAAATGTAGCGAAAAATATAATTTTTTCCACTACAATAAACAGGTAATACTGCTACAACTCCGGCATTTTTACTTCAAAATGTAAGGCTTTGTTGTCACATTGTTTAGTGCAGCCTGCACAAAAGAGGGTTTGACCCGAAAGTCGTTTTTCCACCAAATTTTCGGTATAATCAGCCAAAGGGGTTACGGGAATTTTGTCCACTACTTCCCTGGCAAAGGCATGCATAAGCAGCATTTTGGCATTTTTTTCACATATACCGCGTGAGCGCATGTAGAATACGGCCTGATCGTCAAGTTGGCCCACGGTAGCACCGTGAGAGCATTTTACATCATCGGCATATATTTCCAAAAAAGGCTTGGTGGTAATGGTGGCGTTATCGGTAAGGAGCACATTATGGTTAATTTGGTAAGCCTCAGTTTTTTGAGCATTAGGGGCCACATATATATGACCTATAAAACCGGCCTTGGCCTCATCGTCCATAATGCCGTTATACAACTGATGGCTGGTACAATTACTCACATGGTGCATTACCGACACGCAGTTGGTAATATTTTGTTGCTTATCTACCAGATACAGCCCGTTCATATCCACATTGGCACCTTCACCCGACAAATGGCTGTGAAGAGAATTATGTATGCAGCCTCCGTTGAATACATTGGTAAAGGTGTGCACTTGTGTGTTATGATTTTGGTAAATGGTGCTATCGTTAATGAGTATGGACAATTCGTCCTTGTTTTCCAACTTAAAATAGTCCACTTCCGCATCGTCATCCACAAATATTTCGGTGGCTGTATTCATAAGTGTGTGTGCATTCTGCACCGTGTCATCACAATGTATAAGTTTTAGGGAAGCATTTTTGCCCACTATTACCATATTTTTCATATTGATAAACAAATTACGGGTGCTATTAACCACGTTTACCATTTGCACGGGCTTGGTAAATTTTACATTATCGGGTATATATATAAAAAATCCGTCCTGATACATGGCCGAGGCCAAATCGAACATGCCGCTATGGGTATATGATTGTGATAGTGCTATATAATGTTCTATTAATGAAGCGTACGAACTCATGGCGGCATGCATGCTACCTATAATTACCCCATTTGGGAAAACGGTAAGGGGTGCATTATTATGCACATACCATCCGTTAAGGAAGGTGAACATATAGGTATCTATATTATGAATATCGCAACTGAATACGCTATTATCTATTTGATAAGCATCGGGAGCTGTTTGCACCTCATACTGCTGATTCAATATGGTATTCCACTGAAAACCCCGCCACATTTCATTGGAGCTATCGGGCACGCCCTTATGGGCGAAACTTTGAGCAAAATATTTTCTTTCTCCTTGCTGTGCTTGTGGAAAAGCGGCTATATATTGTGCAAAATAATTATTAATATCGGTATATTGATTCATTATTTTTTTTCTTTTACGGTGTTAAATTCCGGAACGGGCGGATAATTCTTTGTAGCTATGGAGTACCATATACAAGCCACTCCCAGCAGTACAAACGGAATACTCAGCCATTGCCCCATATTCAAAGTCATATTGGCTTCAAATGCCACCTGATCGGCCTTTACAAATTCTATAAGAAAGCGGGCACCGAATATGACAACCAAAGCGGTTCCCAGCGACCTTCCGGCAGGTATATATCCTTTGGTATGCTTAAAATAATACCACATTTGGTAGGCAAACAGGCTCATATACACCAAAGATTCATACAGCTGGGCCGGATGACGCGGTTCACAGCATTCATTGGTGCCATACAGGCGGTCAAACACAAAGGCCCAAGGCACATTGGTAACCGAGCCTATAATTTCGGAGTTCATAAGGTTACCGCAGCGTACCAAAGCGGCAGCTATGGGGATACATATAGCTATACGGTCGAACAGCCAAAACAGATTCACCTTATGCTTATGTGAAAAATACAACACATATAATATAATGGCTATAGTACCGCCATGGCTGGCCAGGCCTTCATAGCCGGTGAACACCCAGCCTTGGGGTGTTTGTACAAAGGGAATGAATATTTCCAATATATGATGTTGGAAATAGGCCCAATCATAAAACAGACAGTGCCCCAAACGCAGGCCCACCACTGTCCACACACAGGTAAGTAGGGCAAAGCGGTCTATTATTTCTAAGGGCACTTTTTCGTTTTTGGCTATTTTTTGCAGCACCACATAGGCCAGCATAAACCCTGTGGCCAGCAGTAAACCGTACCATCCTACTCTTACTTCTCCTATGGAGAATATAATAGGATCTACATTCCAATGTATAATATTAACAATTGACATGTTATACTATTTATTATTTTACTTTACTTCCCACACTACGCCTTCTTTGGTATCCTTAAGGGTAATGCCTATGTGTGACAACATATCACGTATGGCATCGGCGGTGGCATAGTCCTTATTGGCCTTGGCCTGCTTACGCAATGCTATAATTACCTCCATAAGCTGATTATCTAATCCCGAAGAGGCTGCCTGCTCTTCATATTTCATACCCAGTATATCAAACAGGAAGGTATCAAATATACACTTAAGCATATCTATATCGGCAGCAGTAAGCTGCAACTTGCCATCGTTAGCGGAGTTAATAATGCGTGCCGCATCAAATAAATGGGACAACACTATGGGAGTGTTAAAGTCATCATCCATGGCCTCACCGCAGCGGGTGAATATATCGGATATATTCTCAGCAGAGGTATCAGAAGGCTTTAATTTAGGCAGGAGTGCATAGGCTGCAAACAGCTTTTTCATACCTTTTTCGGCAGCCTGCAGGGCTTCATTAGAAAAATCAACGGTGCTGCCGTAATGAGCCTGCAATATGAAGAAACGTATGGTCATGGGGCTGTAGGCCTGCTGCAGTGATGTATGAGTTCCGGTAAAAAACTCATTCAGGGTAATAAAGTTACCCAGGGACTTACCCATTTTTTGCCCATTGATGGTAATCATATTATTATGCATCCAATATTTTACCGTATCGGTATTGTTGGCTATGCGGTTTTGGCATATTTCCGATTCGTGATGAGGAAACATAAGGTCCATACCGCCGCCATGTATATCAAAACGGGCACCCAAATATTTGGTACTCATGGCAGTACATTCCAAATGCCAACCCGGAAAACCCACACTCCATGGTGAATTCCATCGCATAATATGCTCCGGTGCGGCTTTTTTCCATAAGGCAAAATCGGCAGGATGGTGCTTTTCGGCCTGGCCGTCCAGCTCACGGGTGGTGGCAAGCATTTCGTCCATACGGCGGCCCGAAAGCACACCGTAGTGATAATTTTTATCATATTTTACCACATCGAAATACACGGATCCATTGGATATATAAGCATAACCGGCATCCAGAATTTTTTTCACCAGGTCTATTTGCTCTATGATATGACCGCTGGCGCGTGCTTCTATACCGGGACGTTGCACATTAAGTGCATCCATGGCTACATGGTATTTATCCATATAATATTGGGCTACTTCCATGGGCTCCAGTTGCTCCAGGCGGGCTTTTTTGGCTATTTTATCTTCTCCTTCGTCGGCATCATGTTCCAAATGGCCCACATCGGTGATATTACGCACATAGCGTACCTTATAGCCAAGGTATTTAAGATAACGGAACACCACATCAAATACTATGGCCGGGCGGGCATGACCCAAATGAGGCTCGCCATACACGGTGGGACCACACACATACATACCCACAAAAGGGATATTAATAGGTTCAAATACTTCTTTTTTACGGGTAAGGGTATTTTGTATTTTTAAATTATTTGCTTTTATTGAAGTCATTGTCAATTCTTTTTAGGTTTTACATAACCGGTAATTTTTAAGGTGAGGGAAGGCTGCTCAGGGTCATTACATATAACATCTATGGTACGCATTTGTTTATCGTGCTTGCCATAGGTACGAAATACGGCTTTCACTGCGGTGCTTTCACCGGGAGCCAATTCCATTTTTTCGGGCGTTACTATGGTGCAGGAGCAAGACTGCTTAAGCTTACGCAAATATAAGGTGCTACGCCCTATATTGGTGAGTATAAAGTCATGTTCTACGGGTTCGCCTTCTTCCACTTCTCCAAATTTATATTCTTCTTCACTCACCTTAAGGCGGGGAGCATTGGCCAGCTGCTTAGGCGTCCATGAGGAAAAATCATCCAATATGCGGCCGCCTATGTAGAATGTTTTATTAGGGCGGTCAGGGTCATTGGTATATATCACCACTTTATTGAATACCACGCCCCAGTCGTTTTGAATTTTGGCATCAAAATCGGTAACCAGTATACCGCCTTCGCCGGGCAACAATTCCGGTGTAACATACACCACCTTAATGGAACCCGGCACCTGACGGGCTTCAAAGGTGAGCTTAATATCCGATTCATTATAGAAACGGAAAGTATCACGATGCACGGTGGTAGGCGTAAGCACACCTACCTGCAGTGAATTGGTTACATAACGCACATTGCCTTCTTTCATGGGATATATTTCCTGCGGTGTACGCGGACGGGGCTCCACATATCCTTTGAGCGTGAGCACATAGGTATAGGGCTTATTTTTTTCCATGGTGGTAACCGTAACATCGTGTGAAAACACACCCGACTTACCGGCAGGATCATAGGTGAGTGTAATAATGCCTTCGGCATTCTTTTTCATAAGGTCACGCTTATATTCCACACGCAAATGTCTATAAGGTGATTTTACCGCATCCACATAGGCGTTGGCTATTTTATTTACAAAATGATATTCACACACAACCTTTCCTGCGGTTTCTTTTACCGTACCCAAATCCTTAACGGTGTTTTCAAAACGCATTTTCTGCGACATAGCAGTAGTACATAATGCTATAATACAACACATTGCAACTATTCGTTTCATACCTTTTATTTTTATAATTAATAGCGTACAAAGATACAATATTTTTTTATATTGCTTTTGCCTTTATGGCAACAAAAAAAGCAATGAGTACATCTCATTGCTTTTTCATGTTTTATATATTAAAACTTCTTTACCGCCCGCACGGCCAAATTATACCACGATTCCACTTCTACCAGGCTGTTATAAAACAAATAAACGGTATCGTTAGGGTCATTGCCTTTGGATTGCGTATCATAACCGAAATCAAATTCTGATGCATAAGCTTTGCGTTTATTGTTTTCACCTATAGGGCCGTCTAAGTTATTTATTTCCGTACTGCTCCAATAGGTAGCTGATATATCTCCTATATATTGGCCTGCATGTATACGGGTGTATCCCGGCAATTTGTTCTCATAGCGGGCATTAAGGGAATCACGGTATCTTCTAAACTCCAGTACTTCCATTATAGCCGGTAAATACCATTCCGGCCCTTTGTCACGGCACCATTTGGCCGCCTGCATACGCTCGGGAAAAAGCAAAGAAGGATCTTGCAATAGTAACATCAGTTTATCGGTATTGGCTTCTCCGTCATTTGAATCAAAAGCATACGAGGATTTTCCGTCAGCAAAAGAACTATACATACCGCTTCCTACATCTATGGACATCATTTTGCCGTGTTGGCTGTAAGGTCGGCCGTTATTATCATAACCTATGGTGTCATTCAAATGCCACACTATGCCTTCGGGCATGCCGGTGGTGTCATAATACACATCAAGCATGCGGTAGCCGTCCACATGTGAAAATTCAAACATAATAAGCGTATCGTTGGCCGATATGGTGTCATAAAAGCCTCGGATTTGGTTTATGCCCTTATAATACAGTTCGGCCCAATATTGCATTACATCACCGGGCTCA
>JAZLLK010000067.1:0-5067 GCA_045598105.1 Bacteroidales bacterium | reverse complement strand
TTCAATAACATTTCCATCTTTATCTACATGTGTAGATATCAGCAATCCGCTCGGGTCCACATACTGCAGCGGTGAGAACAGGCAATAGGAGTATCTATTATGGTTTAGTGGGTTTTCGGGGTTTTGGATATATGGGTCAGGGCTTAAGAAGTGTGCCAACACAGGGTCGTACATTCTGCCGTTAAAGTTGATAAGGGCAAAATTATCCACATGCTGTTGCCCGGTAAAACCGCGATCGGTAAAGCGGGTGGCGGTGTCATTTCGTGTCCAATCTGTTACGCTTCTCCTTAGGCCAAATGGTGTATAAGACATGCTATCTACTATATGACCATAAGTATCGCTTATTTTTTCTATGCTGCCAAGGTGGTTGGTATGCAAAGTGTACATAGCATTGCTATCACCCTGCACATACAAAGCAACAGGCATATTGCCGACATAAATATAATTATATTGTGTATTGGTGGTGAGATTGTGCTCATACTCCCTGCCACAATATATTTTCTTTTCCTGCTCTGTGTTGTTAACGGTGTAGGTGGTCATAGCCCTGCTTTGGTTAGGATAATAATCAATAGTATAACGTTTATCGGCTTCGTTTATTGTACGGGTTTTGTTATTGACGCATTTTTTTGTTGCAAGGAATGTCAAAAATATTGTTCTTTTTCAGTGATGATATATGATATGATTTTAACAACACGGTATCATATTTATGTTTCCATAATCCTATATCTGTTACTTTATATGCATCAATCCGATTATTTGAATCAAATTTATAGATAATCATGCTGTTGTCATCGTATTCCCCTACGTATTTTCTAAATAATATAGAATCGGTAATGTAAGAGTATATTATCTCACCTCCCCAAACCCCACCGCCAAAATATAGATATTCTTCACAATATATCGAATCCGATAAATTGATGATGTCAACTATTTTATCTTCACATTGCTTATTGTTGCAACAATGAAAAAAGAAACAATAAAAGAAAGGTACAACTAAAATAAATATTTTTTTCATCTATTTAAAAGTGATTTGATATACTTTTGTCAAAATCAAACATTCCTTTACTATTCCAGATAAAATCAAATACTCTATCTCCTGATGTAAATGGAGAGAGTCTTGTTAGTAGATATGCTCTACCTATTGCGTTTAAATAATGCTGATTTTTGAATTCTTTATATGTTTCCGCAGCACCTGCACCTTTCCATAATAAATAATGAGGAATATGTGCAGCTCTTCCCATATAGCCAGCATGATAATTACCAACATCAGCACTACTCATTCCTATATTTTTCCCAAATGAAAAAGTTGTTGTGTGTTTTTTTCTTTGACTCCATGCTACACCAAAAATTGTAGTTAAGTTATTTTTTAGATCCCAATCTCCATATTGCTTAACAGCATAATAATAATCTACAATATTCATTTTATCAGCAATTTTAGCATTTTGTCTTAATGTGTTCTCCATTATTTCAGATATATCAATATTGTCTCCCAATTCACCAATCTTGATACCATCTCCTCCAGTGTTATTATTTAATTCTCGTTGTTTATCAATATCTGCTTTCGTTATTCCATCTGCATGCAGATAAACACTATTATCACCATCATCATAATGAGCAATAATATTGCCATATTTGTCAATGTGTTCTGATATCAACAATCCTGTTGGGTCCACATACTGCAGCGGTGAGAACAGGCAATAGGAATACCTATTATAATTTAGTGGGTTTTCTGGGTTTTGTATGTACGGGTCCGGGCTTAAGAAGTGTGCCAACACAGGGTCGTACATTCTGCCGTTAAAGTTGATAAGGGCAAAATTATCCACATGCTGTTGTCCGGTAAAACCGCGATCGGTAAAGCGGGTGGCGGTATCATTTCGTGTCCAATCTGTTACGCTTCTTCTTAGACCAAATGGTGTGTAAGACATGCTATCTGCCACTTGGCCATAAGTATCGCTTATTTTTTCTATGCTGCCAAGGTGGTTGGTGTGGTTGTAAAACCAAAAAGTACCTGCCAGACTATCTGTCAGTGATAGATGCAATACTTTGTTGTTATTACTAGTTTTCATGGAGCAAAGATATAATGTTTTTTAATTATCATTCTTTCCGATAATTGCAAACTTAATCATATAAATAATAAAATTCACATCTTCATTATATACACCTTTCATTTGTGAAAATTTTATATTTTTTTTAATAAAAGGATATAATTTATTTCTATAATAATTGAACAATTCTTTTTTACTATTATCACTATCACTTAAGATTATATGTCTGCAATTTTCCAGAAGAATAATTGTTGAGATTTTTATTGTATCAATTTGTATATTTTCAATATTTCTATATATTTCACCATTAATACATTTGTCATGAATAATTGTATCTGCCATATTTCCAAATTTAAAATACACCTCAACAACACCTTTTATATTTTGAGATATTGTAGAATCGTATAGAATAAGTGCACTAAGCGTATCTCCTTGTATATTATATGGTTCTATCGTTGCGTAAGGAAAATATTGTAAATTTGCTTTTCTATTAAAATTAACAGTATCCTTTTGAGCATATACAAAACTCATTATCATCATTACTTCTATAAAAACAAATAATTTGATTTTCATTTTTTAACGTTAAAATAAAGGATAAAATAATTGTATTAAATTTTTGGTTTGATTAGTTCTTTGTAATGGATAATCATTATAAGTGCCTATTTGATTTTCTGGAGCAAACTCTTTAAAACCTTGTAAAACAACATTAAAATCTGTTATAGAAAAATAATCTCCATTTAACAAATTCTTAACTGCTTCGGAATATTTTTTCGAAATGCCTTGATCTAAAATTTTCCCATATCCACTAATTGAAAAATTCATTATTATACTATAAGCAAATGAGTAAGCTTCTACTTCATTAAATATTGAAGCACCACCTTGACCTTTTTCGTGCTGATAGCCATGAAATAATTCATGTGAAATATCAAATATATTTTGTTTGGGGTCTTTTGTTAAAGACCCGATTTTAATCGTTCCACCACTAGTTTCATTTTCAGTAAAACATTGATTCCCTTTACTACCTAGATTATTAGTTATTGAATATATTTCTTGTGATTCCACTAAATCTTTAAGCACTACACCACCATTTTTAGTTGAATTCATATCATTTAACGTATTGATGGCTCTTTTTGTAAACTCATCATTACCAGTATATTTCATTCCTTGAGTATATGTAGTTATTGAACCATCTTCTCCTGTAATTTCTATTTTTTCCCCGCTCGGGTCCACATACTGCAGCGGAGAATACAGGCAATAGGAATACCTATTATAATTTAATGGGTTTTCGGGGTTTTGTATGTACGGGTCAGGGGAGAGGAAATGTGCCAACACAGGGTCGTACATTCTGCCGTTAAAGTTAATAAGGGCAAAATTATCCACATGCTGTTGCCCGGTAAAACCGCGGTCGGTAAAGCGGGTGGCGGTATCATTTCGTGTCCAATCTGTTACGCTTCTCCTTAGGCCAAATGGTGTATAAGACATGCTATCTACTACATGACCATAAGTATCGCTTATTTTTTCTATGCTGCCAATATAGTTGGTGTGCAAAGTGTACATGGTATTATTGCTTTTTTTACTTTGAATCATATTATATTTTTTCTATTTCTCATTTTACCATATATATATACGCTTATTAATTTTATGTTTAATAAAATGGTACTTTTTTAATACTTTGAACGTTGCTTTTGAATACATTTTTAAATCAGGCGTTTGTTCAAGTGTTTTTATCCAATATTTTTGTTCTTTTTTGGATAAATGCCGAATCATAAAATGAAGTGGACCTTCAATACACGGGTTATCTTCATGTCTTTCATTGTTTAATTCCGCTATATATATCGTTGGTTGATATAGGCGTATTGAAGAATAACATGGAAGAATAATTGCAAAGAAATCACTATTTTCAATATTAATATAATTACTTTTAGCAATCATTTTTTTTATATTTTCATCCTGTGTTGAATCTAAAACAATTGTAAAATTTGAAAGATCAATATATTGTATTGCGTTAATAGGAATTACATATACTTCATATTTTGAAAAAAGAGAATCTTTATTAAATTCCCATGGAACCTGAGATTTTAATGTTGATATTAACATTATGTATAAGATACAGATTATTATTTTTTTTATTTTATAAAATTTAAATAAATGATATGCTCTTTTCATTTGATTAGTTTGCTTTTATTTTCTATTATAAAATCCAGAATCTGTTCCTATTCCTTGAATATTTCCGTAAATATTAATTACGTCTTGTAATTTCATTATTTGAGGAGGTTTATTCCAACCATTTTTTGTATATACATAAATCGTACCATCATTACTTGTTCCATAATAGACTGCTCCATGGCTAGATCCTCCTATTTCATTAGGTATATTAGATGCTAATCCTCTTTGTATATGAGGAATGTGTGTCCAATGTGAATAATAATAGCTTTTCGCAAATCGTATTATAGTTTGTCCAAATTTTGCTTTATCTATATCTATACTAATAAAGTCATTTTTTAATAAGTTATCAAATTCTGCAGGATAATTAATTCCTACTCCTTGTTGTATTTCCTCTCCTAATACTCCTGCAATTGCACTACCCCAGCAATTATAGTCCAATTCCTCAAGATTATTTGAATTAGCATCTCTTGATAAATTGCGTGTGAATACGTTATCCAATACAACAACATCTCCCTCTTTTAAATTATCTTCAGAATACCCTTGTTTTGACAATAATTTTGCTGCTTTTTTGTATGAAATTTCTAAAAAATTGGATAAAGATGTAATATTATCACCTTCTTCTGCTACTAAATTACCATTTTTATCGGGATGCCATATCAGCAATCCACTCGGGTCCACATACTGCAGCGGTGAGAACAGGCAATAGGAGTATCTATTATGGTTTAGTGGGTTTTCGGGGTTTTGGATATATGGGTCAGGACTTAAGAAGTGTGCCAACACAGGGTCGTACATTCTGCCGTTAAAGTTGATAAGGGCAAAATTATCCACATGCTGTTGCCCGGTAAAACCGCGGTCG
>JAZLLK010000066.1:0-3298 GCA_045598105.1 Bacteroidales bacterium | reverse complement strand
ACTCATATTTTTGCACTTTTTTCACACACAAAAATAGTCATTTTTTCCTTTCAAGTATAGGGAAAGTGTTTGCTTTCCCTATACTTGATAAAAATCCTATTCCTGTTCGTGATAAAGTTGCATTTATTTGTTGAATTTAGGCAAATAAAAAGCATCATTGATTTTTTTTACGCTAAATATTGCATCTTTCTTACTAATTTTAAACTTACTCATATTAGTATCAAAAAATACACCTTTAAATTGTTCTTCCGGATTATAAAACCACTCTTGCTGATATGCAAAACTTCCTTTGTTGAGAAATATTACTCGATCTCCAACATCAATAAATTTTTGTAATTCAAAACCTATCTCTTTATTAATGTCTTCCAGTGAGTAAGCAGCAGAATAATAATACATTGTATCCCAATCAAACGTCATCAATTGAGCAAAATCCACCTTACAATTATCTTTTTCTAAACATTTATTCCATTCTTTAAAAACAATATTATCAATATCGTTCTTATTCGAACAACTGACTATAAATAAACATACTATAACAGCAAGTATTATATTTTTCATACGACCTAACATATCAATGTATTTATATAATTTAGATTTATTCGTCCATAACTTTCTGCTCTGTGGGTGTACGTCCGCTTGTATTTAATCCGCTGAATATTCTTTTTAATTGGTCATATTTTTCAAATGCTAATTTGGTTTTAGTAACCTTATAACCACTACGTGTTTGTATTGCGACATAGAATCCATTATTTACAAATTCATCAAGAACTATATTGGCCAAATCTTTCATGTTTACTTCCTTATTTGTGGATCCAATATCTCTTCCAATCATGTTATTAAGCAAATCAACCACTTGATCTGCATCATCAAGATTTGCAAAATTTCTTTCGTTTAAATTTATAAAAGGATTTGTCTCATGAGCATTACCTGCTTGTTTTGCAACACTCCTACCAAATTCAGATGTAACTGCTGCTTGCCATAGGACATGCCGAAAAGCTCCATTTTCACTTCCTCGATCTTCTTGACCTTTTTTTGAGCCATACAATATTTCTCCTCTCGTCGCAAATCTTGTTGCATTGGTTGAAATATTAGTAGCTCCTTTTGTAACACCAAAACCTATTTTCATTGATGCTACAGGATGTCTTAAGCCGAACCCTAAATATCTAGTATTAACATTAGCGGCATAATAACCTGCACCATGGGGAGGATTTCCAAATTCCTTCCCCGTCGGATCCACGTACTTCACCGGATTATTTGCACAATACGCGTACGGAGACATCCAGAAGTATTTCTCAAACATCGGGTCCCTGCTTGTGAACACCGGCGGGGCGTAGTATCTTGCTTCGTAGTAATACATGCCCGTTTCTTCGTCCAACTCCTTGGCGTTGAAGGCGTATTTGGGAAGCGCGGAGTAGGTGACGATGCCCTGCACACGCCCGCCTTCCCTGAAGTTGTCTTCCGTGTGTACGTTTGCCGTGGTCATGGTCATTGATTTGAAAGTGCAAAGGTAGTCAATTTTAAGTTTAAAATACAAAAAATATCAAAAATATCATATTATTGATGAACACTGTAACTAAAACATTTTTTTCTTTTTAGATCAACAGTTATATTCCAATAGTAGCTTCCACCATCACAAATCGCAATTGATCCTCGTTTCCAATATGGAAACTCACATTCCTTTTCTTTCCAAAAACACATTACAAACAGAATCTCTCTTCCACGTTCGTCCTTTAATCCCATATATTGTCTATAATATTTGTCAAGATTCAGGTGTACTACTGGTGTTATGCTTGGACTTATAGTATCAACTCCGTAAACTCTTTCGAGCCTTTTTACTCTTTTGAGAATGTATTTTTTTATTAATTTTTCTGCCAAGGCTATGTCTTTTTCCGTAGGACTCCATCTATAAGACTTGTCATCTTTCCTATTTTCAGGACATTCAGCACAGAAAATAACTCCTTCATAATCGTTTGTTTTAACGTATATAGAACCTTTACATAAGTTATCTGCAACAGTTTGTGAATACAACGAAGTTGTTGAAAAAAATAAAGATAAAACTACAATAATAAGCTTGATTGCTTTTCTGTTCATGATTTTTTATTAAACTATTTTTAAATTAAATATTAATTCAATGCTGATACTTTATATATTTGTGATTGCCATTTGGATCCAATAAATATGGACCTGATACATAACTTTTTCCTTTCCAATCGTTTCTTTCATAGTACGTACGCAATGGCAAGCCAAATTCCTTTCTTATCATATTTTCTGTTCTTGTCGCTGTCCATTCATTCACTTCCAAATCTTGAAATTTCATATCTTTCCCAGCCATCAATCCTGCCATATTATCCCATGCATGTCCGAGTTCATGATACAAACTTATAGAAGGACGCTTGTTTAAGACGGATGGACCTCCATGGGGATCTTGCTCAAATGTTCCCATACCCGAAGTATTCCATTTAATAACACCGCCACCTTTTTCATAAAAGATTTCGTTAGAACCATATTTTTGAATAACAGATTGATTAGATGGAGTATAATCAGATTCCATTCCAATCATAATTTGGTATTCAAAATCAGATTCACTTAATTCACCAATCATTCTCTTTGCTGTAGAAGATGCTGAATAACCTTCATTCAAGGTTGCAATAGCATCGCCTGTAAACTTATCCTTCCCATCATATGTCATTCCCGGTTCATACGTCGTTTCGACTCCATCTTCCCCGACAATGACAATTTTTTCCCCGCTCGGATCCACGTACTTCAACGGATTGTTCGCACAGTAGGCGTATGGTGTCATCCAGAAGTACTTTTCAAACATCGCATCCCTGCTGGTAAACACCGGCGGGTTGTAATATCTTGCTTCGTAATAGTACATCCCCGTTTCTTCGTCTAATTCTTTGGCGTTGAAGGAGTACTTGGGCAAGGTGCCGTTTTGCCATAAGGGGGCGTATTCGGTAGTAATTTCACCGAACGGTGCGTAGAGGAAGCCTTGGGTCACGGTGGCGTTGGCGTCGGTGACGAAGGCGGTGCTGCCGAGGTGGTTGGTGTGGTAGTAGAAGATGTCGGAGGTGGCATTGACGGGTTGCAGGGAATTAAGATTCACTGTTCCCTGAAAATCCACAGGCTGCCCGTCTGAAACAAGTTCCTGTTTGTTTTCGCGGAATTTCTCCTCCGAACGCATCATACGGTATTCCAACCGGTCATTGCTTGTCGCATCTGTTGGATGGGTGTTGCTACCGAGGCGGCTGGCAATGCGTTCGCTGCCGTTGTAGTAGTGCTTGGTGTAGTTGCCGTT
>JAZLLK010000065.1:0-20289 GCA_045598105.1 Bacteroidales bacterium | reverse complement strand
TATTTCCTTATAGTTTACGGCATCTTCACTGCATTCTAAGGTGAAGTATTCGTTATTGGTTTCGGTAGCGGTGCTCCACGTAAACTGTATAGCGTTATCTATACATTCGGCATTAAAGCTGAGGAGCTCTACGGGAAGGGGAGAATTAACGGCCTGTTCAAATACCTTATAGGGGGCTATCATTCCACCGGTTTCACCGCTATACAGGCCGGAAGTTTCAGCAATAACAGGCATACCGGCATAACGGGTACCGTTTTTCCATAACATATACAGGCCGGCCTCATCTATTTCCACAGGCACCACCATCACAAGCTTGTACCCGCGGTATGCAGTGGAATTGTCTTTATGATTGGAGGCCGCATTTTCGGTGGCAATACCGCACCAGTTTTCGGAATAATCAAATCCGGTAATGCTTACCGACTTTTGTTTGAAGTCAAAGCTCACCACTACATTATTAAAACCTTCATTTTCAGGGTATAAATATCCGGTAAAGGTAAGGGAGTCAAAATCATTGGCAGGACTTTCATTTTTACCCGTACACTTGGCCACGTATATTTCAATATCTTCAGTACTGATATTATCGGGCAGTTTAAAATAGGCGGAGAGCACGCCTTTGGAAACGGAAGTTTCGGTAACGGTGGTATTAGAAGCGCCTCCGGTAATTTTATTTACGGCTATTTGGGAAAATATATCCTGCAACTGTTCCGCATTGGCAGCCACCATATAATAACCGCCTGTGGCCGGTGTGTTTATAGGAGAAAACAGGGTTTGGGCTTCAGTATAATCAGATGACATATAATGCATATATTTATTCATTCTGTCGGTTTTAGTAACAGCGTTTTCCACTAAGGGGGCATTGGGGTTGGCTTCGTCATATATGGCTATGGAATACACGGTGGCATTATACATATTTTTTAATGTATAGGCATAGCCTATAGCTGCATTGGGCACGGAAGGATTATCGCTATCTATTTCTTCGGGAAGGCCGTCGGTGAATATAACCACCACACGCTGACGTTCTTCATTGGCGGCAATAGGATTGGCGGCAAATACATTGACAGCCATTTCCATACCATAATCAGGATAGGTATCCTGTATATAGGATATGCGGCTTATGGCGGCAGCAAGTTGCGGATGAAGCATATTGGTATTATCTGCCTTCACATTGGCGGGGACAAGTGAATTTTTATAATCTTCCACACCGGGATTATCGGCATATTTTTTAATAACGGGCAATGAAAGCAAGCGGGCATCGGTTTGGGAAGAAAAACCCAATACGGATATTCTATGGTTTACATTATTTTCGACAGCATTACCCTGTACCTGATTAACAAATGCCTCCACCGCATTTCTCAAGGCTTCCAACCTTGTTATTCTATTGGAATACAATGTGCCGGTGTAAACGGTACTGCCTGATTTACATACAGCATCATTACTTATGGTTCCGTTAGAGGCCAAATATACCTTGTTTCCGCCTTTTTTATAATAAAGATAATAATTACCTTTGTTGCTTCCTTTTTGAAGGGCATAATATTCTCCGTCGGCATCTTTATGGTAGAGATTGTCGGGAGATTTGCTATATTTATAATTCTCCTTATATTCCACGTAGCCGGCAGTGCTTACCTTATTATTATTCATGCTGGAGGACTCGTCCAATACCAGTATAATATCACAGGCCTTGGTTTGCATGGTGTGAGTGGTAACCTGAGCTCCGGTAATATAGGTTTCAAGGGTAAGCAGACCGTGCTGACCGCTTATAACAGCATTTTCATCATCAGGATTATCAGGTGTAGGAGTATAAAAACTGTTCATTTTTACACCTTCAGCGGTGGTTTGAGCACTTACGGAACTCATCATCATTACTGCTATAACCGCAAGGGTTATTGTTTTCAATATTTTCATAAGATATAAATTTATAAGTTAAGCGTTAAAAAAAAATATCAAAAAGCTTACGCAAATACCAATAACATTATGATTGCATAAGACTGTTTGTATGTAGTTGCCTTATATAGGCAACAATAATCGTGCCAAATGTAGCACACACGATTAATATTGTATGTTTTTTTCAAGCAGAATACAACATGAGCATATTACAATTATACACAACAATATGTGGAACAACCGAAAAAAAATAAGGGGAACCTATACCGGTTCCCCTTATTTTGTCTGTAATATATAAAATATTAATGTCTGATTAATTTTTTGCTTATATGTTCGCCATTGGCCATGGTGATATTTACCATGTATATGCCGGCGGCAAGGTTATCAGTATTTACGGTGGCGGTATTGGCATTTATTTCCATACTGCATACCATGGCACCATACACATTGTACAGCTGTATGGAGGCTATTTCCGCATTGCTTTGAATGTTTACATAATCCCTGGCAGGTACGGGGTACATGCTTATACCTGCTCCTCCTGAAGCGTTACATTGTATGGCTATAGGTTCAAATACTTCGGTGGTACCGTCTATATCGGTTTGACGCAGGCGATAATACATGGTACGATTGGTGTTATTGTCGGTCATAAAACTATAGTCGGTTGGCATGGCGGAGGTGCCTGCGCCCTGTATGCGGGCTATTTCCTTATAGTTTACGGCATCTTCACTGCATTCTAAGGTGAAGTACTCGTTATTGGTTTCGGTAGCGGTACTCCACACGAACGATATAGCGTTATCCATACATTCGGCATTAAAGCTGAGGAGCTCTACGGGAAGCGGAGAGATAATATTTTGTTTTTGTATGGGATAGGGAGCCAATAACTCACCGGTAGAGCCGCTATACAGGCCGGATATATCGGTATTGATAGGAAGTATTTTGCCTCTGCTTAAGTCGTCCAGCACTTCATCGGGGTCTTTCCACAAGGCGTTTAAGCCGGCTTCGTCTATTTCCACAGGAAACATTATAGTAAGCCTATAGCCGCGATAGGTAGTATTGGCCTTTTGCGAACCTTCATCGGTGGCGGCACCGCACCAGTTTTCGGAATAATCAAAGCCGGTAACCGACACGGTTTTAGTGGCAGCATCTACCGTAACCCCTATATTGCCAAAACCGGATTCGGAAGGCAATGTGCTATCAAGGAATGTAAGTGCATCAAAATCATCTTCTTGTACATTTGGATTTTCCCCATTGCATTTGGAAACATATACTTGTATGTTATTTTCATTTAAACCGTCAGGGAATTTAAAATATGGCGAGAGCACACCCCTGGCTACCGTTTCTTTGGTTACAGACTCTACGCTGGCCCCGCCCGTAATGTCACTTACGGCTATTTTGGTAAATATGGCAGACAATTGGGATGCATCATTGGCTACCATATAGCAGGCACTGCTTCCATGAGTAAGCGTATCTAATTTTGACTTCATATCCGTTGCATAAGGATACTCCGATGATACATAATGCATATACCTGTTTGCGGCTACCAATTGCTGAGCAGTGGTAGTTGAACCATATTTAAAATTAGTATTAAAATCAGCATTAGGATTGGCATCAGCAAATATTCCTATGGTATATACCTTTGCGTTATATGTAGTCTTTGATATTTTGGCTTTGGCTATTGCCCTATCTGACATGGAATAATCTATATTATCAGTACCGCTTGGAGCCGTGTAACCGTCAGTAAACATTACCACCACACGCTGTCTATTGTTTTGTTCATCGGCAGTATTGTGTTGGGCAAATATATTATTGGCCATGTCTATACCATATTCCGAATAGGTATCACCGTCGGCAGCCAATCTGCCTATTGCAGTAGTAAGCTTATTATTCAAATTGCTTCCGGTTTTAACACTCACCAGTGCATCCTTATAATTAGTACCAGTAGCTGACCTATAATTTACCACATTGTTCAATGACAATATTTCGGTATTGGTATAATCGCTTTTAGTATTGCCCGTACTTGCAAATCCGACTATGGCCACTCTGTGGTCTACATTATTTTCCACTGCATTGCTCAGCACCTGATTTACAAAGGCTGTTACTGCATTTTGCAATGCCTGTAACTTGGTAGTAGTGGTACTGCTTCTGCTATACAGCACACCTGTCCATATATCTGTTTTTTTACTTTTTACATTGGTAGGTTTCAAGGTGGTAGTACCGGTACCGCTCAAATAATAGATGCTACCGCCTTTATTATAGAACAAATAATAATAAGAAGAATAAGAAATCTTTTCATCACCTCTTGACACTTCATAGTATTCATCCCCATCCTTATAATAATACGATTTAGAACAATTCTCATAAGTATAACGTTGACTAGAGCGTGCATTATAACTATAACTTTCTATACTACGGCTCATACTACCTGACTGGTCGAGTACCAGGACTATGTCACAGGCTTGGGTTTTAACGGTGTGGGTGATCACCTGTTCACCGGTAACATAAGAAGACAATATCAAATTACCATGCTGACCGGTAGGCTTGGCATCAGGCTTATCAGGATCAGGTATGGGAACATAATAGCTTTTCATTTTCAAGCCTTCTGTTTCGGTTCCGCCATTCTGCTGGGCTACGGCTGCCCCCGTCATTACTGCCATTATAGCCAACACGGCTATAATACGATTGTATAGTTTCATAATAATTACAATTAATAAGTTAACAAAAAAACTACGCACAAGCCGACCATTTTCCACCAATGCGGATATAAGACAGTTTGTGCGTAGTTGTATTATACACTTACAAAAACTGTGCCAACCAAATAATTTATAATAAATAAATTATCACTATCTGCAGAATAAACACACACACCGACAGAGAGAGGAAAAAAAACGCAATGACATATTGGGTTATTTGCAATACATTAAAACCATAACATAAGCAAGTACGAACAGAATTACAAATATTATAAAATAGCAGCAACGCTTATGTTACTAACAAATTATCATGTAAAAAAAAGAGGGAACCTTTCAGGTTCCCTCTTTTAACGGTTATTACCCAATAGTGTTTATTTCTTAATAACCATTTTCTTCACAAGGCGTTGGCCTTGGAAGTCCATGGTGTAGAAGTAAACGCCCGAAGCGAGGTTTTCAGTATTGAATTCAATACTGTTTTTGCCTGCAAGGGCCTCTGTTGATTGGGTATGGAGTACCTGACCTGTAACAGTGAGTATGGTGAATACTACGCTACCGTCTTCGGGTATGCTGTAACTTACCACAGCATGGCTGTTAGCGGGGTTAGGTACGTTTTGGCTTAAGCTCATGCCATTGGCATCGGCTTCGTTAACGGCTACATTAGTAGCAATGGTAGCAACCAGGGTATCGTTAGAGGCCTTGGTGTCTATATTGTTAACAAAGGCAGTAACGGTGAAATTGTCAGCGGCGGGAACGGTAAACGATTGCGGGAATTCATAGTCTGTGTATTCGCCGGCAGAAATGTCGTTCAAGGTTTCGGTCCAGTTGGCTATTTCACTGCCGTCAGCGTTGGCTACTATTACGTGGAGCACTACGCCCTGGGCATCTTCATTAGGATTATTGTTGGCTACGCGTACGGTTACTTTGGCTGATGAACCCTGAGCCACACCATTTTCAGGATAGAGTATTGACACTACTTCTATATCGTTTTGGTCAACACATTCCGTAATTACATTATTATATGTAAGAGCGGTGTTGCATGCGGGGTTGGCTACTACTTCCACGGTGTACATTTCGTCGTCGGGCACGGTGTATGCTTCGGCGAAGGTTTTCACTACGGAGTCGTTCACAGCGAGTAATCCGCTTATGGTATCGGTATAGGTATTGGTAAGTACACCGTTAATATCGTATATGTTCATGGTAAGTTCTATGTCTTCCATATCCATATTACCGCTATTGGTAACGGTAACTACCTGATTAACCTGAGTACCTATGCCTATACAGTTGGTAGCATCGTTACCGCCGGTAACCTGCTGTGCTGCTACGGTAAGGGTGGGGTTCACTACTATAGACTGAGTAAGGGTGTCATTGGTTAACACTTTATCTATAGAGCTACCCAACCATGCTTTCACATTATAGGTGCCGGGGATAAAGTCAAAGTTGTTATCTACCACTATGGTATCGTTATCAAGAGCGGGAACGGTACCGCTATTGAGCGGTATGTTATAGTTGGCTGTAACGGCACCTGAAACGGTAACTACCAAAGAGGTAGGATATTTGCTAAAGTCAACGGCCTGACCGGTAAGACAGCTTAATACTACCTGCAATTCTTTACCTGTATAAGAGCAGGCGGAGAGTTCGGAAGTTTGGATAGCGCCTACGGCCAAATCCTGATTGGAGAGCAAGCGTATGCGGTCAATGTATTGTTCGCCGTCGTAGTTGTCTTGAGACATACGCATAGCTTCAAATACAAGGATAACGCAGCTTTGGTTTACAAAGCTGTCCAAGGGATAGGTATATTGTCTCCAACCCACGTCATTACCGTTGTTCTTTCTTACGCTGAAGAGTGTGGTGAAAGTTTCACCGCCATCAAAGGTAAGACGTACATCGGTATAATCGGCGGTACTTGCTGTAGCAGCGGTATCGTGATAATACCAGAAGTCGATAAGCGGTTGGGAAGTACCGCTGAAGTCCAATTGTTGTGAGTACAAACGACTCATGGCACCGCGGGAACCGTCAAATGCTATCATGGCATTGCCTGTAGCGGGTATTACCTTGCCGGAAGCGCTGGAGTCGTACACTACTTCCCATCCTGCGGCGGTATTGTTATCTTCCACGTGGAAGCTTACAGGCATACCGTTGGCAAAGTTTTCATCCAAAGGCAGATTCAAACGATAGGAAGTATAATCATAATACAGGGTATCATCAGAAGGAATACCATCTACGCTGTTGATCCAGAATTTCATATCATATATGCCGGACTTAATAACAGGCAAAGCTGATTCTATTTCTACAGTATCAAATTCGCCTGAAGCCAAAGTACCGGTGCTTATGGTAACGCTGGCAGTGTACTGTATAGGAGTGGTAATAGCCATGTGTACGGTAATGCTGTCAGCAGCATAATTGAAGGTAGCATCACTCAAATTACCCAATGCCACTTTTACCGATGTATAATCCGTACCGCACAATTCATCACCTCTTATAGGTTCTACTACCGAAGTAACGGCCATATCGGTTTGCTGATATGGTTCAAACGGAGTACCTATGGTAAACTTGGCGTTAGGACGATAATTGGTTAAGGTACCTGATGATTGCGGGAACGAAGCGTCGCTTTGAGCATAAGATGTTGAATTATAAGTAGTATTATGGTTATTAAACACATAACTTGTACCCGGATAGGTTCCGTTATTATTGTGCCATATTACCATAAGGTTTTTGCCGGCAGGCAACATAAACGGCTGATCCAATACCACTTTACACCAGCCCTGTTTAAACACTATACTGCCTCTCCACACCTGGGTAGCACCTGCGTTTACAGGATCCATATAGTTGGCGTCAACTATAGAGTCATCGGTAGCCATGAAATAGCATATCTGGTTACTATAGGTAACGTTTACGTTATAGGCATAATCCCATGACAACTCGGTAATCAGGCCGCCTACGGCACCTTCTCTCAGCTCATCGCCTTTGTATATTTGGCGGCTCCAGCTGTAATTATAGAAGGTATTGATAGGAGTATAGTAACGGGTGGTGAAAGGAGCTGTACCTATTACTACCGAATCCAATCCGGTACCGAACTGGAGGTAAGTAGTATCAATCAATGTAACGGTATTGTTCAGGGTATCGCTTATGGTAGTGCTATATACCACTGTGGTACCATAATATTGTTGAGGTACGGAGGCTATCCACACGTTGTCATGGTCTCTGGTCATGGCCAAAGTATCATAAGCGGTAACATTTCCGTCCATGGAGCATACTATGGTCATTACAGGATTACTGATAGTGGCACCTGTTCCTTCCAGTATTTTGGTATATATGTCGAATGACAATCCGTAAGTGGTATCACCCACAAAAGGATATGTAAATGCTGCCAAAGGACTTACCACGCCAATAGCAGACACGGTATCGTTTGACACATTGTCGTTCACCAGATTATTATTTACATAATTAATCCATGCTTTTACTTCCACATTGCCGGAAGCGGGAGCGGTGAAGGAGCCGAAACTGATAACGGCCTCATTGTACACACCCACTGAAGGAGCGGCAGTCCAGTTGTAAGCGGGCTGGTTTACACCATTAATACTCCAGCCTATATTGGCAGAGGTAATGGTGGTGGCACCAAGGTTCATTATACGCATGCTTACAGGGAGTGTTTGTCCGCTGATGAGTTCGGCGGGATAATTATCCATTTCCACTGCAGCTACATCCAATGTAGGTATATCCAAGGTGTGGGCACCCATACCGGTAACGCTGTAACGGATATTTCCGTCTATATCAGCAGACACTGCTGATACAGCAGGGCACACATAATCGGCGTCATTGTTCAATGTTAAGGATATGGTATCCTTATATTGAGGAGCTATGCTCACCGAGTTGGTATCACCATGTATAACTGACTGCCATGTGGCCAAATCAGAGATGGTGGTACCCATGTAAGCAAGATCGGATCCGGTGGTGTACAGGTTATTATAATCGCTGGAGAACGGTACGGTGGTATATATAGCATTACCCTGACCGCCGTCAAATATATTGTTCTTCACCTCCAAAGTAGAACTGGTAGATACATATAATGCTCTACCGGAGGCGGAGCCATTGATACGGATACTGTTGTTATACAGGTTAACATGAGAATAATATACGTACATACCATAGGTAGAGCCTGTACCGCAGGCGGATACTACGTTATTGGCTACCAATTGGGCAACTGAAGTATTGTAATATCCCATATAGTTCAGGTATATACAATAGCCGCTGGTAATAGCGGGGTTATGTTTTTGCACACTGTTACAGGTAATGCTGCCATTGGCATAATTGCAGTAAATGCCATACCAGTAATTAGTAGCAATAGTGTCACGCGCTTCTACGGTATTGTGTGAGAAGGAAGTGTAGCTGGTGTAATAGCTATAAGCTCCGTAATAGTACTGTTTACGAATAACATTGCTATCAATACGAATTCCCGAGCCGTAGGCCGAGCTGCTTGTTCCGCTATACAAATACAAACCATAATAAGCACCTTCCACCAAACAGTTAGAAAGGGTAAAGTTGGTCAGGGTAGAACTGTTAGAAGACTTATACACGCAGTATGAGGTAGCGGTAATAGCGGTATCGTTCAGTATTTGACAATGCGTAATGTAAATATTGCTACACGATATACCTATATTCACGGTAGTACCGCCGAGTGACAGAAGGGTAACATTTTTAACGGTTACGTTTCTGTTATTGTTCAATATGAGGGCTGAGCCCGGATCGGAAATAACCACCAGTGAGGAATCACCGCTAACAGATTGAATAGTTAAGGCATAACCATTCAACAGAGAAGACCATTCGCCCACGTTCAAAGGTTCGTTATAGGTTCCGTTTTGGAAGGCCATGGTAATGGCACCGTTTACCATACATGATTTAATAGCTTCGTCAAAGTCGGCTATGGTGGCAAAGTCGGCACCGGCACCGGTACCTATTACATAGGTTCCGTTCATACGGCCTGTGCAGGCGAATATGCTGGCAGTAATGGTATCGTTAGCCTGTGAGGAATCCAATCCCATACCGTTTACGCCTGTAATATACACTTTCACATCGTTACGGCCTGCTGTCAAAGTAAAAGTAGGCAAATAGAACAAACCTTTACCCAAGAAAGGAATATTACAATTAATGGTAAGAGATGAATTTTTGAGTACACCGTTATAATATACGTCACAGGTGAATGAGCTTATGCTGTCATAACCCACATTGGTATAGCCCAACACAGGCTGCAGTGATACGCCGGCGGTGTTACTTGGTATTTCCAATGTAGCCAAAGCCATATCCAATTGTTTAGGAGGTAAGCCGTAGGCACCCACATTGGTTACACCGGAGCGAACCATACCGCGTATATCTTCATCCACGCCATTTTGTACAGGGCATGTAAGCACTACACTATCGGGCATTACCAATGAAGAATTCACATCAGCAAAATGAGGATTTACGTTATAGGAATTAGCATCCTGATAAGCCTGCATATCGGCCAAGGTAGCTTTTGGGGTACCAAGGTAAGCCAAATACGGACCGGTAACGCTATAATAGTTGTTATAATCTACTGTACCATACGATGCGGTGGCATAAGAAGCTGAACTACGGTAGTAGGTATAAGCTTTGTAAGTGGTATCGCTGGCGTTATTCTTGTCGGCTATAAGGTTATTACCTATTACATGTACAGGATAACCGCTCACAGAACCTGAATTATACATAGCATAGGATGTTGTACCTTTTGCATATACGGAATTATTATATACATTAAGATTAGTATAACTTCCTGTGTATATACCATAAACGGAACTGCCTGTAGATTTAACTACAACTTCATTATTGGCCATTAAGCCGGGACCGCTTGCACCATAGGAGGAATTATAATTGATATAATAATAAGAATAAATACCGTAAACAGTGCTACTTCCGTTAGCATATACTTTATTATTCATTACCTGTTCCATGGTATGATAGTAATATAGATACAAGCCGTAGAATGTACCGCTATTGGAACGGGAAGTTACGGTATTGTTGTTTAGTTTGCGATAATAGGTGTAATAATAAGAGTACAATCCGTAATAATAAGCATTGCTCATGGTATTGCCTGTAATTTCATTACCGTAGGTATTACGCATATAACTATTGGAACCTGCCGAGTAATAGAAGTAAATATTAGCGTAACCGCCATTGATTAAGTTATTGGATATAATCACGTTACTTAACCGGTTGGAGGTAGAGCTGGAGAAATAGGCTTCTATGGTACGATCAGCGGTATTGGTAGTGGTAGGTTTACCATATATGTTACAGCTGTCTATGGTAATATATTGGCAAATACCTGCAAATTTCACTACTACGCCCTGAGTACCGTCACTTATGTTTAAGTTACGGAAGGTAACATAGCTCAAGCCGCTTAATTCCAATACAGGGGACGAAGCAGCGGTAAGGGTTACTTTTTTACCCGGAACAGAGGTTATGGTAATTCTTCTGGAAGAGGAAGTACCGGGAATGGTAGTAGGCTTAAAGTCGGATATATCCATATCTTCATCCAACTGGAAGGTAACGTTACCGCTCACGCCACAGTTAATAGCGGCCTGCCATGCGGTGGCAAGGTCCTGATAATCGTAAGCGCTGCCGGTACCTATGGTATATACACCGCTCATGGAACCGCTACATCTCATTACGGTAGTTTCTATGGTGTCGTTCATAGTGAACATATCGGCTGCATTGTTAGGCATATCGGTATAAACCTTTACCTTATACAAATCGGATGTAACCATGAAAGTATCTATGGTTACGGTATCCATGGCATTGCCGGCCAAAGAGCCTGTCCAGTGATATGTTTTAACGGCGCCATCGTTTATTACAGTATTTATATTCAATGAAGTAAGTGTATTGCTACCACTATTGACAATAGCTACTTTTACAGGTACGGAAGTACCGGTATTATAGCCGCCCATCATATCTACAAATGCCACGGGATTAGCATCTACAGGACGCACATAGAAATGGTAAGCACCCATATTGGTACGTACACCGCGGGAAACGCCGTCTTTATCGAACAATACCTGAGGCAGCGTATTTACGCCCAGGCCTATGGAATCCTTGAGATAAGTAGTGTTAGATGATAAATAGTTAGGATTTACTGTAACGGAAGTTTTATCGGAAGTAACTATGGTTTTCCATGTGGCCAGGGTACGTGTAGCGCCATTGGCATAGGCTACTATAGTACCATTACCGCTACGCATATTATTGGCATCTATATCATCGGTAGAGGCAGTGAAGTTACGTGCCAAGTCAATACAATATGCCCAGTTACCGTCAAGGTTATTGTTTTTAATGCGGAGCAAATTGGAAGTACCGGTTACGTATATACCGTAATTACCGCCTGAAGCGCTTATTTTGCGGCAGCTGTTGTGTAATATTTCGCCATTATACGAGCCCACATATATAGCGGTACCAAACTGTCCGCAGGGGTTGAACAATATGTCATTATTGGCTATGAGGCAGCTGTCGTTATTGGCATTGTCGGTAGTATTCATGTAGTAGGCATATATACCATAGGCATAGGTAATGCCGGGATTGGCAGTACGTACATTATTGTTCACAAATTTACCGTTGCAATAGTACAGGCGTAAACCATACCAATAGGTAGTACTGTTAGCGGTACGTGATATAAATGTATTGCCGCTACATGAAGAGAAGTTGGCATAATAGAAATAGGTAGCGTAATAATATTGGTTTATGCAATTATTGCTATCGAATATAATGCGGGTACCATGTGAATTGGAAGCGGAGCCGCCATAAAAATAAATACCATAGTAACCGCCCACTATATTATTATGAGCAAAAGCTACACTGTCAACCCATTTTCCTGTAGAGGTTTTATATATAGGAGCACAAGCCGATGATGTACCTGTTTCATCACATAATATATCGCAATGGTGTATGCTTATATTTTTACAGGTATCATTGAATTGAATACCATAAGCTTTACCGCCATCAATAACCAAATAGCTTACTTCAACATTTTCACTTTGGGCAAAGTTGATTACTTTACCGCCGGCTGTAAGTTGAGCTTTGTCATTGGTATCGTATGATGTAAGGGTGATATGATAGCCGTTGCTATATGTTTTGGAATTGGCAAAGTCTATATTGCCGGTATAAGTACCGGGCTTAACCATAAGGGTAACATTACCGCTCATGCCACAAGAGGCCAAACGGCTAATACCTTCGGCTACTGATACAAATTCGTTGCCCGGTATTACATAAGTACCATTCATACCGCCGGGAGCACATATAAAGAACTCCTGACTGATAGTATCGTTAGTATGGTCTTCGTCGGTTTGGCCTGCGGCCAAAGAGCTTATATAAGCCTGTACATTCAGTTTACCGATAGTATAGGTAATAGCACCCAAACTAATGGTATCTGATTCCAGAATATTCAAACGGCCTGTCCATGCAATAGGGCTTTGGGCTACGCCATTGATGCTCCAGTTAATGGTAGCGGAAGTTAAGGCATTGTTACCGCCATTGAACAATACCACCTTAGCGGTATCGGTAAGACCCGATACCATGCCTTCCTGCAGACCTACTAATTCAAATAGCGTGCCATCTGCGTCAGGAATGTCTACACCCTGATAAGCACCTATACCAGTGGTGGTGCCACGGGGATTACCTTCTTTATCGGTAAGTACTTTGTTGTGAAATTTAACGGTAGCACCGGTATAATCACTCCATTTTAAATTGACAGTAGAATCAATATAAGTAGGATCTACCGAAATGGCAGTATTGTCATTGAACATAGCGCCCCATGACTGTACATCACTATAGTCGCCACCGGCATATCCGGCAGCAATACCCACATGGTTATTACCATGTATATTTAAGCGATTCATATTGGTAACCGCACTTAAATAAATAGGATAACCGCCCTGACATACCAAATCGTTACCAGCTATTTCCATATCGTTATTGGCATTATCCGATACGTAAATAGCTCTGCCACTGGATGAGTTTACATGTACGGAATTATGAAGTACATCTATTACGCCCAAGTATAAATACATACCATAATAAGAAGAACCTGTGCTAATAGATATTTCGTTATTGGCAATCAAACCTCTATTTACACTATCCTTATAATTCATATAATAACTATATATGCCATAGGGGTAATTGATAGCATTGGAACGTTGCCATATTTTGTTATTGGTAATGGAACCATTTGCATAATAACTATATATAAAATAGTTATATGAATAGGCGTTGTTTATACGGCTATATATTTGGTTAGCATCAAAAGCAATATCGGTATTGCTTAAATTTGCACCATAATAATAGAAGTTTTCTATTATATTACTATCTATTAATGTGTTCTTATTTCCGCCACATGACAATCCGCTATAACCACCGTTTACGTGATTATGGTGAAAACGCATATAATTGGAAGAATTAACAGACACATTACTGAAGTTGTCACTTCTAGTGGTATCGCATATCAGTTCGCAGCCATATACTTCTGATTCTTCGGCACCTGTAATATTCATTACGCTTTTAGTTCCTGCATTAAAGGTAATATTGGCAAGAGTAAAATTACGTACATTTTCTACTTTAACGGGTTCCGATATATTATAAACCACATCAGCAGCATTGCCTGTGGCAGAAGTAATGGTGAGGTGATTATTTTTATAGTTATGACCTAAATTTGACATATCCAATGTTTCGGTGTAAGTACCCGATTTCACTTCAAATACCACATCTGCGCTGGCGCCGCAAAGATTGCTTATGATAATGGCTTCGCTCAATGTGTTAAAATCCTCACCGGAGCCCACGGTATAAGTACCGGCCAAAGGAGCATCACATCCATATATGTATACTTCCATGGTATCGTCCAAGGTTACACTGTCCTGCTTACCGTTAGGATTAGTAATCCACACGACAATGGTGTCAAATGCATTGGTACTTACCACATAAGAGCCTATGGCAACTTCAGATTGGAAGTCCCACGGGAGAGCTGTAGGTATTTGGTAGTTATAAGGAGTCTGGAGTACACCGTTTACACTCCAATTAATTTGTACGGAGCTCAAAGGCATATCACCCTTATTACGTATGGTTACTCTCACGGGAGTGGTAGCACCGGCAAAAGCGCTATCCTGACGGGGACTGTTAATGGTGGTAAGAGCGGCGGAGTTATCGCCATAGTTAAGGTTTTCCATGGTATATACTATGCTGGGGCGTGCATTCCACCATCCCATAGCACCGGTATTGAAACTTTCTTCACCGTAATATACGCAGGTATGTGTGTTATAATCGTAACGTTGGTCACCGTAGAAATCCATACCGTTCCAGTTGTTAGATTGCGGACTGCGGCTTTCCCAATATATAAGCAGGGACATACCCGGCTGATACACAAACGGAGCGTCCATGTGTACTTTCAGCCATGCGTTGTCACTCAATACGGGAACAGTACCTGTCCACACCAATTGGGCTGAAGCGGGGCTTTCGTAATATTCGGAAGGGATAACGGTATCATTTACCAAACGCATATACACCGTTTGACCTGTTAAAGGCACATCACGATATTCCCAAGCCACTCTAAAGGCTATATCGGTAATTAAAGTAGCCACCGAAGGCATTTCGTAAGAACGATACAGCATACGACACCACTGGTAAGGACCGTCACCGTCACCGGTAGGACTGCCCCACACGGTATAATTGGTGGTGGAAGTATCACCTATTACATGCAAGCCTGCATAGGAGCCGGAAGAAACAATATGCTTAATATAATAGCCGGAAATAGCGTTAGCGTAGTTACCGGAGGTATCTCTGCCCATAACGGAATAGGACACGGAGGTACCTGCTAAAAACTGTGGCAAAGTAGCTTCCCACAATGAGTCTCCGCTATAGGCGGTCATCAGAACAGAATCGGTGGAAGTTACATTGTTCAGAGTAGAGGTATATACCAAATACGGAGCCACTATAGGGCTAATGGTACGGGTAGCCACTTTGGCACGAATGGTAAAAGGACCGGTATTATACACGGTATCTTTAGTAAAAGGAGATACAAATTCCACCACGGGGTTTACCATAGGAACGGAAGAACCCAGTGCCTGGAAGTTGTCAATAAGCCAACCGTAGGATATGTTAGAACCCTGTACAGTACCTTTTTTAATGATAAAACGGAACTGTGCTCTGTCTAACGACACCTGGTCAGTAAGGTCAAAACTTTCTTCCATCCACCATGATGCATTAGGGGTAGCCAAACTGTCATTGACTTTCCATGCTTCATAGCTGGCAGCGTTAAAACCTGTGGTACTGTAGTTGGCAGCGGTGCCTTTGTAAGCCGAAGCCGGCACGGGACGCCATGCTCCATAGGAACCTACAGCATCTAATCGGTACTCAAAACGTACCTCATCTACGGGTGATACCTTACAGATGTGCCTGAAACGCACCACCACGTTGGCATGTGACGAAAAGTCACAAATAGGTGATGTAAGTATCACAGAGTCACCATTCAGGCTGGGAACCGAAGACCAAATAAATTTGGAATCACTCATGGCGGCAATACTAGACTGCTGCCATGCAGTACCCGGCGTGGAGGTAAAACTGTGCGTGTTTCCGTTAAATGTTTCACTCAGCACGATCACCGTTTGAGCATGCATTACGGATACACACATCATCACCAACATCAAAAGAGTTACTAATCTCTTCATTTTGTATAGTTTATGAATTTAATTACGCCTACTCACTTAAGGGCTTTTCGGCATACTCCACATATTACTAAAAAAGTGCAAATATAGCATTTTTGGAGGAAACTACATAGCTATATCCCTGATAATTTTTTTTTCAAACTATGCTTACAACCGCCTCCCGTTAAACTCAAACTATTTAAGGGGCACCTCCAAAAATACATGAAGCATTAATAATTAAACAATAAGAGCTTGTTTTATTCGTTATATAATTGAAATTCAAAGAAAATGCCATGCAGAAATACAAAGCGACAGGATACAAGACATTGTTTGATAAAGAGAACAGGCACGAAAGACTTTCCGAGACAGGCACCCCCCGTTGGAAAAATTGTCAAAAACAGCAAATTTTGAGATGTTCCGTAAAGATGTAGAGGAAGCTGTATTGAAGACAAAAAGAGCAAAGTCGGTGCAAAGCCGTATGATGTGGTAATAATGTTCAAAATTATTACAATACAATACGACATCATCAGGGCATAAACGGAGAAATACCGATAGAACGGTTTTTTAATAATTTATTACAAAAGAAGAAAAAGTTGCCTGATGTATCCTTATTTTTACTAATTTTGCTGTCTAAAAATATGGGTACAATATAGAAGTTTTTCCATAATCCGAAGCAATAAGACCAAACATTCCTCGTTATTGTGAACGAAAGTTCTTAATTTGACACCCATGCAATCAGAAAGAATTATGGACAAAGGACAAAAAGAAATCACTTATATCAACAGATTAAAAGTTGTATTGGCAGAGAAACACCTGAGCAATAAATGGCTTGCGGACAAATTAGGCAAAGACCAAGGCACTGTTTCTAAATGGTGCACCAACAATATGCAACCCAATCTCGAAACCTTGAGAGAGATTGCGCTATGCCTTGATGTTAATGTAACAGATTTGCTTTGGCCAACAAAAGAATAAAGAAAAACAGCAATATGGCGTTAACGATAGAAGACATAATAACACGAAAGGAGGGACAGACGTTCGACTGCAAGAGTGTGCAGATAGAGCCAAAGGCGTTGGCCGTCCCTATAGTGGCAATGGCAAATGCTGATGGTGGCACTCTTGCAATTGGTGTATCCGACAAAACCCGCCGAATAGAAGGTGTTGATGGTAATGAGAATCGTCTCAACGCTCTGCTCCGAGTGCCTTTCGACTTCTGCAATCCTTCTGTACGAGTACGATGTGAATACATTCCATGCAAGGATTATGATGGGAACGATAATCGCATCCTGCTCATACATATTCCCGCCAGCGGACAGCTGCATACAAATCAAGCTGACGAGTGTTTCATGCGTGTTGGTGACAAGAGCAAAAAGCTGACATTTGAGGAACGCCTGCAGTTGATGTATGACAAGGGCGAGCGTTACTACGAAGACAAAGAGGTTTATGGTGCTACCATCAATGATGTTGACATAAATCTTGTAAATGACTTTCTGTCGGTTATAGGCTATAACAAGAGTGCCAAGGAGTACCTCTGTGAGAACAACGATTTTGTGACCGAGGCTGAAGGCAGGCAGAAGATAAGTACTGCTTGTATTCTCCTCTTTGGCAAGAACCCACAGCGATTCTTCCCTCGCGCCCGTACTCGTTTCATCCGTTATGAAGGAACGGAAGAAAAGGTGGGCACCGAAATGAATGTCATTAAAGACGTAACTTTCGAGGGCGCAATCCTCAATCAGATTCGTCAGACAATCAACTATCTTGAAACACAGGTCCGCGAACATTCCTACCTTGGTGGAGACGGTCTGTTCCGTACCGATCGGGACTATCCTCCGTTCGTCATACAAGAGATGGTGGTCAACAGCGTTTGTCATAGAGCCTACAACATTAAGGGAACAGAGATACAGATTAAGATGTTCGACGACCGAATTGTCTTTGAGACACCCGGTGACCTGCCTGGCCTTGTGCGTCCCGATAACATCCGTCACACCCATTTCTCTCGCAATCCCAAGATTGCCCAATACCTCAAGGCATACAAATATGTCAAGGAGTTTGGAGAGGGTATGGATCGTATCTATCGTGAACTTACTGTTAACCATACCTCCGAGCCAAAGGTTCATCTTGATGCTTTTATCCTGAAGGTTACTGTCAATAGGAATGCAGTTGGGGTGACAGAAAAGGTGTCTGAAAATATAGATAGGGTGTCTGAAAAGGTGTCTGAAAACGCAGATAAGGTGTCTGAAAAGAATGCCGAGGTGCTTGAAAGGATACTTGAAAAAGCGCAGACTGCAGGAGATGTTTTATCAGATAATCGTATCTCCATTCTCAGAATAATGATTGCAAATCCGTATGTGACTCGACCAGAAATTGCAAAAACCTTGGGCATTAGTTTGAAGTCCGTTGGCGCTAACGTCGCTGCAATGCGTGGAAAATACCTCAACCGAGTTGGCCCTGACAAAGGTGGCTTTTGGGAGGTGATACTTGAATAGTGTGAAAATGACCGAACAAAACACCTTACTATTACCGAAAATAAAGTTATGCAACAAGAAAACATACCAATAAAAGTAGGACTGCTTGAACTGCTCTATGGTAGTCAGGGAGTACAGAAGCTTTAATAAAAAATATATAACTTGCTGATAATTACAACCTATCCAACATAAACCCTATAAGAAAAATGTAAAAAAGGTATCGACATATTAAAGAAACGGTGTAACTTTGCAAACTGAAATTAGGTGCGAAACGGTTAAATTAGTCTCTCCGTTGAACATTTATGAATCGTAAATATATTTTTAGAGCTTACCATAAAAATAGCAATATGATAATTACAGAAAACGAAAAGGACCATGTCATCTTCTCAAGTCTTTTTTTTAGACATTATTCTGAGTTAGAAAAAGAACTCTGTGATATAATATGGTCTTATCACAAGTGTAGTGGTACGGTTTCCAACACCAAGGACTATTGGGTACGAGATTTTATGCCTGTACAGGTTGACGAGAATGTATTTGCAAAATTCATCTTCAACCCAGACTATCTGCAAGACAAGAAGAAATACATTACAGACGTTAACAAGGTCATCAATAACTGTCCTTTTGTAAAAGATTACATATTCATAAATATTCCGCTTGTTATGGATGGCGGTAATATGGTGTTCTGCAAGGGCAAGAAGAACGACATCGAAACGACATACGTCATCATGACGGAAAAGGTGTTTGTGGAGAATCCTTCATTGAGCAAAGATCAGATTGAAATCTTAATAAAGACGGCTTTTAATGAGCCGGATATAACGATAGTTTGGCTGCCATGGGACAAGGAAGACACCTTCGGCCATACGGATGGGATAGTGAGATATGTGGGCATAAGCAAATCGGGCAAACCTACGGTTTTGGTAAATCTCGAACTCTATGATGAGAAGATCGCTGACAGGATGTACACGGCTCTTGAACAGCATTTTGATATTATAGAACTCACTTTAAGCAAGTATGACGACATGAGCTGGGCGTATATCAACAGCCTCCAAACGCAAGACTTCATTATCATTCCCGGTATAGGGGACAATGTTACAGATAAAGAAGCACTGATACAATACAAACAGCTGTACCCACAGTATAAGAACAACATCTATCAAGTTCAAATGCGTAAATTTATTGAAAAATATGGGGGTGCATTGAATTGCCTTACGTGGACTTTCTACGAGGATTATCTCAAGATATTGCCCAATGGGAAATATGTAGAACATAAAAATGAAGACACGCGTAACAAAAAGCCCACCCAGATATCAATTGATGATGTACTTAATAACGTGCCACCATTCTAATGACATACAAACTATAGGGGAGTTCTATAAATTAAAAAACTGTTAATCATTTTGTTATATCACCCAAATTCAACAAATAAATGCAACTTTATCACGAACAGGAATAGGATTTTTATCAAGTAAGGGAAAGCAAACACTTTCCCTATACTTGAAAGGAAAAAATGACTATTTTTGTGTGTGAAAAAAGTGCAAAAATATGAGTCATTTAACCGAAGAGCAAAGA
>JAZLLK010000064.1:0-36969 GCA_045598105.1 Bacteroidales bacterium | reverse complement strand
GACTCATATTTTTGCACTTTTTTCACACACAAAAATAGTCATTTTTTCCTTTCAAGTATAGGGAAAGTGTTTGCTTTCCCTTACTTGATAAAAATCCTATTCCTGTTCGTGATAAAGTTGCATTTATTTGTTGAATTTAGGCATATAATAAAAATAAGGGTTGTCATAATTATGACAACCCTTATAAATGACAGTAATATACTGATTATTCCTAAACAGGTTCGGATTGTTTAGATGCTTTTGCGGCTTTAATTTCCTCATCTACCTTCATCAGTTTATTTTTCAATTCGTTTATTTCGTCTTTATAACGATTAATTTTTTCCTGGAATTGATTTTTCAGCACATCGGCATTTTTGGAATGGGCAAAGAAACCGATATTGTTTTCTAACAGACTTACTTCATTTGACAGTTTAGCTATCTTGTCTTTCAGTTCGTTTTTTATGCTGTTCAATCCGCTTTGGCCGGCTTCGCTTACGCGATTGGCAAAGTTTTCGGCACTTTCAAGTTTGGCTTTGCTCTTTAATTCTTCAAAGCGTTGGCCTATGGCGGTACGGAATTCTTCCCATATTCTGTCTTTGTCGGCTTGGGCGGTATAGCCTATTTCGGTCCATTCTCTTTGGAAAGTTTTCAAGGCATCCAGATTTTCGGATTTATTGTCCACCATAACATAATCTTTTACTCTTTGTATCAAGGCCTGTTTTTTAGCCAGGTTTTCGGCTACGCCGGCGGTAATATCTTTATAAAATTCGGCTTTAGCGGCAAAGAAGTCATCACATGCTTTGCGGAAGCGTGTCCACAATGCTTCTGACTGTTTACGTGAAACGGTACCTATAGTTTTCCATTCCTGTTGTAATTGGAGCAAATCAGCGGTGGCTTTTTTCCAATCTTTTCTCAGGGCTATGGCTTCGGCCTGCATACACAGGTTAAGTTTAAGGTTATAGTTATTTACCTGTTCTTCCTTATTCTTTTTGAAATATTCTTTTCTGTCTTCAAAATAGGCAGTCATAGCTGTACGGAAGCGGTTCCATATTTCGTCATGTACATTTTTAGGAGCGGGGCCTAAGGTTTTCCATGTTTTGAACAATTCGTTAATTTGTTCGCCGGTGGCGTTCATTTGTTTAAGCCCCGACTTATAATCCTGAGCCATTAAAGCATCTATTTGTTCACACAGTGCCAATTTGGCCTGATAGTTCATTTCCTGCTCTTTTGCTATGGAATCATAATAATCTTTACGTTTTTGGTTAATTTGATCCGAGGCGGCTTTGAAACGGTTCCACAATTCGTCTTTTTTATCTTCTTCCACTGCTCCTGATTCTTTCCATTCCTGGTGGTATTGTTGGAGTAATTTAAAAGATTTCATAATGGAAGGTTCCAAAAGCAAGGCTTCGGTTTTTTCACATATTTCCAGCTTACGTTCCAAATTCTTCTTCATATCCAAATCACGCAATTCGCGATTGATTTTAATTTTGTTAAAGAATTTTTCTACGTAGAAATGATAATTCTGCCACAAGTCATTTACATTGGCTTGAGGAACCGGACCTATTTCTTTCCAGGTACTTTGAATTTCTTTAAAGCGGTCATATATTTGTTTAAGTGATTCTTCCGAATCTACCAATACGCGAAGTTCTTCCAACAGGGCTTGCTTTTTATGCAAATTATTTTCTTTTTCTTTTTCTACTTCCTCTGCGTATTTGTTTTTTGCAGCTTTATATTTGCCAAAAGCGGCATCAAAACGCCGATCTGTTTCATCGGGTTCATATTTAAAGTCTTCTTTATTACCATCATTAGCCAAAAATGTGTGCAAAGCCTGTTCTTTATCTTCTTTTAACAGTTGCAAAAAGCGGCTTCTGAGCAAAGATACCTGTTTTTTAATTTTGGACACATGTTGTTCGGCCAATAATTCTTCCAATGCCTGAGTAACTTCCTGCTTGGTACAATTATCAAACATGGTATCTGAAATTCCTTCTTCCTCTTCTTCATTTGGTTCTATAGCTTCGTTTGATTCGGTTACAGGCATATCAGTAGAGACAGGTTCGTCTATTGATTCCGGCATGGGAATTGACGGTTCCGGTGTGGAAACTTCTACCGGAGCGGTTTCGTTATTACATTCATTACTAACTGCTTCTGCTGCATTTTGTGCTACCTGTTCAGGTTCCAAATTTGGATTGAGTTGAGATTCCATAATAAAATTTTGTTTTTAAAGGACTAATTTAAAAAATTAATGAAGTTAACATAATATATGCAGCTTTTGTTCTACAAAAGCGAGCAAGCAAAAGTACAATTTTTTGTTTATAGAAAAGCTATTTTATCTCAAAAATATTTACATTTTCTTTTTTTTTCTTTACTACAACAATATGATTTTGTTTTTTTTGTTGTATGTTGACAAATAGCCATACAAAAAGCAAGGGCGATATAGTTAAAAATGCTACCTTTGCAAGATATACTTTTTGAGGTATTACATAAAGAAAATGAAAATATATATACGCATAGTTATTTGTGTGCTTATACTAAGTATAAGCATAGTAGCATGTCATCGCAAGCAGCCTTCTTATCAGCCGAAAGCCGATATTGTACAAATAAAGCAAAAAACCGCTCAAATGCACACTACCATACACCGATATGACAAGGCCTTGCAGAATATAAATAGAGACAGCATACTACAAGGCTTGCAGGCTTTGCAGGCGGAGTATTCATTTTTTACAGGTGACAGTATACATTCTGAAGGGGTACAGCAAATAAGCAATTACTTGAATGACCCTATTATAAAAAAGTTATACAAAGATGTAAACAGGCAGTACCCTGATTGCAGTGATTTAGAGCAGGCCTTTGATTCGGCTTTTGCCCTTATGCAATATCACTTTCCGCAAGCTGTAATACCACATATATATACTGCCATTACGGGCTTATATTATGAAATGCCCATAATGTATTATGATACGGTGCTGGTAATAGCATTGGATTTATATTTAGGCAGCAACTATAAATTATACAAGCAATTGGGTCCGGCGGTACCACAATACATATACCATCGGTTTGCTAAGGAATACATTCTTCCGGATTGTTTTAAGGAAATGGCTTTTAAATACATAAGTTATAATGCAGCCACTTCGGCATTAGATGAAATGCTTATAGAGGGCAAGCGGCTCATGTTTACGTCGGTAATGTTACCTCACGTACATGACACGCTTATATATGGTGTAACACCGGTCAAATTACAATGGGCGCAAGCCAATGAGGTGGAAATATGGTCATATATAGTTAATAATGACTTATTATATAGTAAAAATAAGACTGATGTTCGCAAGTTGGTGGGAGAATCACCATTTACGCCTTATTTCAGTAATGAATCACCGGGGCGTATAGGAGCATGGATAGGCTGGCAAATATGTCGTTCATGGGTGATAAACAATCCTGACAGGCCTCTTAAAGAGCTTATGCAGGAAAAAAATTCACAAAAAATACTTAAAGAATCGAAATACAAACCAAAAAAATAGCAAAATATGAGCTTGTTATTTATGAACTTCCTCAAAATAGGATTTGCCGATGTAGTGGATATATTATTGGTAGCTACTTTGTTTTACCTGTTATATCGTCTTATTAAGGGGACAGCGGCATTCAATATATTTGCAGGATTACTGCTACTATACATAGCGTGGAAATTAGTGGTATTAATGAATATGGAACTTATTTCCGAGCTTTTTGGGCAATTTATATCAGTAGGTTTTATAGCGCTTATTATAGTATTTCAGCCTGAAATACGGCAATTTTTATTATTTGTAGGCAGTAAGAATCCTTTTAAAAAAGCGACCATACTGGTATGGAAAGAGCGTAACCGAAATTCTAATATTCCTGATATAGAAGTAATAGTGAATAGTTGTGTAAGCATGGCTGCGTCATATACCGGAGCGCTTATTATACTTACTAAAGAGAACCATTTGGATGAATTTATTCAAACGGGTGAACTCATTAATGCCCGCACCTCACAGGAGCTGATAGAAACCATATTTTTCAAAAACACACCTTTACATGACGGAGCGCTTATTATTCACCGAAAACAAATGGTAGCTGCCCGCTGTATATTGCCGGTAACCAAAAAGGAGGTGGATTCTGACATGGGTTTACGGCATCGTTCGGCCATGGGTATTACAGAAGAAACGGATTGTATTGCCATAGTGGTATCAGAGCAAACAGGCAACATATCCTACTGCATGGATGGCAAAATTACCCGTAAGGTATCAGCAAAAGGACTCACTCAATTTTTAGAACAACAATACAAAATAATATAATATGGAATACAAAATAGCTGACATCAATTTAGCCGATTGGGGCAGAAAAGAGATAGAAGTATCGGAAAAAGAAATGCCGGGTTTAATGGCATTGCGTGAAAAATATGCTGATAAAAAGCCTTTGAAAGGCGTGCGTATATCAGGTTCTTTGCACATGACAATACAAACGGCCGTACTCATAGAAACATTGGTAGCTTTAGGTGCTGATGTAAGATGGGCCAGTTGCAATATATTTTCCACTCAGGACCATGCCGCTGCAGCCATAGTGGCTGCGGGCGTGCCAGTATTTGCGTGGAAAGGTGAATCATTGGAAGATTATTGGTGGTGCACTTTGCAGGCTTTAAGTTTTCCCGGAGGAAAAGGACCCCAACTTATAGTAGATGATGGTGGTGATGCCACTTTACTCATACACAAGGGTTATGCCGCTGAAGAAGATGCTTCGGTATTGGATATTACTCCTTCTTCAGCCGAAGAGGCTGCCATAATTAAAACCCTAAAGGCAACCTTAGCAGCACATCCGCAGCAATGGCACAATACCATAAAGGAATTGAAGGGTATATCGGAAGAAACTACCACCGGTGTACACCGTTTGTACCAAATGATGGAAAAAAAGGAATTGCTGGTACCTGCCATTAACGTAAACGACTCGGTTACCAAATCAAAATTTGACAACACCTACGGGTGTCGTGAATCATTAGCCGATGGTATTAAGCGTGCTACTGATGTAATGTTAGCCGGCAAGGTGGTAGTAGTATTGGGATATGGTTCGGTAGGTAAGGGTTGTGCACAATCTATGCGTTCATATGGAGCCAGAGTAATAGTTACCGAAATAGACCCTATATGTGCCTTACAGGCAGCCATGGAAGGCTATGAAGTTACCACCATGGAAGAAGCCGTAAAAGAAGGCAATGTATTTGTAACCACTACCGGCAATTGCGATGTAGTTACCATAGAGCACATGGCTGCCATGAAAGATCAGGCCATAGTATGTAACATAGGTCACTTTGACAATGAAATTCAAGTGGCACAATTAGAAAGTTACCCCGGCATACGCAAACGCAATATTAAACCTCAGGTAGATGAATATTTCTTCCCTGACGGACATTCCATATTCCTTTTGGCCGAAGGCCGACTGGTAAATTTAGGCTGCGCTACAGGACATTCTTCATTTGTAATGAGCAATTCGTTTACCAATCAGGTATTGGCACAAATAGACTTATGGCAGCATAACTATAAAGTGGGTGTATATCGTTTGCCTAAATATTTAGACGAAGAAGTGGCACGCTTACATTTGGAAAAAATAGGTGTAAAACTCAGTCGCCTTACCCAAAAACAGGCCGACTACATAGGTGTAAACATAGAAGGGCCTTACAAGGCAGAGCACTACAGATACTAATATCTGTATATCAAATATATGTCATATTAAAGAAAAAAAGCTATGCACTTTTACCTTTGATGGCATTGAATTTGATACGTTTGCACTTATTGGATTTGTAAAAAATAATAAACATAAAATATATAATAAAAAAATAATAAACATGAGCAAAATAAAACTCGGTATTAATGGTTTCGGCCGTATAGGTCGTATGGTATTTCGTGCTGCTGTTGAAAATTTCAGCAATGACATTCAGGTTGTAGGTATTAATGACCTTTTGGATGCAGATTATTTAGCATACATGCTTAAATACGACTCGGTACATGGTCAGTTCAACCACGATATTAAAGTTGATGGCAACTATATGATAGTTGATGGTAACAAGATTCAAATATTTGCAGAAAAAGACCCTGCACAAATCACTTGGGGTGCTTTAGACGTAGATATAGTGGTTGAATCTACCGGTTTCTTCTTAACAGAAGAATTAGCTGCCGCACACTTACAGGCCGGTGCTAAAAAAGTTATTATGTCAGCTCCTTCTAAAGATGCCACACCTATGTTTGTATATGGTGTAAACCACAAATCATACGCAGGGCAAAAAATTATTTCTAACGCATCATGTACTACCAACTGTTTGGCTCCTATTTCTAAGGTGTTGAACGATAAATTTGGTATAGTTCGCGGATTAATGACTACCGTACATGCAGCTACAGCTACTCAAAAAACAGTAGATGGTCCTTCCAAGAAAGACTGGAGAGGTGGTCGCGGTATATTGGAAAACATTATACCTTCTTCTACCGGTGCTGCTAAAGCCGTAGGTAAAGTATTACCCGAATTGAATGGCAAGCTTACCGGTATGTCAATGCGTGTTCCCACTTCTGACGTATCAGTGGTGGACCTCACGGTAGAATTAAACAAAGCCTGCACTTATGATGATATATGTGCTGCCATGAAAGAAGCATCGGAAGGTGAATTAAAAGGCATACTCGGCTATACCGACGAAGCCGTAGTTTCTACCGACTTCCGCAATGATGCCCGCACTTCTATATTTGATGCCAAAGCCGGTATCCAATTGGATCCTACTTTTGTAAAAGTGGTATCATGGTATGACAATGAATGGGGCTATTCTAACAAAGTATGTGAAATGGCTCGCGTAATAGCTAAATAATTCATAAGATTATTACACAAAAAACGCTCTTTTTTACAAAAGAGCGTTTTTTTATCATTATTTCACCTTACTCTCTGCTAAATAATGTAATATCGCTTAATTACACCAAGGCTTTAATATTTTGTTCTTCGGTGCCGGGCAGCAGAGCTATAGGCGGTATTTCTATTAATGTATAAGCGCCATAGCGATTTTGCAGGCACATACGATAAGCTGCCCGTGCGCAAGCTGTCATTACCTGTGCGGTAAGGGCGGGATTATTTATTTTCATATTGAACTCAAAGTGCTGATTATGGGTAGTGCCACTCACGCCCGAGCGTACCAAATGCACACCGTGGGCCACATTATTAAGTTCATCTACCGAAGGCACCTGTATTACATGGGTTTCATCATGAGCAAAATAGCTGTCACGTTCTATATCGGCCTCTACCTGAGCAAAATCGGCACCATCTTCCAATTCTACATACACCATACGGCGGTGTATGCCCGTTCCCAAAGGAATGGTCATAGATAAGGCATCTTTTACGCCTTTTACGGCCTTAGCGGCTACGGTATGACCCATAGACCTGCCGGGGCCAAAATCAGTATATGTAATACCCTTAGGGGCTATAGCCTGCAACAGGGCTCTTATTACCGAATCGGAACCAGGGTCCCAGCCGGCAGAAATAATACTTGCGGCTTTATATTGTTCGGCCAAAGGCTGAAGACTGCTACGCAAGGCATATATTTGTGTGTGTATATCAAATGAATCCACAGTGCTTATTCCTTTTTGAAGCAATATTTCGGCATACTTTTGTACTTCACGGGTAGGGGTGCATAATAAGGCCACATCGGCCTGAAGCCGGCTTACATCATCATGATGATATATACCGGTAAGTTCCATATCCGGAGCTGACTTTACGGATGCTTCGGCTGCACGACCTATATTACCATATCCTAATATGGCTATTTTTATTTTATTTGTGTTCATTGAAATGTTGCAATACTTATTTGTTATACATTTATACCAAACCGGCAAAGCCCATAAATGCCAATGCCAATATACCTGCTGTGATAAGTGCTATAGGCATACCTTTCATATTTTCAGGTACATCTGCCATATCCAGTTGCTCACGGCAACCGGCAAATATGATTAAAGCCATAGCAAAACCCACGGCTGTAAAAAAGGCAAACAACAGGGAACCTGCCAGATTATAATTTTGTTGTATTACCATAATAGACACACCCAATACGGCACAATTGGTAGTAATTAAAGGTAAAAATATACCTAATGCCTGATATAATGAAGGACTTATTTTCTTTAATATAATTTCCAGCATTTGCACCAGGGCTGCTATGATAAGTATGTAACAAATAGTTTGCAAAAATTGCATTTCCAATGGTACCAATACATATTCAAATACCAGGAAAGTAATAAGCGTAGCCAATGTAATAACGAATATTACGGCTGCTCCCATACCGGTAGCGGTGGATATTTTATTAGATACTCCCAAAAAAGGGCATATTCCCAAAAACTGTGAGAATACTATATTGTTTACAAATACTGTAGTTAATATAATAACAATTAATGCTGCCATAATTTTATAGTTTTACTATGTTTTACATTTGTTTAGCCTGTTTTTTCTTTTTTAATACATTTACCAGTGCCAAAAGAAAGCCTAACACTAAAAATGCACCCGGTGCCAATACAAACACCAAAGCACCGTCAGCAGCTGCCAGCTTATGACCAAAGAAGGACATAGCACCTAAAAATTCACGAACCATGCCCAGCAGTGTAAGTGACATGGCAAAGCCCAATCCTATGCCCAGGCCGTCTAATGCGGAATCGAATACACCATGCTTGGAAGCAAAAGCTTCAGCTCTGCCTAATACTATACAATTCACTACTATAAGCGGTATAAACAAGCCTAACTGTGCATGCAAATCGGGCAAATAGGCCTGCATGAGTAAATCCACCACCGTTACAAACGAGGCTATCAATACTATAAAAGCAGGAATACGCACAGTATCGGGAATAAAATTCTTAAGTGCGGATATGGCCATATTGGACAATATGAGTACAAAAGTGGTAGCCAAACCCATACCCAAACCGTTAATGGCCGAGGTAGTAACTCCTAATGTGGGGCACATACCCAACATTAGCACAAACGTAGGATTTTCTTTGAATAATCCGTTGGTTAATATTTTCCATTTATTCATTGCCTGGTCCTCCTATATTTGAAATAACATTATACGCTTTATCTACTGCATCACAATAAGCACGGCTACTGATAGTAGCGGCGGTAATGGCATCTACATCACCTCCGTCTTTTTTAACCATAAGCTTATATGATTGAGGATTCTTATTTTCAAATTGACTATAAAAATGGGGATCGGCCATTTTGGAACCCAAGCCCGGTGTTTCGGTGTGTGATAGTACTTCTATTTTATATATGGTACCATCAGGTAAAAAACCGGCCATAAGCTGTATTCTGCCGCCAAAACCTTTATCAGAAAAAGTTTCTACTGCCATACCCGCCAATTCATCATTATTATATGCCTTGTATATGGTCATGGAATCAGCGACCATTTCTTTTTTGAATATATTTTTTTCCTGCACTGATGCTACAGCCATTTTTTCTTCCTCTATACGGGTATAAGGAGGCAGTACCTTTTTTACGGCTTTTTCCTTTTTGGCTAATTGTGATTGTTCTATAGGAGCCTTGGTACTTTTATATACCAAACCCAATATGCCTGCGGTAACGGCTGTTATCAACAGGAGTGAAAACAATATGTTTTTGAAATTTGATTCTAACTTTTTTGCCATAATAATTAGTTTTAAAAAAAAACGAATAAAACCTATGCTCCAAAACGTTGGGGCTTACACCATTTGTTAATTAATGGGGTAAATGCATTCATGAGCAATATAGCAAACGATACGCCCTCAGGATAACTTCCCCATACTCTTATACATATGGTAAGCAAACCGCAACCCACTCCAAATATAAGTTTACCTTTTACACTCATAGGTGAAGTTACCATATCGGTAGCCATAAATATGGCACCTAAGAGCAACCCTCCCGAAAGTATATGATAACTGCCCGGAATATACACGGCAGGATTACATACATGCAATATAGTAGCAAACACAAAAGCGGTACCTATAAAAGCTACAGGAATATGCCAGGTAATAACCTTACGGCATAAAAGTATAATACCGCCCAATATAATGGCTATGGCTGCTACCTCACCCAATGAGCCGCCACGCTCACCTAAAAGCATTTGCGCATAGGTGGGTAATTGTACCATAATATCACTTACATCAACACCTGCAGCCATGCCGGCTTTCATAGTAGCTAACGGAGTAGCTCCTGTGGTAGCATCTACCGCTTGGGTGAACACATGATGAGGCTGGGGCCAGGTAGTCATTTGCTGAGGAAAGGATATTAACAAAAATACCCTGCCCACCAAGGCCGGATTGAATATGTTTTTACCTAAACCACCAAAAGCCATTTTGCTTACGCCTATGGCAACTAAGGCTCCTATCATTATAATGTACCAACTCAAATTCGACGGCACATTAAATGCCAACAGTAAACCTGTAATTACAGCGCTTCCGTCTGCTATGGTGCATTTGCCGTGAAACAAAAACTTTTGTATCAACCATTCAAACATCACACACGCAACCACGCTGATACATGTAACCCTTACTGCATCCCGGCCGAAATATAAGAATGAAAATATTAAGGTGGGAATAAGAGCAATTACTACGGTCCACATTATTTTTTTTACCGAATCGGTATCATGAACATGTGGGGATGACGATACTTGTAATAAACCCATATTATATATCTCCTGTATTATTATTTTACTTTAATGATTATTTTTTTTGTAACCTTGCTTTTATCATGGCTCCTGTTCTGTTTTTACCCAAACGCATATAATCCAACAGCGGACGATAGGAAGGACAGGTAAACTGACAGCAGCCGCATTCTATGCAGGACATAATTTGATTGTGCTCACAATCTTCCCATCTGCCCTTACGGGCAAGGGCGGATAATAAATATGGTTCCAATCCCATAGGACAGGCACTCACGCATTTGGCACAACGAATACAATTTTGAGGCTCCATACGGGAAGCTTCTTTTTCAGTTATTTGCAGCAAACTGGAAAAACCTTTAGCAGTATATGCATTCAAATTAGTAATGGCTTTACCCATCATAGGACCTCCGCTTATTACCTTGCCCGTATCTTCCTTTAAACCGCCATTGGCTTCTATTATTTCCATAATAGGTGTACCTAAACGAACATTATAATTCTTAGGATTTTCCACCGACTTACCGGAATAGGTAAGATAATTGGAAATAATGGGCTTGTTCTTCTGCACTGCTTCATATACAGCCAAAGCTGTACTTACATTATCTACCACACATCCTACATCTATAGGTAATTTACCTGCTGGCACTTCACGACCTGTAATAGACTTTATAAGCTGTTTTTCTGCTCCTTGCGGATATTTGGTGCGAAGTGTAACTACATGCACTCCGGCATACTTTTGAGCCAAATGCGTTAAATGAGCTATGGCTTCCGGCTTATTGTGCTCTACGCCTATATATACATCATTCAATGACAATGCTTTACGTAATATTGTAGCACCTATTATTAATTCTTCACCACGCTCTATCATAATGCGGTTATCTATACATATATACGGCTCACATTCTGCCGCATTAATAATGCAATACTCCGCTTTTTTACCTTCCGGTATCATTAGTTTTACATGTGTGGGGAAACAGGCGCCGCCCAACCCTACTATACCACAAGCTTTTATTCTGTCTATAATAGCTTGCTTATCCAATTGTATATCGGAAACTATATCCGGTGATCTGTCTATGGATTCATCCCACTCGTCACCTTCTACATTAATATATATAGCCTGCTTTTTAATACCGGTAATATCTGCTACGGGCTCCACTTTTACCACTTCACCTGAGCAAGACGCATGCAAATTAGCCGATATAAAAGCCTCTCCTTTAGCTATGAGCTGACCTGTTTTTACCTTATCTCCCTTATTCACCACTACGGTAGAAGGTGCTCCCAAATGCTGCGAAGCATATAAAACTACCTGCTTAGATATAGGAAAATCTTCCAATTTCACATTGTGTGCAAACTTATTTTCTTCCGGGTGTATGCCCCCTTTTGTAAATGTTTTCACGTGCTTATATATTTTGTTTCACACCTAATTTTTCAATTTGCAAATTTAGATAAAAAAATTTATACTTAAAAAAAATTTTCTGTTTTTTTTCTTTGCAACTGAAAAAAATTTTTTTAGACCTTAATTCTTATAAATATTCCATATTGTTTACTGATTATTTTTTCGGTTTTTTACCTGATATATAAAAATAAAATGTTACTTTTGCATATTTGAATTAAATTGTTTAACAACACACTAAAAATGAAACGAGTAATTACTGTATTAATCAGTGCTGTTTTATTGGTTTTAAGCTCACTTGCGTACGCACAAGTACCTGAAAAAACCAGTTATCAGGCAATAATTCGTAATGCTAATGGTCAATTAGTAAAGAATACTGCCGTAGGCGTAAAAGTATCTGTACTTACTTCCGCCAATGCCGAAGTGTACACCGAAACACATCAATCTACCACCAATGATAATGGTCTGCTAATACTTGAAATAGGTAATGGCACCATAGTTTTTGGTAATTTTTCTTCTATTGACTGGGCTGACGATGAATACCAAATATCGGTGGCTATAGATATAAATGGAGGAACCGACTACAACCTGGTAAGCACACAATCACTCTTATCAGTTCCTTACGCTTTGTATGCAAAAAATGCAGACAATGTGGACTACAGCAAAGTAAGCAATGCCCCCACCAAAGTGAGCAGTTTTACCAATGATGCCAACTATCTCACCCGGGAAAGTCAAATACTGTCTATCAGCAATGACACTATTTTCCTCACCGGAGGCAGTTTTGTAAAAATACCTGCCGGCTTTGACGGAAACTATAACAGTTTAATTAACAAGCCTAATTTGGCTACCGTAGCTACCAGCGGCAGCTACAATGACTTAAGTAACAAGCCGGACTTAAGCCAATACCTTACTCAGGAAAGCCAAATACTATCTATTAGCAATGACACTATTTTCCTCACCGGAGGCAGTTTTGTAAAAGTGCCCGGCGGCTTTGACGGAAACTATAACAGCTTAACCAACAAACCCTCTTTGGCTACCGTAGCTACCAGCGGTAACTACAATGACTTGAGCAATAAACCTGACATTAACACCTCGGTAATGACTACCCTGTATTCATTATTCCAAAACCCTGTTACCCAAAACTACTTTATAAGCCAAATTCTTACGGATTCACTCAAAGGAAATTTTGCCAACATAGCCATGGATACCGTATATGCCAATAAAGTAAACCTTACCGATACTTTGTTCAACGTACTTATACATGATTCCGCCAAAATGGCTGCCTTTGCCCAAAAATACCAAACACTTTCTATGAGCAATGACACCCTTTTCCTTACCAATGGCGGCTATGTGGTAATACCTGCCGGCTTTGATGGTGACTATAACAAACTTACCAATAAACCTAATATAGAATTATCGGTAATGTCTACCATATACTCCCTATTCCAAAATCCTGTAACAAGAGATTATTTTGCCAGCCAAATAATTACCGACTCCCTCAAAGGCGTATTTGCTTTAGCAGCTTATGATACCATAATGGTGAAAAAAGAAATTATAGCTCAAGCTGTTATGGCTTATATGATGAATGATACCATAACTATGAAACAATATGATACCAAAATAATGAATATGCTGATGAGCGATGAAAATATTGCTAAACAATATGCTAATCAAATATTTGCCATAGTTGTTGCCGACACCAACCTGATTAAACAATATGCTCAGCAGTTAATGCCCTTGTTTGTTACCAACGAACGCCTTTCCGCTTACGGAAAGCAGGTGGCCGATTTATTAGTTGCCGACACCAATCTGGTTAAGCAATATGGCAAACAGGTATTGCCTATATTAATAGCTGATACCGAACTGATGAAACAGTGTGGCAAACAGGTAGCAGATATACTTATAAATGATACCGCATTACTCAAACAATATGGCAAACAATTCATTCATCGTATAATTGATGATTCCAATACCATAAAAGAATATGGTAAACGCATTATGAATATAATGGCAGAAAGAGCTGATTTGGCTGAAAACATATTTAACCGCCTGAAGAATAATGAGCAGTTAAGAGCACAAGCCGGCAAACTGATAGATACGCTTATGGCTACATATCCTCAATTAATTGACAAAGCAGTAAACAAAATAGGTGTAACACGTATTATGAATATATGCAATACTACCGGCATTATAGATGCTATTAAAGACAGCCTTCGTACAGAAATAGAGCACACAATGGCTGCTACGGGTTGTGGTGCCGTAGCTGTATTAGATAAGAATGTTACTGCACAACGCGGATCGGTATATTATACTATTACCGGTGCCGCCAATGTAACCCTGCTTGCAGACAACAATACTGCTGAAGTATATACATGGGGTGTATGTTATAGTGCATATCCTTACCCGGGACAGGAAGTATTTTATGAATTAGGCACTTCTGCCGGCAGTAATACATTTAATATTACTCTTAGTGAAATATCAGGTAACGTAGTATATGTTCAACCTTATGTGGTAACCAGTAAAGGTCGTTATTTGGGTAACATAGTAAAAGTTTCACTTCAGTAAAAACACACATTTTGAAAAAAAGGCCGGGCTAAAAGTCCGGTCTTTTTTTTGTAAACAAAAAAATGGTATTTTTGCGGAAAAATATTTAATCATTACTTTTTATACTAAACATGAAATTTACAGTTAAAGAAATAGCACAGGTAATAGGCGGTACCGTAGAAGGCAATGCCGAAGCCGTTATAGACAAATTTTCCAAAATAGAAAAAGGGGAAGAGGGTGGTATATCATTTTTGGCCAATGTAAAATACACGCCGTACATATACACCACCAAAGCTACTGCAGTACTGGTAAGCAGTAATTTTATTCCCACACAGCCTGTTTCATGCACCCTTATACGTATAGATGATCCCTATTTGGCTTTTGCCAAGCTCATGACTTTTTATCAGGAAAAACGCAATAAAACCGGTATTTCATCATTTGCAGCCATAGCTGATGATGTAAAAATGGGTGAAAATGTATATATAGGCGACTTTGTATCCATAGCATCTGGAGTGGTACTGGGTAATAATGTAAAAATATATCCTCATTGTTACATAGGTGAAAATGTTACCATAGGGGACAATACCATTTTAAATCCCGGTGTAAAAATACACCATGAATGTGTAATAGGCAATAATTGTACTTTTCATGCCGGTGCCATTATAGGTGCTGACGGATTCGGGTTTGCTCCACAGCATGACCACCAGTACATGAAAATACCGCAGCTGGGCAATGTAATAATAGAAGATAATGTAGACATAGGAGCACAAACATGTGTGGATCGTTCCACCATGGGGTCTACCATTATACGCAAAGGGGTAAAACTATGTAATTTTATACAGGTAGCTCACAATTGTGAAATAGGTGAAAATACGGTAATGGCTGCACAATGTGGTATAGCAGGGTCCACTAAAATAGGTAAAAACTGTATTTTTGGCGGTCAGGTAGGAGTAAATTGGCATCTTACCGTAGGTGACAATGTGCAGGTAGGTGCTCAAAGTGCCATAAGTCATAATGTAAAAGATAATGCTGTATTGCTGGGGACTCCGGCATTCAATGCCAATGACTGTGTAAAATCATACACTATGTTCAAATATTTTCCTTCTTATGCCAACCGCATAGCGGATTTGGAAAAGCAGGTAAAAGAACTTACTGAAAAACTGAACAATAACAAAAAGCAAATGAAATAATCATTTTTATATGTTCTTAAAAAAAAGCTCCTTAAGGAGCTTTTTTTATATCCTTATTACTTGCCTGCTATTTCATAAAAAAATGTTATCTTTGTAAATTCTTTGAATTAGTAAACGTATAATTAAATAAACCATATATACAAAATGAAGGTAGATGTTTTACTGGGCCTGCAATGGGGCGATGAAGGTAAAGGAAAAATAGTGGATGTACTTACACCTCAATATGATATTATTGCCCGTTTTCAAGGCGGACCTAATGCCGGTCATACATTGAACTTTGAAGGGACCAAGGTGGTATTGCACACTATTCCTTCGGGTATATTTCGCCCCAATAGTATGAATATTATAGGTAATGGTGTTATTATTGACCCTTACATACTCATTAACGAGGAAATAAAGGCCATACAAAATCTTACCGATGTAAAATCCAAGCTTTACATTTCAGAAAAAGCGCATTTGATATTGCCAACCCATCGTATGCTGGATTACGTAAATGAAAGCACACTGGGTAAGAATAAAATAGGTTCTACACTTAAGGGTATAGGGCCCACTTACACTGATAAAGTACGTCGTAGCGGTATTAGAGTAGGTGATTTATTTTTACCGGATTTTAAGGAAAAATATAATAACCTACGAGGCAAACACCTGCAGCAAATAGCGGCTATGGGTTTTGACTACACCACCATAAAAATAGGTGATAAATCATTGGAAGAATACGAAGCCTTATGGATGGAAGCGGCAGAGGAATTGAAGCAATATCGTGTATGTGCTACCGAATATGTAATAAACCAAGCCTTAGCTGAAGGCAAAAAGGTATTAGCAGAAGGAGCACAAGGCAGTTTGCTGGATGTGGAATTCGGTTCATATCCTTATGTTACTTCATCATGCACTATTACGGCAGGAGTATGCTCGGGATTAGGCATAGCGCCTAATAAAATAGGCAAAGTATATGGCTTGTTTAAAGCATATTGTACCCGTGTAGGAGAGGGGCCGTTCCCTACAGAGTTATTTGACGCTACCGGAGAAGAGCTTCGTGAAAAAGGCGGAGAATTTGGCAGCACTACCGGTCGTCCTCGCCGTTGCGGATGGCTGGATTTACCATTTTTACGCTATGTATGTATGCTGAATGGTGTTACCGAGCTTATTATGATGAAAGCTGATGTACTCAATGGGTTTGATGAATTGAAAGTATGTACATCATATAAATACAATGGCCGCATCATAAATGAAATTCCTTTTGATCCTCAGGCCGAGCTAATTCCCCGGTACCAAACATTGAAAGGATGGGATACCATTACCGGCACTACCTTGCCTGATACACTTAAACAATACATTGCCTACATAGAACAATATTTGAATTTAAAAATCAAATTGGTATCGGTAGGTCCTGACAGAACACAAAATATAATACTTTAATATATTGGCACTTATATGATTACCGCCACCAATATAACCAAATCCTACGGAAATCTTAAGGTGCTGAAGAACATTAGTTTGGAAGTTGCCAAGGAAGAAATTGTATGTTTGGTAGGCGCTTCCGGGGCAGGAAAATCCACCTTATTACACATATTAGGCGGGTTAGACAAGCCTGATACCGGACAGGTAATAATAAATGGCAACAATATATTTTCCATGAATGACAAGCACTTGTCACAATTTCGCAATAAGCACATAGGGTTTGTATTCCAGTTTCATCATTTATTACCGGAGTTTACGGCATTGGAAAATATTTGTTTGCCGGCCCTTATAGGCGGGCAAACTAAAAAACAGGCTGAATCGCAAGCCTATGAAATATTGGAAATATTCAAGCTTACCAATAGGGCTGCTCATAAGCCCTCGGAGTTATCGGGAGGAGAGCAACAGCGTATAGCCATAGCCAGGGCACTTATTAACAAGCCTGCTGTAGTATTTGCCGACGAGCCGTCGGGAAATTTGGATTCCACTAATGCAACGGAATTGCATCAGTTATTTGTACAACTGCGTGACACATTACACCAAACATTTGTAATAGTTACCCATAATGAATCACTGGTATCGGTGGCCGATAAAGTGTTACAAATAAAAGACGGTATTATTATATAACCCTTATATTACTATCACCATGGATATACACAAGCCAAAAATATTGGACCTTTACATTATTAAAAAGTTTTTGGGCTCTTTTATATTGGTAATATTCCTTATTATATTGGTGGTAGTAGTAATAGACTTAGCTGAAAACATACAAGACTTTTTGGATGGCAAGGCTCCGGTAAAGGATATAATAGTAGGCTATTATTTCAACTTTATTCCTTATTTTGTAAATATGTTCAGTCCGCTGTTTACCTTTGTGGCGGTTATATATTTTACATCCCGCCTATCGGTAAATTCCGAAATAGTGGCCATGCTCAATGCCGGCCTTAGCTTTTACAGACTAATGGTTCCCTACATAATTTCCGCTATATTCATAGGTATATTATCATTTTACCTTACTAACTTTCTTATTCCGCAAACAGCCAAAGGCATGATGGAATTCAAGGAAAAATATGTGTCAAAGCAGGTAAGGAGCAAAGATATAGACAATCACATAAAACTCAATGACAGCACCTATGCCTATGTGCACTATTGGGATAACAATAATTTAGTGGGCTATAGTTTTTGGTACGAAACATTTGATGAAAAAGGCATGAAATACAAGTTGAGTGCTCAAGCCATAATGTGGGATACCGTGAACAATAAATGGAACTTGGGAGACTATACCATACGTCATTTTAACGGAAGAGAAGAAGAAATTACCTCCGGCGGATGGAAAGACACCACTTTGCCGGTACAAATAAGTGATTTTGTATATGTTCGTGAAGGTGTAGCCCTTATGAATTATAAAGAAATACGAACATTTATAGCGGAAGAAAAGGCCAAAGGCTCTTCCATGATAAAGAGCTATGAATTTGAAAAACAGCGGCGTTTGGCTTTTCCATTTTCTACCATTATACTTACCATAGTGGGCTTGTGTGTATCCAGTCGTAAAACACGACAAGGCATGGGACTTCATTTACTATTGGGGTTGGTAATTACTTTCTCATTCATTATGCTGATGCAAATAACGCAAATGTTCTCTATATATGGAGGATTTTCGGCATTTTGGGCAGCATGGACACCTAACTTTTTCTACACGCTGCTATGTGTACTACTGGTAAAATATACACCCAAATAAAATCACTTATAAACTACAGTATATCAATATGAATAAAAAAATATTGTTAATATTATTATATGTATACAGCCTGCTATCTATGGCACAATTACCCTCTCCTTACCTTACATGCAAGCGGGTACAGGTGGCATATCCTGAAAAATGGGTAGTTACAAAAGTGGATTATACGGCCAATGCATTTTGGTACCAATATAATTTTACTTTTAACTGCCATAATGAGCAGGTAAAAGTATACGCTATAAATAATAAGAATTTTTTCAGTGTGGATTTTTTATCACAACTGTTTATTAAAGATATACAAAATCAATACAATATTACCGAACAGGATTTTGTACGAACCGATTCCTCCCTGTATCACCAATCGTATAGTATACATAACCCGAATAAAACCTATGTAAGTGTATTTCAACAACAGGATTTTGTAGTATTCATAATAAAGGAAAAACTAAGCAATAAAAGTCGTGCTTTTTGGGATAAAGAACAACATATTATAAATATTTTGGCTCCCGACACGCTAAAAACCGAATACGTTGCCGACAATTTACTGGAACAGATATACAATAGGAAACAAGCCGTTATTAACAATACGGGTGTAATGAGTTATGACAACAATACAAGCTCTTTAGCCAATACTGCTATACATACTACCTTATTGGAAAACAAAATGGGCGTAGGTAAAACAGGTTTGTTTCAGCACATCAGCTTTGCTTACCCCATAGATTGGCAGGTAATGCCATCATCACCGAACAATGATAAGGAATTCATATTATCTTCACCGGCCAAACAATACATAATAGTACAACAGGAATCCAATGTAATCAACAAGGGCTCTATGGTGTACAATTCACTCAAAGAAGAAAAAATAATTAACACTTTACCAGGAGTAGTATTTGATACACAAACACATAGTATACGTGTAGTAAACGGAAATCTATTCCAATATAAGCATTTTTATTTAGCTGAAAAATCGCTTTATGGTGTATTGGCTTTTGTACGTATTCATCAGCAATTGTACTCCATTACCATACAATCTTTTTCGGAAATAGCTCTGGATAATATAGACTATAACATGTTTTTCCAATCCTTTACTCCTAATATACCTAAAGATACCACCGGTAGCCTTATTGCAGGCAATATCCGACTGAAATTGCCGGAGAAATACCACATAACTAATTACAAAAAAGAATACGAAATATATGATTTTCAATCTTTTGAAGCTTCTGCACACGGATATGGCTCTGCCACAATTAAATTCAATGTTATTCATGCCGACCTTGACCTTATAGCACTGGCTACCGAACACCAAAAGGAGCAATCGGCTATATTTACCGACAGCGATAAAATAGCACTTAACAAACTGAATGAGTATTCATTGGTATATTACACATCCAGCAATGACAAAGCCCTATACTGTGTTACCTGCTGTTTTCATTACAAGGGACAAACATTTATAATAGATATACATACCAATGCCTTAAAAGATACATTTTTTGAAGGCAATGATTTTATTGAACTATTAGAAAGTATAGATGTGGTAGAATAGGTAAAAAAATTGTACCTTTGCACATATGCGAAATATAATTGTATTTTTAATTAAAACGGTTCATATATTTTTGTTTGTACTGCTTGGCGGTATATGTATTTTCTTCATATATAACAGCAGTGCATACAAGCAATGGGCTATAAATGCCTTCAGTAAAGAAATAGGGGGGCCTTTGTTTACATTGCAATCAAAAATAAGTGACTACCTGCATTTATCCTATACCAATACTTTACTTATAGAGCAAAATAAATACTTGCTTAATAAGTTGGCCAATCAGCACATGAATACCGTTACCGCTGTTACCGGTATTGACAGCATTACTACCATTGTTGATAATGATTCTGTTCTATTTACCTATTATTCGGCACAAGTATTGGAAAATTCCATTAACAGGCAAAACAATATAATGATACTTAATAAGGGTAGCCGTTCCGGTATTACTGCCGACATGGGCGTAATATCACCTTCAGGTATAGTGGGCATAATTAAAGATGTGTCTCCTAATTTTTCCATAGCCATATCGTTATTGAATTCCAAATTCAGTATTTCGGCCAAAACCGGACGCACCGGCAACACAGGGGTTCTCAGTTGGGACGGTAAAAACCATAAATTTGCCCAATTGGGCAACATTACCAATATAGAAGACATAAAAATAGGTGACACCATAGTTACCCAATATTCCTTACTATTTCCTACCAATTACCCCATAGGTGTAATATCGGGAGGCTTAAGTAATAATGCTATAGGTGGTTACTACACCTTACAGGTGCGTTTGCTTACTGATTTTGACAGAATAAACCATGTATATGTCATAAAAAACAATTTTAATGACGAAATTAAAGATATGATGGAAAGGGATAGCAATGAATAAATCATGGTTTAAACATACTATTACATTTATAATATTATACCTGATACAGCTGTTGTTATTGAATAAAATAACCTTATTCGGGTTTGTTACTCCTATGATATACATTATGTTCATTATGTGCCTTCCCTTTAATTCCCCCAAATGGCTGCTGGTACTACTGGGATTTACCTCCGGGCTCATTATGGACTGCTTTACAGGAGCATTGGGATTTCATGCCTTGTCTATGCTGGTAATAGCTTTTTTACGACCGGCCATTATACACATTATTCCTTACAATGGTAAAAAAGAGGAACATTTGCAACCCATATTTCATGATATGAAAGGATTATGGTATTTACAATATGCTTTTTGTATAACTTTTATTCATCATTTTATATATTACATGGTTGACAGCATGTCAATGGCACATTTTGGACACACATTGTGGGTAATACTGGTGAATACCCTATTTACCATAATATGTATATACATAGCTCAAATGTTGTTTTATAAACCATCAAAACGTTATTAATATGGATCCGATAAATTTTTTGATACACATGCTTGTAGCTGCTGCCACCGGTTTTATAATAGGCATAGAACGCGAATGGCGGTTAAGAAGTGCCGGCTTGGTAACCAATACATTAGTTGCCATAGGTGCTGCTATGTATGTATGGGTTGGCACCAGACTCACCTTGGGTACTACAAGCGGTGACCCCTCCAGAGTATTGGGGCAAATAGCTGCAGGAGTGGGTTTTTTGGGAGCCGGCGTAATAATGCGTGACGGATTCAATATTCATGGCCTTAATTCGGCTGCCACTATATGGTGTTCTGCTGCTGTAGGCTCACTGGTAGGACTTAATTTATATGCCATATCCTTTATTGCTGCGGGTATTATAGTGTGTACTAACTTATGCATACGCTGGCTGGCAGAGTTTATAAGTAAAGTAGCTATGCAAAAAAAAGATGTGAATAATAGCGTAATATTCCATTTTTATGTAAATGAAAACCACGTAGCCCTATTTAAAAAGGATTTTATGGAGCACATGGCCCAATATGCTAACTTGCTGCTTAAATCATGCTACACCAAAGACTCATTGAATAACCCCGAAAAAGAATTAATATGTGAAATTAACTGCCTGCAAGCCCATATAGAAGAGTTTCAAGCATTCAAAAAAGACATATTTACCCATCCTTATCTTATAAAAATAAAACAGGATAATGAAACCAAAACGATATAATTTTATCTTTTTCATCTCCCTTATAAGTATAATAGGGTTGGTATCCTGCTCCATGACCCCAAAGGCCAACAAAGCAAGTTTTAAGCAGGTACGCAATATTACATGGGTGGTAACCCAATTGGATACTATTTCCCTGCCTTGTAACAAAGCTGCACTGCCATACATACATTTCCTTTCCAACGGCAAAGTGAACGGACACACCTCATGTAACAGCATGCATGGCACTTACACCGTACGCGGACATCATATTACATTTGGCCCTTGGGGCTGCACTAAAATGCTATGCCACGAACAGGCCGACATTGAAAGTGAATATCTTCGCCTGCTAAGCCTTACCACCCAATGGAAAATAGACAATCATCAATTAGTATTTACCAATAACAACCATATATTAATTGTTTTTTCACCCAAACAATAAGTAAAAAACACCATGGATTACAATTTTAGAGCAATAGAAAAAAAATGGCAGGCACAATGGGAAACCGACAAAACCTATGCCGCCCTTAACAATTCCACCAAACCCAAATACTATGTATTGAGCATGTTCCCTTATCCTTCGGGAGCCGGCCTGCATGTAGGACACCCCCTTGGCTACATAGCCGGTGATATATATGCCCGCTACAAACGATTATGCGGATACAATGTACTTCACCCTATGGGCTATGATGCCTATGGACTTCCGGCAGAACAATATGCCATACAAACAGGCCAACACCCCGCCATTACTACCCAAACCAATATTAACCGCTACCGCGGTCAATTAGATAAATTAGGCCTTTCTTTCGACTGGGACAGAGAAGTACGTACTTGTGATCCTGCCTATTATAAATGGACACAATGGGCTTTTATTCAACTTTTTAACCACTACTATTGCTACAAAGCAAAAAAAGCCCGCCCCATAGAAGAACTGGTAGAGGCTTTTGCCCTTAACGGTACCGATAACATTCATGCTGCCTGTACCGAACCTATGCATTTTACAGCCGAAGAATGGAAAAATAAAAACGAAAAAGAACAACAACAAATACTGATGAATTATAGATTGGCCTACCTATCATACGCCATGGTAAACTGGTGCCCTAAATTAGGTACCGTGCTGGCCAACGACGAAGTGGTGAATGGCGTATCGGTAAGAGGAGGATACCCTGTAGAACGTAAACTTATGCAACAATGGTCCTTACGTATTACTGCCTATGCCCAACGCCTGCTTGACGGACTGGACTCCCTACAATGGTCTGACTCCATTAAAGAAATACAACGTAACTGGATAGGCCGCAGCCAGGGTGCATCGGTATTCTTTCCATTGGAAAACGGAAAACGCTCCTTTGAAATATTCACCACCCGCCCCGACACCATATACGGCGTGAGTTTTATGGTACTTTGCCCCGAACATGAATTAATAAATGAAATAACCACACCGGAACAAAAATCCGAAGTGGACAAATATGTTACATGGGCCAAAAACCGTTCCGAAAGAGAACGTCAATCAGAAGTAAAAACAGTAAGTGGAGTGTTTACAGGAACTTATGCCATTAACCCCATTACCAATACCCGCATACCTATATGGATATCTGATTATGTATTAGCCGGCTACGGCACCGGTGCCATTATGGCTGTACCCGCTCACGATAGCCGTGACTTTGCTTTTGCCCGCCATTTTAATTTACCCATAATACAAGTAGTTGTTCCTAACGGAGAACAACCCGAAGATACCCATAGCTGGACACAAAGTAAAGATTCCAAAGAAGGCTATTGCATTAATTCCGACATACTCAATGGCATGCAGGTAAAAGAAGCCATTAATACCATGCTGGCCTATATAGAAGAAAAACATTTAGGCAGCCGCAAAATCAACTACCGCCTGCGTGATGCCATATTCAGTCGCCAACGCTACTGGGGTGAACCCTTCCCCATATATTACAAAAACGGTATACCCTGCCCTGTAGACGAAAAAGACTTGCCGCTATTATTACCCGAAGTGGACAAATACCTGCCTACCGAAACAGGTGAACCTCCTTTGGCACGCGCCAAAAACTGGACATATAAAGAATATCCTTTGGATTATAACACCATGCCGGGATTTGCCGGCAGCAACGCCTACTACTTACGCTATATGAACCCTCACTGTAACACTGCTTACATAGACCAACAAGCCAACACCTATTGGCAAAACGTAGACCTGTATATAGGCGGATCGGAACATGCTACCGGCCACCTGCTATACTCCAGAATGTGGAACAAATTCCTTTACGACCTGGGCCTGGTAGTAAAAGATGAACCTTTCCAAAAACTTATTAACCAGGGTATGATACAAGGCCGCTCCAACTTTGTGTACCGTATTAAAGGTACACACACCTTTGTATCACTCCACCTGAAACAAAATTATGAAACCGACCCCATACACGTGGATATTAATATAGTAAACAATGACGTATTGGACATAGAGGCATTTAAAAAATGGCAACCCGATTTTGCTAACGCCGAATTCATACTGGAAGACGGCAAATATATATGCGGCTATGAAATAGAAAAAATGTCCAAATCAATGTATAACGTACAAAATCCCGACGACCTGGTAGAAAAATATGGCGCCGATACATTAAGAATGTATGAAATGTTCTTAGGCCCCATAGAACAATCCAAACCCTGGGACACCAAAGGCATAGAAGGCGTGTTCCGCTTTATACATAAATTTTGGAAACTTTATCACAATAATCCCCAATACACCTTCCATATAGAAGATACCACTCCTACCAACCAAGAATGGAAAACACTGCACAAAACCATTAAAAAAATTCAATCCGATATAGAAAACCTGTCATATAATACCTCCGTGAGCGCATTTATGATATGTATTAATGAATTGACGGATATGAAATGTAATAAAAAAGCTATATTGGAACCTCTTGCTATTATTATGGCTCCGTTTGCTCCTCATATATGCGAAGAGTTATGGCACCTGATGGGTCATACCGATAGCATTAATTATGCCCCCTTCCCCGCATGGGAAGAAAAATATTTGGTGGAAAATACATTCACCTACCCCATTTCATTCAATGGCAAAACCCGCTTTATGATGGAACTGCCCGCCAATATGAACCCTACCGATATAGAAAAAATTGTGTTAGCATCGGCTGACGCCCAAAAATGGATAGACGGTAAAACACCTAAAAAAGTGATTGTAGTTCCTAAAAAAATAGTAAATATAGTTTTATAATATTGTCAATAAGAGGCATAATAAATATTATGCCTCTTATTGTATTGTTTTGTACAAATTAAAACGTTTTTTTATGAAGAAAATAGGTCTTTTCACACTCCTTTTCCTATATATAGGACTAGTTTGTGCTCAAATTTCTGCTGACAGCACTATATGTAAAAAACAAACCGCCATGCGAAATCTGGAATGGCAAGACAACTACTATGACTCCGTATATCTGCTTATACAGCATGAAATTACCTCCTCCACCTCCCCGTGTGAAAAAGCTATATGGAATAGCTATATGGCCCAATTCCTATACACCTACTACACCTCTAACCAATATAAAATAGTATCCGTCACCCATAGTTCCGAACCGCAACTTCCTATTAGTCAATGGGATGTGCAAACACTTGTAGAACACATTATTGCACACTATAAGGCCTCCTTGTACCAACCGGATTCCCTCCTTAATTCACCGGCCAAAAACTGGCATAAAGTATTCAGCGTAAACGAAATTACACCTGCCCGCTACTGCCCTACACTATATGATATATTGGCACATTTGGCACTGGAATTTTATAGCCATACCATATATAACATGCCTGTTCCCATGCAGGAATTTTCTATTAACCATGCTACCTGTTTTGCTGACAATGCCGAATTTTCCGCCTATAGCATTCCTGTCATTGACACCTTATCGTTTCAATACCTATCACTGCAAATACTGCAAAATATGACTTCGCTATACATAAACCAAGCCTCATATATGCAAATACACATAGCCCTGCTCCGACTGAAATATTGCTATGAACATAGCACACTGCCACATAAAAATCACCTCTATTTACAAGCTCTGCAACTACTGGAACAAAACTACCAATCTACAATAGGTTACGAACTTATATGCCTGCAACTGGGCCACTATTATAAACAGGAACAAAACTACACCCAAGCCGTACATTGGTATAACTACGCTATTCAAACTGACTCCGCATCACATGCCGGCATAGAAGCCTACAATAATATGTGCGAAATTCAACAGCCTGTATGCAATATTACCACACCCACATGCTTCTCTGCCCTTGAAAACGATGTAATACAAATACGCTGCCGCAATTGCGACAGCATACACTTTCGCATACTGCCATACAATGACAATATACCTGCCTATATACGAAAATATTCCTCCGGTCAACCAAAGGAAACAGTAACCTATCTGAACAAAATAAACCCTGTGAAACAATGGAGCACTAGCTGTAATAATGCCCATGACTATCAATGGCAAATATTTGAGGACCTGTTCCCCGCCCTAAAACCCGGAAAATACCTGCTCTACTATTCCATATTGCCCTTTAACACTACCGACGTGAATCACATAGGCTACACCACTATACATACTTCCAATATACAATATGCCGAACGGGTACATAATAATACCATAGAACTATGGGTGTACGACCGTAAAACAGGCAAACCCTTACCCGAAGCCTCTATGCTGGTAACCATACCCCCTTATAAAATACTACATGCCAACGAACAAGGAAAAATAAAATACAATAGCAAAAAAGGAAAAGTTCCCTATAAAGTATATATGCCTCACGATACCCTCCCCAAAAATACCCGCTACATATATAATGAATCATACTCAAAAAATACTCTTCTGCACTCCGCCTTCATTTACACCGACAAAGCCATATATCGCCCCGGTCAAACCCTCCGCTTCAAAACCATTTCCCTCACCTGTGACACCTCCTGCAAGGTAAATGCCAACGAAAAATGTACTCTTTCCCTATATAATACTAACAATGAACTTATATCCACCCTGTACGGTACCACCAATGAATACGGAAGCTTTTCAGGATCCTTTACCCTTCCCGAACAAGGAAACACCGGCTACTACTCCTTACAACTCATCTGTAATAAACAATTCTATTATAAAAATTTTAGAGTAGAAGAATATGTAAAACCGCATTTTGAAAGCCAAATAAAAGCTCCGGAACAAAATTTTCGCATGGGCGACAGCATAGTAATGAAAGGTACCTGCACCGCCTACGCCGGCTACGCCGTGGACCACGCTACGGTAAAATACCATATTACCCGCCGTAGCGGCAAATATAATAAATGGTGGTTCGTACCCGCCCAAACTAAAGAAATAACCCATGGAGAAATACTTACCAATGAAAACGGAGAATTCTATATCCGCTTTGTAGCCGAAGGCGATACCAACGAAAATTATACCTCACACGAATATATCATTTCCGCTGATATTACCGATATATCAGGTGAAACCCACTCCTGCCATTCCTCTATAATGGTGAGCAAAACAGCCATGAATATATGCCTGGATATGCCGGATATAATTAATAAAACTACTGCACCTCTTTATTTTTCACTTACCTGCAAAAACTTAGCCGGCATACCACAACATACCGACGTACACTACGAAATATACCGGCTGGATATGCCTAAACACCTGCTACATAACCATAATACCACTAACTATTCCCATTATATTGATTCCGTCACCTTTACTAAATCCGTTCCCTATCTGGCCTACAAAAATGAAAACGAACCCGCTTACTGGAACACTATAAAACAGGTAAGCAATGGTACGGTACACACGCATGATACTTCCGTATTGAATATAGATAATATAACCAACTGGAATGCAGGATACTATAAAATAATATTGACTGCTACCGACCCCTACGGACAAAAAATAAAAACCGACCACATATTCATAGTACAATCCGAACCTAACCCCTTTACACCATATCAGGCTATACACATACAAATAAATAAAAACATAGCCTACCCGGGTGATACCATAAAAGTGGACGTGAGCTCATACATGGACAATGCCTTTGTACTATATGAAGTAATGTGTAATAATAATATAATAGACTGCCAAATAGTAAAACTGAATAAAAACCATAAATCGTTTTATTATGTTCCCTCCTCTTCACAAATAGGTACCTGGCATGTGTGCGCCCGCGTATCGGAACATAACCGTGCCTACAACACCGAAAAAACCGTAAGCATACAAAAAGAGAATAGAAAATTAATGTTCAAATACCTGTCATTTAGAAATATGCTCCTTCCCGGACAAAAAGAACAATGGAGCATACAAATATTAGATAGCAAAGGCATTCCGGTACAAGCCGAAATACTATGCAATATGTACGACGCATCTCTGGATGCCTTCTCCAATAATACTTTCTCCCTTAACATACCCCAACACTACGATACTCACAATATGTATTGGAATATAAGAAATAACTATACCACCTCCTCTTTTATAAATTATGTTTCTTACTATAACAGCTACACCTATATCCCTTATCCGCATTGGAATATAAATATATATGCCCAACGCCACATGTATAATAGAATAATGTATGCCAAAAATGCTACCGCCACTATGGCTGCAGGTAAAAATACTGTAACCGATTTAGTATGTGAAGACGCAATAGAAGAAGAAGCATTTGAAACCTCTACCGAAAAAGAATCGGCTTCTATTGAAAATGAGGAAAATACTACCGAAATAAGGTCAAACTTTGAAGAAACCGCCTTCTTTATACCACATTTACACACCAATGAAGAAGGAATAGTAAGTTTTTCAACCCTTATGCCGGAATCACTTACCAAATGGAAATTACAGGGTATAGCCCATACTACCAATGGCTATAACGGCTACTTTGAACAATATGTACAAACTCAAAAACCACTAATGGTAATACCTAATTACCCCCGATTCTTCCGTGAAGGCGATACCATAATGTTTACCGTAAAAATAGTAAACTTACACTATGAACCACTTAGCGGACAAGTATTACTGGAACTAAAAAATGCCGAAACCAATGAATCACTTAACCACATAATATTACACCATAATAACCTGTTCTATGCAGAAAAAGGCAATAGCTCCACCGCTGTATTTACCATGATTATTCCTAAGCAGGTTGCCATGATTACATGTACCGTAAGCGCCAATAGCTTAAACTATAGTGATGGAGAGCAAAAAAATATTCCCGTACTTACTAACCGCATGCTCGTTACCGAAACACTACCCCTATACATAAACGGGCACCAAACCAAAACCTACACCTTTGATAAGTTACAACAAGCCTGCCTCAATATGCAATCGGCTCAAAATACCCTCACCCACCACCGCCTTACCTTTGAATACACCTCTTCACCGGCATGGTATGCCCTACAAAGCCTCCCCTACCTGATGGAATACCCCTATGAATGTAATGAACAAATATTTAGCAGACTGTATGCCAATGCTATAGCAAATAAAATTGTTAATTCCTCTCCCAATATAAAACAGATAATACACTCCTGGCTACACACTGACACCAATGCACTGCTATCCGCATTGGAAAATAATGCCGAACTCAAAAACATAGCCCTGGAAGAAACTCCCTGGCTACTGGATGCCAAAAACGAAAAAGCTGATAAACAAAAATTGGCTATCCTATGCCAAGATACCAAAATGAATGCAAACATGACCAAAGCCAAAAATAAACTGGAAAATGCCCAAAACTACGATGGAGGTTGGTCATGGTTCAAAGGAGGAAAGTACTCCAGCATGTATATTACCGGTACCATAATAAGCGGACTGGGACATCTGCAAACCATGAATATTAACCCCAATATAAGTCACCAATGCATACAAAAAGCCATTACCTATATGGATAAATACATAAAAGAATGGTATGATACCTTACTTACTCATAACGAATTGAATAGAAATAATTTATCATATACCGTAATACATTATTTATACGCAAGAAGCTATTTCATACACTCCTGTCCTATATCTTCCGCCTATAATATATCTTACCAATATTGTCTCAATCAGGCCAAAAAATATGGTAACCAACTCAATTTATATGGTCAAACCATTATAGCCTTAAGCCTATACAGAAACAATATATTGGCTGACGCCAAAAAAATAATGACTTCCATACGCTCCAAAGCACAATATTCCGACGAAATGGGTATGTGGTGGAGAAAAGAAGGCTATGGCTGGAACTGGTATGAAGCACCTATAGAACGTCAGGCCATAATGATAGAAGCATTTGAAACCATATTACATGACCACGAAAGTGTAAGCAAAATGCAGCTATGGCTGCTCAAACAAAAACAAACCCAACATTGGTCCACCACCCGCTCTACCGCTGAAGCCTGCTATGCACTGCTTATGCAAGGTGATAATTTGCTTACGCAAAATGGTAGCACCCTTATTTCCATTGGCAATGAAAACATACATACCGATACCCTGCAACAGGCTCAAGCCGGCACCGGCTACTTTAAACTTACATGGAACCAACCCGATATTACTGCCAACCAGGCTACCATTACCTTGCAAAAACAGGGAGATGGCAGCTCTTGGGGTGCCGCATATTGGCAATACTTTGAAAATATGGACAAAATAACCTATGCCAAAACCCCCTTGGCTATTACCAAGCAAATATATATAGTAAATTACAATAATAAAGGTGAAATACTACAACCCCTAAACGATAATAACACCTTACACGTAGGTGATAAACTGAGAGTGAGAGTAGTAATACAAAGTGACCGCGACATGCAATACCTGCACCTAAAAGATATGAGAGCGTCAGCACTGGAACCCGTAGATGTATTATCAGGATATAAATACCAAAACGGACTTATATATTACCAATCTACCCGCGATGCTTCCACCAATTTCTTTATAGAATATTTGCCCAAAGGTACTTACGTATTTGAATACACCCTTACAGCAGTACAAAAAGGAACTTTTTCCAATGGTATTACCACCATTGAATGCATGTATGCTCCCGAATTCACCTCCCACAGCAATGGCATAAGAATAAATATAGAATAACGTATATGAAAACCTACCTAAAGGAAAAAATAGGACCGGTACTACTTAAAATAACCATATTAACAGCTGTATATTCACTGCTAAGAGGCATATTCTATGTCTGCAATACCTCCTGTTTTCCTCATATACATGCCGCTTACTTTATTGCCGGCATAAGGTTCGACCTTGCGGCCATAGCTTACCTGAATATAATATGGTGTATAGCCGTACTACTTCCTATGCCTATAACTTACCGCAACATATATCAACTGATATGTAACACCTGCTTTGTAATAACCAATAGCTTGGGATACATGCTTCAATGTATAGATATAGCCTATTTTCCTTACGTTTCCAAACGACTCACCTTTGACGTGTTTTCATATTTGGGCCACGCCAACTTTGATTTTCACGCACTATTACCCCTTTTTTTAACACAATTTTGGTATTTGGTACTACTATGGATAGCTCTTACCATAAGCCTGATATATATGTGTAAATTACCCCATACAAAACTACATATTTCTCATCAACTCAATCTTAAAAATTTATGTGGTAACAGCTTATTATACATATTAACCATATTTACGGTTTTCAGCTGCATGAGAGGCGGATGGCAACTTCGTCCTCTCTCCCCTGTTCATGCCGGAAAATATGCCTCCGCACAATATACCCCACTTGTACTTAATACCCCTCTTACCCTTATTACCACCATAGGACAAACCGGACTAAAAGAACCGAATTATTTTAATTCATTACAACAGGCCGAACTGCTATTTTCACCCATACACACCCGCTATGAATGTGATATTTTCACCCCTAAGGTAAATAATGTAATATTCATTGTGTGGGAAGGCCTGTCACAAGAATTACTTCAGTATTATCATCCTTCACAACCCGATTACCCGTCCTACTGCCCTTTTACCGATAGCCTTGCCCGCAAAGCATGGGTTTATAATGGTATAGCTAACGGCCGCCGTACCATGGAAGGCATACCCGCCATATTGTGCGGATACCCTACCCTAATGGAATCATCTTATATGGAATCACCCTATGCTACCAATACCATAATAAGCCCTATAGAAGTATTGGCCCAAAACGGATACAATACCTGCTTTTTTCACGGAGCCAAAAATGGCAGCTTAAATTTTGAAAGCTATTGTAAATCCATAGGTTTTAAGCAATATTTTGGCATGGACCAATACCCTGATGCCCATGACTATGACGGCAACTGGGGCATAAGCGACCGCTCCTACTTAAATTATATGGCACAGGTACTGGATACTTTAAGCCAACCATTTTTTGCATCGGTACTCACCTTAAGCTCGCATCATCCTTTTACATTACCTAACGATGCCGGAAACTACCCCTACCCGCAAGGTACTCACCCCATGCACAAGGTAAGCGCATATACCGATAAAGCTTTAAGTGAATTCTTTCACGCTATAGAGCATACCTCATGGTATAAACATACCCTGTTCGTTATTACCGGCGACCATGCCTATCAGGGTAGTTATAGGCCCAATAATAACACCTATACTGCCTACCTTATACCTGTTATATTCTATCACCCTATGGCTGATACCGCCTTCTATAACCATGATTATGTACAGCAAACCGATATTATGCCTTCACTTTTTGCCTACATGAATATACAACAACCCCTGCTCTGCTATGGACAAAATATATTTCATCGCTCCATACCGGCCATGGCTTTTAACTATTTATTAGGAAATTATCAAATATTTTACCGCCAATATCTGCTTCAATATAATGGAGAACAGGTTACCGGACTATACTATACCCCCTCCGACAGCTCTCTTAGCCACAACATGGTAAACCAATATAGCACACAAACCATACAGGATAGCGCCTTATTATACCTGCAAGCCGTAATACAATCATATAATTATCGTATGATACACAATATGATAACCGCTAACCCGCAATAATAATACAAAACTCTCTTACTTATATAAGCCACAAATATCATACCAAAAATATAATGATATTCAAAAATTTACCAACAATTTTTGTAAAAAACTTTTTATTCGTTTTTTCGTTTTTATTGAAAATTTATGGTGTATCTTTGCATCGTAATTCCCACTACATATCTATCTTATGAGAGATTCACGAAAATGAATATTATAAACCTACTGCTTTTAACATTTATATCCCCACATATTCCGCTTATTTCACTATCAAGTTGAGTGAATCTCTCTTTTTTTCTTCTTTTTGATATCTGCTACACAATATTTGTTACAAAACTATCGTTTTCTTCTTTTTGATATCAAAATTACATTACATTGGAAACAACCATAGACAACACCGAAGAATTTGGCACCAAAAGCATACCTAAACTTTTATGGCAATATGCCATGCCTGCGGTAGTTACACAAATTATAGCTTCCATATATAATATAGTGGACCGCGTATTTTTAGGTCAGTGTGTAGGGGCTTTAGCCATAGCGGGCTTAGCCATAACCCTACCTATTATGAATGTAATACATGCTTTTGGCTCACTGGTAGGTGCCGGTGCATCAGCCCGTATGAGTATAGTACTGGGCCGAAGAGACATAAAATGGGCTGAAAACATACTGGGAAACAGCATGTTACTCACATTTTTCTTTGGTGCTTTGTTCGTGTCGGCAGGGTATATTTTCATGGATAACATATTAAGCATGTTTGGCGCATCGGTCCATACCATCAGTTACGCCCGTACCTATATGCTTATAGTACTGCCGGGTATGTTTTTTACCACGCTCACCTTCAATCTTTCCGGTCTTATACGTTCATCGGGATACGCCAATAAATCCATGTGGATAATGATAAGCGGAGCTCTGCTTAATATAATATTGGACTTTATATTCATATTTGTGCTCCATTTTGGTATAGCCGGAGCGGCATGGGCCACTACTATTTCCATGACTGCTTCTTCCCTTTTAGCTGTTATTCATTTTTTACAGCCTTCCTCTTTTATACGTTTTAAACGCCATTGTTGGAAGCCCCGTTTTTATATATTTCGCAATATATTGGCTATAGGTATCAGTCCGTTTTCCATGAATTTGGCCGGTTCGGCCGTGGTGGCACTACTGAACATTCAATTGGTACGCTATGGCGGTGACATGGCTGTAGGAGCCAATGGTATAGTAAATTCTTTTGCACCGCTGGTGCTAATGTTTATGCTGGGTATATGCCAGGGCATGCAGCCTATAGCCGGCTACAATTATGGTGCAGGCAATACTCGCCGGCTCAAAGAAGTATATATGCTTGCCATGAAATGTGATATCATAGTAGGCGTTATAGGGTCATTTATGGCATTGGTTTTCCCCAAATACATTATTATGGCCTTTACCAAAGATTCTCAACTGATAGAATTGAGCATTCCTGCCATGCGGCTTTTACTCATGCTGGCTCCTTTAATAGGATTCACTATTACCAATTCACAGTTTTTCCAATCCATAGATAAGCCCTGGATAGCCATAGTTACCAGCTTGTCACGTCAGGTAATATTTCTCATTCCCATGATGTACATAGTACCATCCATATTCACGCATATAGGATGGAGCGGCCTTACGGGCGTATTCTTCAGCTGTACCATATGTGATGTACTGGGAGCGGCTCTATCGGCCGTATTATTGGCTACTCAATGGAAAATATTCAGTCCTGATTACATTCCTCCTGTTATAAAACGTAAAGAAGCCGGCCCTTCTTCTATAGAGGAAGAATAAAAAAAACAAATTTACATACCTGCCGGTATTAAAATTTTGTATAATTTTGCATGTATCCGTTATATGTATTTTATATGGGGTTTTATACGTATATATGGTTAATTACGAACAAATAAAAGCCCTTATAACTAAAAACAAAAAAAATTATGTTTTTTCACGTTTATGGAGCAAATGCTCTGCCTCAATGGGGAATGCTACTGGCTGTGCTGGTAGGTTTAATTCTCTTCAATGAATTTGCCCGTCGTACCAAGGCCGGTGGCATTATTACATTTTTTGCCATTCCGGTAGCACTTACAGCTTATTTTATAGTACTTAAAGTAGCTGCAGGTTGCGGCGCCCAATGGGCCATAGAAAACCAAACTACCATGTACATGAACGGATGGTTTCACTATGCCAAGCTTTACGCCTCACTGGCAGGCTGTATTGGTTTTATGATGATAAAATATAAATGGGGCATAGGAGCCAAACACTGGTTTAAGCCTTTCCCGTTTATCATAGTAGCCATTAACATTCTCATTGCCGTAGGCTCCGATTTTGAATCGGCCATTAAAGGCTGGAATTGCTGGTGGATATCAAGTGAAAATGTATGGCTATATGGCGGCTGGCATAATGTAATGAACGGCATTGCCGGACTATTGAACATATTCTGTATGACTGCCTGGTGGTCAGTATATTCATCCAAAGACCACAAAGATATGCTTTGGCCCGATATGACATGGGTATATATAGTAGTATATGATATATGGAATTTTGCTTATACTTATAACTGCCTGCCCACTCACACCTGGTACTGTGGTGTAGCTCTTTTACTGGCTCCTACCATTGCTGCCTTGTGCTGGAACCGTGGCGGTTGGATACAAAATCGTGCTTTCACCCTTTGCATATGGTGTATGTTTGCTCAGGTATTTCCACTATTTCAGGAAACCCTTCCTACCGGAGAATCCCTATTTTCATGGGCTGTACTCCCCACTACCTATGCCGACGGAACTTTCAATGGTATAGTAGAAGGCGGCTGCGCCAATGCCGATGCTACAGCTATGACCATTATTAGTGCATTGGCCTTAATAACCAATGCTATTGCACTAAGCTACATTATATATCAATCTAAAAAACGTCATATCAATCCTTATAAAGAAGACGTATTCGTAAACCAAAAATACTACAAAGACGCTGTTGCCCGTATGGAAGCAGAATAATTGTAAGTATAACTTTAAAAAGGTCTGCCTATAATGACAGACCTTTTTTATTAGCAAAAGAAGAAAAAGTAGCTTAACGTATCCTTATTTTTGCTAATTTTGCGGTCTAAAAATATGGGTACAATATAATGCGGGTGTGTTACGAATATTTTTTTCTTGTAAATCTGTTTTATGTAAAATTTTTTTGTATATTTGCGGATTGAAAAATATGGTTATGCCAAGAGACCGTTAAATACATTTTTTTCAGTAAGTTCTTGGCTCTAAAAACAAGAAAGGAGCAGACGTTATGACAAATATAAAAACACAAACAATTATTTTTTTTAATACATAAACAAATGAAAACGAAATACAAAATAATTCCTATATTGGCAACGATTATCCTGCTTGTGGCAGGAATAGTCCTTTTTGCAG
>JAZLLK010000063.1:0-50935 GCA_045598105.1 Bacteroidales bacterium | reverse complement strand
CTCATATTTTTGCACTTTTTTCACACACAAAAATAGTCATTTTTTCCTTTCAAGTATAGGGAAAGTGTTTGCTTTCCCTTACTTGATAAAAATCCTATTCCTGTTCGTGATAAAGTTGCATTTATTTGTTGAATTTAGGTATCCTTCCGTGAGATAGGCCTCATCCACGCACCGCTTAATCAGCGCAATGTCATCGGCATTTTTATATTGGTATTCTTCAAAGAGGAGGATCATAACGGCTATTTTTTGCCCGAACTTTTTTCAGCCAGTTGTTTAATGGTTTCCAAATATGCTTTTTCAACAGGCGATAGAGTCTGTTGCTGATATTTGTGATATTCGGTTTCAGCTTTTTCCAATGCTTCCTGATGGCTAATGGAACCAGAATCTGCCAACAACTTCCTATTCCCCGATGAAAGAATATTATCCAATTGGAGAATGTAGTCACTCATATACATTGGTTTATGTTCCATCGCCTGAATTTCCGCAAAATCAAAATAACCGGAAACCAAATTATTCAGTATTTTAAGTTCTTTCTCATCCAAATAATTCTTGGCGACTCCAATATCCTTTTTAGTTGGTATTTCGCCAGCAAAAGAGGTCAATCCCATAAATGGTTTTTGGGCATCGGCACGTTCGTATATAACTTCAGCAGCCGTATGTCCGTGAGCCGCATAATGCAACTTGTTTTGTACAATTTTGAAGAATTCTACCGAAGTACTGCTATTGGGATTATAATCCACACTGGTAGCATATAAATCAAGCACTTGCCGATAGAGGACTTTTTCCGAAGAGCGAATGTCGCGAATACGGTCCACCAGTTCTTTCCAGTAACCACCGCCGCCGATGTTCTTCAGTCGTTCGTCATCCATTGTGAAACCTTTTACAAGGTATTCTTTCAACCTTTCGGTGGCCCAGCGTCTGAAATGCGTTGCAATAACAGATTTCACTCTATATCCCAGAGAAATAATCATATCCAAATTATAGGCAACCATATCACGTTCCACCATACGGGTGCCTTCCTGACGAACTTGTCGGAAATTCCGACAGGTTGAACTTTGCTCCAGTTCACCTTCTTCATAAATATGTTGGATATGTTCCACCACATTAGTTCTTGAAGTTTGAAAGAGTTCGGCCATCTGTTGCTGCGTGAGCCAAACGGTTTCGTTTTCAAACTTCACTTCAATCTTTGTCAAACCGTCTTCCGATTGATATATTACAATATCTTTGTCCATAATTCTTTTATTGGTTTTGTCGGCGCAGAAATTCCATCATTTTGTTCTTGTCGGGAATCTCAAGTTTATACTTTGAAATAAACATTTCTTCGTCCATATCCGAAGCGAGGTATTCCACCATCTCTTGCCCCACCTCGGTGCACATCAGAATGCCAACCGGAGCGTTGTCGTCGGGTTGCTGGATGTTTTGGCGGAAATAGGCCAAATCCTCAACACGAAAAACCATATCATTGGATTTCTCAATCTGAGAATTGGCAGACAGTGATTGCCAAATTTCATCATCTTCATTTCCAATAAGTTTTAATTTGGCGGACGGTGTCTGCCAGATTGAAGGCAGTGATAAAAGGAAATCTGCGACCTGCGAATTGAGCGATTTGTATGTCAAGTAAAACTGACGGTACAAACGCAAATTCCTATAACTGTAGCTCTTTGTGTCCTTCAATCGTTCGGCAAGGTTTTGCAGCAGTCTTTCCCCGTACTTAGCCCGGTCGGCCCCGTGCTGTTCGTACTCCACAATGTAGTAGCCCGTAAGCCAGGCCTTGGTGGTAACGTGCCGGTTGATGACCACACGGGCATTGTTCTGCAAAACCTGATTTGCCGACTCGATTCGTCCCACCAATATGTCAAAGTCGTTTGCCATAACCACATCCGTATTTTCAATTGGTAACCTCTAATATTAATTTATTTTACTGTTTCGTCGCAGTTGGCAGCCGAGGTTACTAAAACCGCCAAACCGCAACGGTATTTTTTTTATTTCAATTTGCAAAAGTAAACAAAATTTCGATACAATAACGTCATTTTTTTGCTTTTAATATCAACTATTATATATATATATATCAATGAGTTACAGATTGTTTTTTCAGACTTTTCTGTGGCTGTAGCAATCCTAACCGCATTATCTGCTCGTAACGGCACATGTTATAAACAAGGTTGATCATTCCTGTTATGGCCGCTGCTCTCGCTAATCCGATGGTACGGACAAACAGTTTGTTCATGACACATTCCATGAAACCGAACACATGTTCCACGCGGCTGCGTGTCTTGGATTTCAGCCTGTTGTTTTTCATCTGCTCCTTTGTCAGCGGATGGTCTCTGTAGCCCTTTTCGCATATCCGGTCTTTCACCTCGTACTTTTCCAGCGTTTCCTCCTGTCCCACATATGCACTGTCGGCAAACAGTTCCTGACCTCTGTCCTTTTCTGTCAGCAGGTTGTCCAGCAACTGCGAGTCGTGCGGTGCCGCAGATGTCGTTTCCTGACTGATTATCAGCTTGCTCTTGGCATCGACCTTTGCGTGGTTCTTGTAGCCGAAATATTTCTGTCCGCCCTTCTTTGTCCATCGGGCATCCGTGTCCTTCTGGCTCTTTTTGTGGGGATTGTCCTTCCACAGATCTTCTCCTTCGCCTTTCTTGATCTTTTCGTTCTCCTCTGGTCTGTTGTGCTGGTGCGGTGCCAGCACAAAACTTGCGTCTACCATCCGGCCTTCATTGAATATCAGATTCTTGCTGTTCAGAAAATCTACGAATTTCTGAAACAGAACCTCGGATGCACCGCTCTTCACCAGCTTCTCGCGGAACAGCCATATCGTTTTCGCGTCAGGAACCTTGTCCCCGCTTGACAAACCGAGGAAACGGCGGAAAGACTGCCTGTCCTCTATCTGGTACTCTGTCTGATCGTCGCTGAGATTGTAGTAGCGCTGTATCACCATGATTTTGAACATCATCACTACATCATACGGTTTCGCACCGGCACGGCTCTTTTTCTCCTTGTTCAGGACTGCATCCTCCAGTTCGTTACGGAACATCTCAAAATCAATCACCTTCGACAACTTATCCAACGGGTTGCCTATCTTGGATAGTCTCTGCTGCCGCTCCTCTCGTCGAACAATGTCAGGTGTCCTGTCGCTTTGTATTTCTGCATGGCTCTTCTTTTTGAATTACAATTATTTAACGAAGAATTTCATATCTTATTGTTTGATTGCCAATTTTTTATCTATTATTAGAGGTGTCCTTATTTTTCCTTTTATTGTAGTTTTTGACAGCAACGGTTTCATTAGAACTATCTAAAACACAACAAAAGTTTTTTTTCAATTTGCAAAGTTAAACAAAATTTTAATACAAATCCTCCTTCTTTCTATTTTATATTATATGTCAATATGTTACGCCTATATGCTTATGGTTGAAAAAGGTTCAAACGGACTATTTGTTTGTATCGGAACATGTTATAAATCAAATTGTTCATTCCTATTGCCGATTTTGCCCTTGCTATCCCAATAGTGAGAACAAATAACTTGTTTATAATACATTTCATAAACCAAATATATGTTCCACCAAACAACTTTTCCATGTTTTCAACAGTTTTCTGTTTCCACTGATATATCCTGCTTGGATGTACCTCGTACTTCTTGGCCGGTTCGGCTATGCTTTGCTGCTCTTTTATAGCTTCCATGGCTACCATTGCCTTAAATTTTGCACTGAATTTTCTTCTCTCTGTCATCTTTTATTATTCTTGGTTTTATCAAAGCAAAAGTACTCTTTTTTTCCTTATACTATTGGTCTGAATTTTGGGGTCCATTATAACTACTTTATATACCCCAATGTTTCCAAGTAATAGTGGATTCTATTTCACATTCTTCTTCATCATCCAACTGGAAAAACATGTCCATGCCGGTAAGTTCTTCTATTTCATCTACGGTACAGGCATATTCTTTCATGGGGTTATAGGAGGGACCATTGTGCATAATAAATCCTATAGATGAATAGCTGCCGTTATAAGGTATGAGCATAGCTTTAAAAAAGGCATCAGGTACAGCTACCTTGTTGCTGCCTATGGTTTCGTATTTGTCGCTGTAGAATATGGGACCACATACTATGTACACGGTTCCATATTGTTTGGCAATACGTCGGGCCATTTTTTCTACCTTTTCCCATGCCTGAGCATTCAACTCATGGTTTTGAGGGCACATATTAGATAAATAAAAGCATTCCTGCATGGCTTGTGCATGCCATTTCATATCGGCGGCAGGTGCCATGTGTCCGCGGTCGTAGCCTGAATTTTTGTAATCATTAATGGTGGCTTGAGGCCCTTTTATATCCGGGTCAGGCATGAAGGCGTCGGTGCGTTTTAAGCTGCCTTCGGCTTCTTCACGGGTAAGGGCATACGCTACCCAATTGGGTACCAGTGTGCGGGAATTATACGATGTGGTGTAACCCATGTGTTCTATTATATTGTCATTTTTGGTGTAGAGAGGGTATTCCAGGTGATTTTGTACCTGTATGGGCTCATTGGCTACTGTAGTAGAGGCTGATATGTCTTCTTGTAACGATAGTATATCTGATACTATTTGTATGGCTTGTTGGGAGGATATGTGGGTACAACTACATAATAATATGCCGCCTAAAGCGGATAATATGATATTTTTACGCATGCTATAATATGTATTATTAGTATATACAAAGGTAGCAGTTTTTAGTGTATGTTTGGTAGTGTTATAATTAAAATTACTAACAAAAATATGGGGAAAATATGAACGCGTGTAGGGTAGTGTATATATAAAAAAAGTCGGTACAACGTACCGACTTTTTTTATATGAAATAATATTATGAAATTTAGAATTCCCACATGTCTTCTTCTCTTACTCTCAATTCTTCTTTTATTCTTTCCGATTCAAGAGCCTGGTCCAAGCCATTTACTATGTATTCATTTATTCTTCTGTTGTCATGAACATTTTCTTCACCTTCTATAAAGCTGGCAAAATGTCTTTGAATGAATATATCATCATAGGTACGGCGTTGGGCGTTGTTTTGGGGATTAAACACTTCGGTTACTGCGAATATGTCTCGTATTTCGTTGTAGTATATATATCCGAAATTACGCCATCTTCTATTCGTTACCGGTGCCAATTCTTCACCATCACCTTCGTCTGCATCGTTATTTTCTTCGCTATAACTTTCGGCTAATGATTCGTACCAGAACATAGGGCAGAAGTTGATAATTCTTTGATCCATAACGGAACGCTGTTTGTCAACTATCCATTGTTCTTTTATTCTATAACGGAATATTTCTGCGGGACCCCAAGGGATAAAAAGTTCTATTTGACCGGTATCTTCACCCCATTCATTATACAAGGTTTGAACCTTTTTTTCACCCATATTATCCATTAATGAAGTAGCGGATATAGGAGTGGTAAGGTATTCATCTTCGTATATCATGAGGGGTTTTACATTGGATTCATTGCTGTCAATGGCATCCAATATGGTAGCCATTAAACTTTTCCAATTACCTTTCTTTTCCTTAGGATAATACAAAGGGTGATTCATTTTTTCACGAAGATCAAGTACCCGCCATATCAGTTTGGAATACAATACGTCGGCATAACGGGTTTCAACGAGTCCAATAGGTGTACGTTGAGGCAACTCTATTTTTTTGTAAGTACCATCTATTGGAGCCCTAACAGGTTCCATTACTGTCGTTTGTTGTTCTTGTGTGCTTTCCGACTCGTTTTCTATTACTTGTCCAAATGTCCATGACATGGCACACATCAACGTTACTATTAAACTTATTCTCTTCATAATATTATATATTTAAGTTTTGTCTTATTTTATACGTACCGAAAGAGGTCTTTGAATAGCTCTGTTACCGGCTTCACTCTTAATTTTAATATCGGTGAATTCCACTATAGTACCGGAAGAAGCACTTCTTATTTTTGAAATCACCTGTTCGGTAAATCTACCGCCTGATACTGTTATAGGAGCATCTTCAACACCACCTTTTACAAAGGTAACTTTGTAGGATAAAACAGACCATCTCAACTCAAAGTTAAAGTCAGGAGACATTTTAGCAGTAACCATAGGGTTAGCCAAAATAGCGTCTTTAGGCTGTTTACCGCCGGATATGTTACCTCCTATGAACAATGAGGGTTCGGGAACTGTTTTTACACGGAATTTGGTGCTACCCATATTTTGGGTTTTGCCACCGCCTATTTCAGCTGATACGGTAACGGTAATTTCTTTACCGGAGAGTGAAGTGGGTACATTTACTATGTATTTACCGCCACCTTGGCTGGTAGCTGAAGCACCACCCCAATTAATACGCAATTTTTCAGGGGCAACAGGAGCTGCTATTGATACAGGGTTACCTATGTTAGCGTAAAATACATTCATTTTTTCAGCAGCAACGGCTGCCGAAGGCTTGGTTACAGTGTAAGAATCATGGAAAGGATAATATTTTTCAGTACCATCAGGGGACATAATCTTAATTAAGCCGGCAAATTTTTGGTCACCTATACCACCGGTAGGTATTTTGAGGTGTACTACACCTTCTTCACCTTCTACCTGAGTGAGTTTGGCAGCGTCAGCTTCGGTTGCGGTATCACGGCCCGGACCCCAATATACGGTAGGATTTTCTCTGGAGTCAAATGCAGCTACTATAATGTCGGCTTCAAATGCGTCACCTGAGAAAACTATTTTGCTGTTAGGGATAACTTTAGCAGATACGTTATCAAATTTGAAACTACCGGCATCTATAGCGGAACTTAAGAAACTTACGGTTTCAAATTCTATATTCTTTACTTCCCCTATGAGTTTGTTAAGTAAAGTGTAACTGGCTGCAGATACAATGTGATTAAAATTGTGAAATGCCCAATCTTCTTTTTTGCCATCGTTGTCTTCGTAAGTAGCGTCTACTTCCAATCCTTGAGGTACTACATAATTGGTATCGTTCACTATTTTGATCAATTGTTTTTTGTATTCACGAATTTTGTCTTGCATTTTGTAAGCCATTTTTTCGTTGATACATAAATAGTTGGTCGGTTTTTCGTAATCGTCTTTTGATTGAAGGTCTTTCAAAGTGAGGTGAGAGGCTTCTTCTTTAGTACAGCCTTCTACTTTGGCAAACATTTCATCTCTAACGTCTTGAATATATTGAATCATCTCTTTTGAAACCTTCCGTACCTGTTTGGCTTTATCGTTGAAAGGTTTTACTTTATCAGGAGAGTTCTGTTCTTGTGCATCAAACATGGCATAACTTTGGTCAACTTTGGAATTAAAGTTGGCGGTAGTTTGCTCCATAGCATCGTTTACGGTTACAAATGCATCCAGTATGTCTTTTGACACATTCAAAGCCAAAAGAGCCAAATATACCAGATACATCATACCTATCATCTTCTGCCTCGGGGTCTCCGGGCAATTTGTTGCTCCCATATATCTTTATTCTTTTTTAATTAAACAACTTATTTAAATACTAAAATTATTTAAGCGGCATGCATTATTTGCTCATGGCAGCTAACATATTGCCGTAAACATCGTTCAAGCGACCCACGTTTTTGGTCAACATATCTACCTGTTGTTTGTAATCCGAAATGAATTTAGCTGATTGTGCTAAGTTTTCAGCAGCGTTCTTCATTTGTTCATCCAAAGCTTTTGATGCATTTAAGGTATCGTTAGTACTTTGAAGTTGTAATTCGTAAGCAGCGTTAATAGCTGTTAAATTTTTAGACATACGTTGAACAGCTTCCATATAACCTGATTCGGTGCTCATGGTTTTAACTGTTTCTTCATATACATTAGCCAAGTTTTTAACTGCAGAAGTTGCTTTTTCTACTTGGACAAAGTAATCACTTGCAGAGTTAGTATTTGCGCCCAAAGCGTCAGATGCTTTTTCATAAGAAACGCCTAAGTTACGTACTGATTCGGCTGCTTTTGATAAGCTGGATACGTAACTGTCGGTAGCTCTTGCTGCGTCAGATATACCTGATAATTGTTTTGCATTTTCGCCTAAGTTACGCATACCGGTAGCTAAACTTTCTAATAATTCAGGACCTATTTTTGCTTCTTCTAAAGCGTTATCCAATTGTTGGGTAATAGAACCTTGGGGAACTGATTTTTTGCCTTTTTTATCTTTAGGTTTTTCTTCTTCTTCCATACCTATAGCTAATTCAGGATATACCAATGCCCAGTTATATTCGGGATGCATAGGTTCAAATGCTGAGAAAAAGAATATGATAGCTTCAGTACTCATACCTGCTACAATCATAATGTTTGCCAAGGGCCAGTGCATAATCTTAAACATAGCACCCAAAATAACAACAGATGCACCTATACCATACAACTTGGTCATAAAGTTTTTGTAACCTTTTGATCTAACTAACTCATTAAGTCCCATAATCTCTTTTTTTTAATTTAAATTGTTAATGATTTATTATTATTTTATTTATTTTACTTTTTTATGTTTGCCTATAACTGCTAGTATATGTTAGAGGCTGTTTTGAGGTTATCACCTTTTTGACGACCCAAATAACTTTGAACACATCTGAAACCTATGTAACATTTGCCGGTATCCTGGTATTCATAAGAACGGGCTTCATTATGTATATAATAACTGATATCTTTCCATGAACCGCCACGTATTACTTTACGTTTTAATACTTCAGGGTCTGATTTCTTGGCATTATAGGTGTATTGCATGTTCAGGTCATGCGCAAAGTTGTGTGCTGATTCACTATAAGCATCTTCACACCATTCGGCTACGTTGCCTGCCATGTCAAATAATCCCCAATCATTAGGATGATAGTGGGCTACTATGATAGGTTCTACACCACCGTCAGCACCATAGTCACCACGTCTGGGCTTAAAGTTGGCCAAAAAACATCCCTGAGCATTTTGAGTGTAAGGACCACCCCAAGGATAAGGATTTAAGTCACCATCACCTCTGGCTGCCCATTCCCATTCTGCTTCATTAGGTAAACGGAAACGATTTTCATATGCCCAATCCTTTTTAGAAATAAGGTATGCATTGCGAATGTGAGTTCTCCATGCACAAAATGCCTGTGCCTGTTTCCAACTGATACCTACTACAGGATAGTTATCATAGGCAGGATGCCAAAAATAGCTATCGGTCATGGGTTCATTGAAAGAGTAGGCATAGTCGTGCATCCAGCACAAAGTATCGGGATATATATTCACGCTTTCTCTTCTTAAGAAAGGTTTTCTGCCTTGTGCGTATGCTACAGGACGGTTAGAATACATACCTTGATCTTCTGTTTGGGGATCTATGTTGTCAAAATCTTTGAATGCAGCACCCATTACATCAGGATCTTCTACATCACGATAGTTCGATTTATCAGTCCACCAATATTCAAAATTCATTACTTTGGCATTCAAATCAACCATTTTATAATAGTAGTAACGTTCGTTACCCGATACCGGACTACTATAAATAGGACTCAATGCAGCCTTGTATTCTTCATTATCGGAATTCCAATCTATTTTGGTATCCCAATTAATGAAACGAGGCTCCATGATTTCGCCTTCTTCTTCATGACCTTTGCCATATTTAACAAAGTGTTCATTTTCTTCTTCCACTTCTGCTTCACCTAATAAAACGTGTGCAATAGAGTCACGTACCCATTCTACAAATTGGCGATACTCGTTATTGGTAATTTCGGTTTCGTCCATGTAGAATGCACTTACTGTAACGTTTTTTGCAGAGTAGGTGTAGGAGTATGCGGCATCTTGATCACCGGCACCCATTAAATAGTGTCCTTGTGGAATGAACTTCATTCCATAGGGAGTTTCGTCCACCCATTCAGGACGATCTTGAGCTCCTACCAATTGACCGTTGTTCGTCTTACATGAGGTCATCATGAAGAGTACAGCAACCATCGCTAAAAACAACATCCTTTTCATAAATATATACTTTTTAATGTTTTCCTATATATAATATATTAATGTAACTAACGGTACTCTATAGGTCGGTTTCCTAAGAGTCTAGTTCCCTTATACCCATATGTGGTCGGTTTTGTTACAATTTTGAAGCAATATTTTAACATAATTTCAGGTCCGCCAAAACTTCTTCCTTCTTTCATGAGCTTGGAAGTGTTAATATCGTACGATACACCTATTTCCAAGCCCCTTATAGCAGAGGATGAATTTACAAATGGCTTGGTTCCTACCAATAAGGCAACACAATCTACCATTCTGTAACTGGCTCCAAACCATAGTAATCCGTTGTTCCAATCAGCTAACACTGTAGCATCTAATTGAACTTCTTTTAAATCGGTTTTTAATAACAGGCTGGGCTTTAATGACCAGTTAGGATTAGAAGGTAATACAAATGTGTATCCGCCTACTGCATATAAGTGACGAGCTGATTTTTGCTCTACCTTGTCACCGCCTATAGAAGATATTAATTGTGTCATACTTACTCCGGCATACCATTTATCAGGAACCTGATAATATGCACCTAACGCAAAATCCACATACATATCGTTAGCTCCTTTAATGCCACTTATAATGCTGGGATCACCACTACGACCTGCCCAAAATTCATCTTTTACCTTTCTGCTGAGCAATTCTACATCTAATCCTATGCCTAAATTACCTCCGCCTATGTTCATTCTGAAGGCATAGGCCAATTTAACCATGATATCATTTTGGTGCCCGTAGGCATCATTATATACGGTTAAACCCAAGCCACCATGCAAAACTTTAATAGGAGCATGTAATGTAAGCATAATGTCACGCGGTGATACATTATAAGTATTACCCGATTCCGGATCCACTTCTTTTAGCCCTGCCCATTGTTGACGATAGTTTACAGTTGCACATATACCACCGGTACCGGCATAACCGGGGTTAAATGGCAGTAATGTGTACATATATTGCGTAAATTGCGGGTCCTGCTGGGAAAAACCGGTAGTAACCGCAAGCATGAACATTATAAAAAGATAAAATTTCCTGTTCTTCATAAACATGCTAATTATCAAATTAATAACTTTCTATTTTTGGCAATTTTATATGTTAAAATATGCTTGCAAATAACATACTATTCGCATACTATTTGCAATTTTCAAAAATAGCAATTTTTAATATACCATTCCACAAAATGGCCAACTTTTTTCAAAAAAACTTTTCTATATATCTTAATGTGTTGTAAATGAGTTTGTTGATGTTTAAAAATATTTTTTTTCTATTCTGATAAATATAGGCTGTTGCGGGAAATAGACATGGGATTTTCCCGTTTATAGGCCGATGACAAAAAACGCTTAATTACAGGGTGTTCCTCCTGACTATGGTCACCTTCTAAGTATCGGGCTAATATGATATCTACATCGTAGTAGTTATCAGCTCCTAATTGTTCCAAATCGGAGCCGGATATGCCTAAGCCGTCAGTAGGTATAGCCTTTATGCACGACATAAGTGCTTGTGATTGTGTGTATGGAAGTGATTTGCATAGTAATTCGGAGCAACGATACACTTCTGTTTTCCATAGGCGTATAAATGGTGCATAATCACCTACATCGCCGTGTAGTGTCCAAAATCCGGTAAGGTATTCCGTAAAGTTATCGGTGGAAATTACTATGCCTTTGTTCATTTGTGCTAAATCATACAAGGCCATCATTCTAAAGCGGGCTTTGGCATTGCCCATGCGGAGTTTGGATAATTTTTCATTATCTAAACTCGGCATTAATTGCTTGTATTGTAAATATATATCGGTGTGATCTAAATATTGATAATTATGGCAAAAAGCTTTGCCAACCGCATTTGCCCGTTCTATTTCATCGGGTTTGTTCGTCTCTATGGTAATGCTTCTGCCTATCAGTTCGGTATTGGTAATATCACACACCGGTCGTAAAAGGGCTGCGGCAAAGGCACTATCTATGCCTCCTGATATGCCCAGTACCAGTGCCTTCAGGTGATTAGTTGTGATATAAGTTTCCATAGTGGCACGCATGGTGTCTATGGCATAGTGAAATTGCTTTTCGGTATTCATGAACCGGGTGTCTATAGCTGTAATATTTACCATATATATTTATAATTCAGGTTCTATATCAGTTTGCAGCGTGTCATCTTCGGCAGGCATATATTCTTCTTCTTCTAAGTTCATATTTATGCCGTCAGGAAGTATGGGCGGATGCTTTTTGGTGTATTTTTGTAATTGGAGTTCGTATTGTTCCATGTTGTCGGTAATGGTTTGGAGTGTTGGAATATCTCTATATGCCCATTTGTCCATAACATAGCCGTTTTTAAGCATAATTACACCGGGAGAATTCCTTACGGCAGTTTTCATGGGTGTCATGTCACAAAAGTATAAAACTTCTTTTTCCAAACCTATGTTTTGTTTTATACTGTCTGTTTCAAGTGGTGAGGTTCCTGTGAGTATGGTGTATTCCATGTTGTTAGCCTTACATTCTGCTATTAATTGTAAGGTGGTACGCATTTTGCGTTCATTAAGAGTAAATAAGTCTCTTAAAAATATAAGAAAGTGATAATCGGGATTATTGATAACAATATTCTTGATGTCGGTGTTTTGAGTAGGGTCAGTAATGGTAAAATCGGCCAAGCGGGCATTTACACCTTCTTTTATAACCTTTTCTTTTCGGCTCTCAAAGGTATAGTTGGCTTCCCATTCGGCACCGGCAAGGCTGTCTTCAGCTATGGCTGATAACTCGTCAACGGTGAGTTCTATTATTTTGCCGTCGTTATTATTGCGATATAGAAATACAAAATCCATTTCAGGTGCTATACTATACGTTTCGGCTGCTATAAAATTGCCTGTTTTCCATGGACGGAAATCGTGCCATGGCTCATGCCGCAGGCAGTGTGTCATGGTGAATAGGGCAAATATGGCGGCTAAGGTAACTGGTAACCACTGTGAAAGATAGTACCATTGCTGGTCGTGATAGTTTTTACGTTGCTTAAATATAATAAGGGTGAATAGTAGGAATATTACATTCTTATAAAAGGTTTGGTGATTGGTGAGTTTAATAAAATCACCAAAACAGCCGCAATCAGTAACTACAAATATTTCATAGTGGGTGCCTGCTAACCGATTGATAAGGTCTATGATATTAAGTGCATAGGCCAGCCAAAAGGTGAGTATGGTAAAAAATAACATAAATAGTAGCAACAGCCATGAGGTAATTCTCATTTGAATGTTTAAAAGCAAGGCCCATCCTATTACAAATTCGGCCAAAATGCCGCAGTAAGCAAAAAATATGCTGGATGGTGTCATGAAATCCATACCAAAGGATACAAAGTATTCTTCTATTTTAAGGGCAAATCCAAAAGGGTCTACCATTTTTACATAGGCGGAGCCTATGAATAATAAGCCCATAAGTATGCGGCAAATGTGTCGGGTGTAAAAGGCGAAATCTCTTTTTTCTTTGCGACGTATTGAGCGTCCGGTATAATAGGTGCGAGCTTCCATATACATTATATTTATTGTGTTTCGTTAATTTTTATAAGAGCGAATACGGCATAATTGAATATGTCATAATAGTTCGCATCTAAATTTTCCGATACCCAACATTCTGCATTATTGTCTTCTATTTGCTTAATGCGAAGTAATTTCATAAGTATGATATCGGTAATGGAACTTATACGCATATTTCGCCATGCTTCACCATAGTCGTGGTTCTTGTTGGCTAAAAGGTTTTTTGCATTTTGGGTGTATTTATCATACAATGCGGTTACCTCTTGGGCATCCATCTTATAGTTTTGTATGGTGCAGGATTGCTTTTCTAATTGTATTTGAGCCATTACTGCATAGTTTACTATGCCTATGAATTCGTTGGCTATACTTTCACCCACTTTGTTTACTCCCGTTTCTTCTATACTGCGTATGCGTTGTGCTTTAATGTATATTTGGTCGGTAATGGAGGTGGATCTGAGTATACGCCATGCCGTGCCGTAGTCATGCATTTTTTTTAGGAACAAATCACGGCATGTAGCTGTTACTTCGTCAAATTCTTGCATGGTGTTCATAGCAGGCCTGTTTTATTTGCAATGGTTACATATAATATTTTTAGCTTCTACGTTTTCACGAATTAAATAAGAGTAAGTTTTAATTTCGGTGCAGAAACGTGAAGGATTTTTGGTAGAGGCCAGGCGGCAGGCTATTTCAAACTTTTTGGATGTGTATGAATTTTCGTCCAAACTATATAAGTTGAGATAGGTGAAAATGAAGTCTTCACTTACGGCAGGATCTTCAATAAAGGGATCCATGGCCGAGCGTGCAAAATCGTAGTCGCCATAGTTGATAAATGAGGAGGCTACTTCATAAGCTTTTTTCCAGTCGCTGATAGTGGGTAGGGCTATGGATTTTATTTTTTCATAAGTTGTTTCCATCAAAGCTTCATCCGGATTTTCGCTGCCGTTAATAAAGTCCAGTATTTTGTATTGGAAGGCTATGTTAAGGGCATCCACTTTTTCTTTGTTCTGTTTGCCTATGGCGTTATTATAGAATTTATCTATTTTACTTTGAATGCCTGATATTTGCCCTGCGTTGGTAATGTCAAGGTCATTAATAGAACAGCATAAGGCATTGAATTCACATATCATATTTTTGCTGTCCATTTTGGCCATATTGGCTACTTTCTGTCTGTCGGCATCTTTTAACTCATAGAATGAAAGCATATAATATTTATTAGTAAGGAAGGGCAACATTTTGTTATTTTCGGGTATTACCATGTTTTGGATATGGCGTTTGTTGTATTTGCCGTCTTCTACTTGTTTAATCATGTATTTTTGAATGGCAAAGGCGGTGGAGTAGTCGCCTGCAGCCAGGCAACGATTGAATTTATTGGTGAGAAATTCCTGCTCGTGTCGCTCGCTTACGTCATAGGTGGCGTACATTCTTATGTTCGCAAAACGGTGTTTTGCCAATATGGGTTCCAATTCTTTTTTTGTTTTGGCATTGGAGAGGGCACGTTGTGCATCGGTTTTTGATTTTTCGGTAAGGTATTTGTATTTTTCGGGGGCATCTTTTACGAATAGTTCCCATCCGTCATTCAATTCTATAGAGTAAGGTATGTTCTTGCTTTCCATGCTACTCATGGCTCTTACTATGCTTTCGGAACGCTTTTTTTGTAAATCCATATTGGATTTTACATTGCCGTCAAGTGAAGTGTAAGCAGTGATGTGTATGCTGTCAATAGAAAATTTTGATTCCTTAAGTGCATCTATAAACGGGCGTATGTCGTTGGCTTCGTATTGTGATTTGGATGCTTCAAACGGAATATTAAATTCTAATACGGTGGCTTCGGGTTGCGGAATGAAATTATTAGTAGTGGTAATGCTTGATAAATCGGGTATCATGCTGGTTTTGGCTTTGTAGTTAATAATGGGGTTTTTTACGTCGGTTTTAACTACGGTGCGACATATGGTTTTATCTTTTATGACGATGAGGTTAATATCATAGCTTCCGCTTACTTCGGAAGGTATGGAGCCCATGTATACTTCCAATGTTTTGTCTTTAGGATCGGTGTTCATGTTCTTTTTTTCCATTTTTGGGAAGGTGATATATTTGTACATGATACCGCGGTTAGGATAGTTATAATCTACATCATTGGAGGCACTATTACATGGAAACTGGCTGTGTTGAACTATGTCTATGGCCAAGCCGTCATTATCTTTACCTATTATACGTTTCAACTCCTTAATATTGGGGTGTATAAAGTATATGTCAGTACCTTTTACCTGTATGTATTTTTGAAGTAATTCTATATTACGTACAGCGCATTTACGGCATATCTTTTCATCGTAAGGTTTTAATCCGTATGTTTTACGGGTGTAAGTGGTGTTTTTATATGCTACTTCACCGCGGTTGAATGATAAATCGTTACCGAAAACTATAGATACATAGCAGTATTTGTTCCATCCGTCCACGTCACACCCTATACCTATGAATGAGTAACGTTTGTCTAATATGGTAGCGTTGGTTTTTTGATTCTTCAGTAGGGAGAGCACTACCTCGTTAGCTACGTCAAAGTAGGAATATTCTTCTATGCCTTTGGTTGCTTTTACGCGGGTAATAAGCTCTTCTACACGCTTAGTGGCACCGGTGCTGGCGGCACGCATACCCGGTGTTTTTAGTGCGGCTACCACGTTTTCATGTGTGCGTTCTTCCTCTTTGGCCATGTATTCCGATTGAATTTTGGCTGCATTGCTCAATGCTTCCGTTTCAGTAAGGGCATCGGCGTGATTGTATTTTTCACGGGCAAAATTAATAACGTCATTAATACAATTGTTTAAAATTTCAGGGTCAAATTCTATGGGGTTGAAATTCCATGTGTATTTTTCGTTGGCTTTTACGCTGCCGGCGTCAAAGTCATCATAACCGCTGAGCTGTTGTGCGTACACTGAAAAACAACTGAAAGACAATGCTATAAGCATGCTTCTTTTTAAACCGATATACAATTTTTTCATCATCATAATGTGTCTGTTTCTATACTATATTTAAAAAGCAAAGATAATACTTTTATGAATATATTAACAGGAGTTTGTTCATTTTTTTTTATTAACATTATTTGTGCAACCCCCCCAAAGGTGTTCTGCACAAATAAAAAGAGTATGATATTGAGTTATATATTGAAGCGAATGTGAAGTATGTCGCCGTCTTCTACTATGTAGTTTTTGCCTTCTATGGCTAATTTTCCGGCTTCTTTGCATTTGAGTTCTGACCCATATTGTACGAGGTCATTATATTTGATAACTTCAGCACGTATAAAACCTCTTTCCAAGTCGCTATGTATAACGCCGGCGGCTTGAGGGGCGGCCATACCATGGGTAATGGTCCATGCACGGTTTTCTTTGCCGCCCACGGTAAAGAATGATATTAAATTAAGTGTTTTGTAGGCAGATCGCAGTAATTTGTTTACGCCGGGTTCTTTTAGACCTACGTCTTCCAAAAACAGTGCCTGGTCTTCAGGTTCCAGTTCTGCTATGTCGGCTTCTAATTTACCTGCTATTACAAGCATTTCTTCATTTTTATCTTTTAAAAAATCGTTCACGGCTTGGGAGTATGCATTGCCTGTGAGTACTGATTTTTCGTCCACATTGCATACGTACAGGCATTTTTTTGCGGTGAGTAGCATCATATCAGCTACTACGGCTTTTTCATTATCGGTAGCTTCCAGTGTGCGAACGTTTTCAAAGTTTTCCAAATGGTTTTTGTATTTATGTAGTACCTCCAGTTGGAATCGGGCGTCTTTATCTCCAACTTTAGCGGCTTTTTCTACTTTTTGTATTTTACGTTCTATTTGTTCCAAATCTTTTACCTGTAATTCCAAATCTACCGTTTCTATGTCACGTACGGGGTTAATGCTGTTATCTACGTGAGGCAGATTAGGGTCGTCAAAGCATCGCAGCACGTGTATTAAGGTGTCACACAAACGAATGTCGGCCAAAAAAGAGTTGCCTATGCCTTCTCCCATGCTGGCTCCTTTGGTAAGGCCGGGAATATCTACTATTTCTACCGTGGCCGGCACTTGTTTTTCTGCCGGAACCAGGCGGGCTATTTCGTCCAAACGCGGGTCGGGGACGTTACATATACCTATATTAGACTTGCCGGTGCTGAAAGCAAAATTAGTAACTTGTGCTTTGGTATTGCTCATGCAATTGAATAGGGTGGTTTTACCTGAATTGGTAATACCTACTATACCACATTTGAGTCCCATAATATAGTGATTTGTATGATTATTATTAGCAACCTAAATTAATATCTTCTACATGGTCCACTTCGGGAATGTATTGTTTGAGAACGGCTTCTACTCCGTTTTTGAGTGTAATACGGCTGTGGGGGCATGAGCCGCAGGCTCCGCGAAGTTCTACCATTACGGTACCATTCTCCAGTACTTCTACCAATCGGATATCTCCACCGTCGGCTTGTAATTGAGGACGAATTTGGTCAATAATATATTTTACCTTTTGTTCTATTGAAGCTTCCATAATACTATGTGTTATATGTGATTATTATTGTTGATTATCGGTATAAAGTATAAAATTGTGTTGCAGTACTTTTATTTTATATTTGCGTTCTACTGCGGAAATAATTTGGGTTATGCGGGGGTCGGTAAATTCTATAATGTTATGGTTATTATTATTATATATGTGTCCGTAGTTATTGCGGGGCAGGCATTTTTCATAATAGGGTGAGGCGTTATCAAATGTATATTTGCGTAGCAGTCCTGCTTGAATGAGCAGGTTTAAATTGCTATATAAAGTGGATAAACTGGTATTATATTTGTGCTCTTTAAGGTAAGCATGTAGCTCCTGTATGGTAAAATGCCTGTTTAATGTGGCTATGGTAGTGGCAATGGACATTCGTTCCGAAGTTTTACTGAGCTTATGTCGGCTTAAATATGAGCAGAACAATGCTGTGTAAGGATCCTTATTGTCGGTTGTTTTCTTCGGCATTGGCGTGTGTGTTTTTTACGTAAGAGCATATTTCATATAGGCAGTCAGGATTTTCTTCTACGGCATTGCCTATTACTATCATGTCGGCACCATTGAGCAGTATACTTTTGGCTATTTTACCATTGGTAATGCCGCCTCCTACTATCACGGGCATGCCGGTAGTGTCTTTTACGTCTTTAATGCATTTAAAGGGAACGGTGAGAGCGGCTCCGCTTCCGGCTTCCAGGTATATAGCTTGCAGACCAAGTAGTTTACCTGCCAGCGCCGTGCTTACGGCTATATCGGTTTTGTCTCGGGGAATGGGGGTGGTATTGCTTATATAGCTTACGCTGGTAGGCATGCCGCTGTCTATAAGCATATAACCTGTAGGGATAATTTCCATATTGCTTTGAAGTAACTGATAGGCTACGTTTACGTGCTGACCTATGAGCAGGTCGGCATTGCGTCCGGAAATGAGTGACAAAAATAGTATGGCATCAGCCAAAGGACTTATTTGCATGCAATTGCCCGGAAACAATACTACAGGCAATGAGCATACTGATTTAATGGTTTCTATGCAATGGTTCAGTCCGTTAAATTGTAGAAGACTGCCTCCTGTAAGAATCATATCAACACCGGCATTTTGAGCACAACGTGCCGTGTATATCAGTTTTTCATCAGACAACTTATCGGGGTCACACAGCCATGCTATTTTTTTGTCATTATTAAAAATTATATCTTTTACACCCATATTCCATATTCTATTTCGCACGCAGGTACATAAAACTGCAAAAGTACAATTTTTTTTTGAAAGCGTCATTTTTTTTAGTGGGGAATACATTTTTTTTAGCAGAAAAAAATGTGTCGGTTACTACCATTGATAGGCGGGCATGGTGTTGTTGTTATTGTATAATAGTCGGTACATATTATACATGAGCATATAGTCCAGTCCGTTAAAATTGCCGGTAAGGGTGCTGCCGTTGTATTGTTCATCTAATGTGGCTCTATATCGATATATGTATGCCCATCCGCCGGGGGCGTAGTTGTGTGGGTGTTGTTCCGTTTTATAGTTATAAGGGCCGTAAGGTGGGGCGTTATTGAGTTCCTGTTGTATGAGATACGCTTCGTTTTTGTCTGCCGGTTTGTTGTGCAGAATTCGCCATAGGGAAAGGTAGAAAGTTCGCCAGTCGTGTTGTTTGTTGCCTTTGGTCCAATACACGTTTTTGGTGATACTTTTGTCGGTGTGTTTGCCCCAGCTGTTTCCCAAGGCACCCAGGGTGGCTCCCATGGCTCTATTCCATTCCTGTTGTCCGGGTATGCCTCTGCCGCATATTTTCCACATATAATACATATTGTTAAAGCCTATGGGAACACGAAGTTTGCCTGTAAGCTGATATACTGACAAACTGTGGCGATAATCTTTAGGTGTAAAGGTATTAATAAAACTGTCAATGGGCATACCTGTAACGCAGGCGGCGGCGCAGGCTATGCCGTAGCCGAATAGGGCGGTGCTGCCGCCGCCTGATTCGGAAATGGGTTCGCAGTCGGGCTTTTTTATGATATAACCTTCATTTTTACAGTCGCTATATGCGTTAATGCCTATAATTTGCAGCGTAATGAGGCGAAACAGTTCTTTGGCTTTGTCGGCCAATGGAGGTACGCATTTGGCTGTTAAGGCAAGCCCTGTCATTACGCCGTAGGCTTCATCCTGACTCATTATTTCTTTTTTTTCATATACCTGATATAGTCCGTTAATATAGCCGGGCATGCCTTTAGGAAGCATGTAAAAACTGTCTTGTGCGGTAATATACACGTTTTGGGGCGTGAGCCCCTGATTAAGCCATAGCATATGTTCTAAGCCTGCAGCGGTGGAGGTGTCTAAAAAATTGACAGGTACATTTTCTCTTACAAAAAATCCGTCTACCACATTGGGTTTGTCAAAGTAGTACTCACATTGGTCCATATATTCGCAATATGCCGTAATGGCACGTTGAAGCTCATGCAGGGTGCTGTCGGCATGCTCATATTGGGCATATTGTATGAGCAGGGCGTATTCGGTGGAGAGCATGCCTAAATAATAGCCGAATTGTATACCATGTTGTCCGTAGCTGATGCGGGTGTTAAAAAAACGGTTCCTATTACCTATAACCATGCATTCGCCCTGTCGCGAACCTGAAACCATGAAATATTGGGAAAAACGCTGCCGATAGGTGCAGTATTTGTGAAAGTTATCGGCTTCCGATTGAGCAAAGGCGGAGTATAAGCCTATAACAAATATAATAGTGAAATATATTTTAGCCTGCATAAGCTGTGTGTGTTATGGAATAAAAAAAGCATTCTCCTGCGAGAATGCTTGAGTGACTCCGACAGGATTCAAACCTGTAACCTTCTGATCCGTAGTCAGATGCTCTATTCAGTTGAGCCACGGAGCCATCTTGTTTGTTCAATGTGCAAAGGTATATAAAAAAATAATACGAATGTATGGATAGTAAAAAATTTTTTTTAAAAATATTTAAGTAATTGTATATTAATATTATAAAAAATACTATTGTGTATATGTGTTCGTTTATAATGGAAAAATAAACACTAAAAATTTGGTAAATTTATGTATGAAAATGTGGAATTTCTCAGTTTTTTTTAGTAAACTTGCAAAATGTAAAAAGAGAAAGTATGGAAGTAAAAAATAAAGGTCGGTTATATGAACAATTGAGACAGCAATATCCTGTATTTATATTTGAATCATATACTTACAATATTATAGATGGAGATATTAAGGTGCAATTTCGTTATACGGCCGGAAATGATGTGGTAATGGAACCCTGCACTATTATAAAAAATCATGCCGAATATACTTCATTTTTGTCGCATCATAGTTTGCAGGAATTAGATACCTTGTTTTTCCAGTTAGGCATGGTGGAGTTGGTAAGTTATTGGAAGGCGGTGTGTTCTCCCAAGGTAGTGGTGAAGGCCGGCGGATTGGATACCGATGCTATAGGTTTTTGGAAAAAGTTGTATTTTAATGGTTTAGGAGAGTTTTTTTATACTAATGGAATACAGGCTACGGAGCAGAATTTTATGCAGATAGAGGCTGAGGGTAGTATAAAGCCTATGGTGAAGGTAAGTTTGGTCAATAAAACCATAGTACCTATAGGGGGGGGGAAGGATTCTGTGGTTACATTGGAGGCTTTACAACGCAGTCAGGATATTATACCTTTAATTATTAATCCCAGGGGGGCTACTGTGGAGTGTGTGCAAAAGGCCGGTTTTGACGGTAATTTTTTTGAATTAAATCGTACCATATCCCCCCGGCTTTTGGAATTGAATACGCAAGGATATTTAAACGGGCACACGCCGTTTTCGGCTATGTTGGCATTTTATACTTTGCTATGTGCCTGTATGAGCGGTCGTAAGAATATAGCCTTATCGAATGAAAATAGCGCTAACGAGTCTACGGTAAAGGGTATGAATGTGAATCATCAGTATTCCAAGTCGGTAGAATTTGAGCGGGATTTCCGCAATTATGTAGCCGAATATATACATCCGGAGTTGAACTATTATAGTTTTTTACGTCCTATAAGTGAATTGCAAATAGCTTATTTGTTTTCGCAATGCAGCAAGTATTATAGTTCGTATAAAAGCTGTAATGCGGGAAGTAAGCAGAATATATGGTGCTGTAATTGTGCTAAATGCCTGTTTACATATATTATATTGTCCCCGTTTATAGATGCGGATATGTTGGAAAAAATATATGGGGAGAACCTGTTGAACAAGGAATCGTTGCTGGATGAGTTGCAGGAGTTGTGCGGCATGACGCCTTCCAAGCCATTTGAGTGTGTAGGAACTATAGACGAGGTGAACCTGTCGTTGGCCTATACCGCAGGAAGGTATGCTTTACATGAGATGCCTGTATTGCTTAAGTATTATGTACAAACGCCATTATATGAAAAATACAAAAAGGTGTCTATGGCAAGTACATTGCAGCAGTGGAATACCATACATTTTTTAAAAACGGAAGATGAAGAAATATTAAAGCAGTGGTTAAAAATAAAATAGGGATATGAGGATAGTTGTTTTTGGTGCGCATGGTCAGTTAGGCCATAAAATGCAGGATTATGATAAAGAGCATGTAGGGGAGCATGAATTTGTGTTTACCGACATAGAGGATATAGACATTACCAATGCAGAGGCTATAGATAAATACATATCAGTATACAAGCCGCAGGTAATGATAAATTGTGCCGCCTATACGGCGGTAGATAAGGCTGAGGACGAGCCGGAACTTGCTGACAGAATTAACCGGTATGCAGTACAGTTGCTTAGTGAGGCGGCGTACAGGTATAATGTATTTATGGTGCATATTTCTACTGACTATGTATTTGACGGTTTACATTATTGTCCATATGTAGAAACCGATGCAACCTCTCCGGTATCGGTGTATGGTTCCACCAAGTGGCAAGGAGAGCAGGCCATGATGCAAAGTGGCTGTAGGGGCGTGATAATTCGCACGGCGTGGCTATACAGTGAGTATGGCAATAATTTTGTTAAAACCATGCTTCGTTTGGGTACTGAAAAGGAGCAAATATCGGTAGTGTGTGATCAGGTGGGAACGCCCACGTATGCCGGTGATTTGGCTGAAGCTATTATGTGTATAGTAAATAATAATGCTAGGGTAGCGGGCGTGCAGTGCTATCATTTTTCCAATGAGGGTGCCATATCATGGTATGATTTTTCTCAGGCTATAATGGAGATATCGCATAAGACCTGCAAGGTGAATACTATATTAGGGGCTCAATACAAGGCCAAGGCAAGCCGTCCTTATTACAGTGTGTTAGATAAAAGTAAAATAAAACAGCATTTTGGCATAAGTATTCCTTATTGGAAGGATAGTTTGGTAACCTGCATACGGTTGTTGCAAATGTAGCAAAGTGGAAGGCTATGAAGAAAAGCGCGTTTATTGATGCCGTAAGCGGCATGATGGAGTGGAATCCCACGCAGGGTCAGCGGGAAGCTATACAGTGTATGGCTGATTATATGGCAGCAGGTGAGCCCGGTGGGGTAATGCTGTTAAGGGGATATGCCGGTACCGGCAAAACCACACTGATAAGTGCATTTGTTCGTTTTTTTGCCCAAGTGGGTGTAGAAACCGTTCTTTTGGCCCCTACGGGGCGGGCGGCTAAGGTTATGTCACAGTATGCACATCATGTGGCGTATACTATTCATAAAGAAATATATGCCTTGCAGAACACTGCGGAAGGGTACCGATTGGTATTGCAATATAATAAGCATAGAAAAGCAGTGTTTTTTGTAGATGAGGCTTCCATGATCGATGACGGGGGCGGAGCAGAGGCGGAGGGTGCGTATGGTCGTCGGCGGTTACTCCATGATTTATTTGAGTATGTGCAATCCGGTAAGCAGTGTTATATAGTGCTAATAGGAGATAATGCCCAGCTTCCGCCTGTAAATAATGAATACAGTGCTGCATTAGATGCCCAATATTTAGCTGCAGCCTATGGCAGAAGGGTATATGAGGTGAAATTGAGTGAGGTGGTGCGGCAGACGCAGGAGAGCGGAGTGCTGTATCATGCCACGCAGGTGAGACAATGTATGAAGGAAGAGAGGTATGGCTTATATGGATTTGACACGTTGCCGTTTCCTGATGTGAAGGTAATAGGCGGGAGTGAGGCTTTTGAATTAATAGCATCGGCATATTCCTCACGGAATAAGGATGATGTGGTGTTTATTACTAAAAGTAATAAGCAGGCTAATATGTTGAATAACATCATACGTAGCAGGGTGTTATATATGGAGAATGAGTTAGATGCCGGAGATAGGGTAATGAGTGTAAAAAACAGTTATGCGTGGTTACCCGATACGAGAGTAACGCCTTTTATAGCCAATGGCGATATAATGGAGATAATGGCGGTACGTAAAGTAGAGAAAATGTACGGGCACAGGTATGCTGATGTGCGGTTAAGGCTTATAGACTATGATGTGGAAGTAATAGACGCCAAAGTTATGTTAGATACTTTAACTATGGAGGCGGCTTCGCTTAATTATAAGGATACCATGCGGTTATATTCTGCTATAGAAACTGAATATGAGGACATACCTGTTAAGAAGGATAGGCAACAGGCCATAAAGGATAATCCTTATTGGAATGCGATACAAATAAAGTATGCTTATGTGCAAACTTGTCATAAAACACAGGGCGGGCAGTGGCCGAATGTATTTGTATTAGCGTGGAATAATACGGAGCAAATGCAAACGGCGGCTTATTACAGATGGTTATACACGGCTATAACCCGTTCAAGCGGGCAGTTATATATAGTGTTGCAGTAGGTGTGTACTATTATTTAGCCGAAAGGCTGATAAAAGGAATAAGAACTTCTTCCATGGAAATGCCTCCATGTTGGAAGGTGTCTTTGTAATAATTTACGTGGTAGTTGTAATTATTAGGGTATACAAAGAAATCATTATTGGTGGCAAAAACGTATTTGGAGCTTACATTCAGTTTGGGCAGGAATATATCCTGTGGATTACTTATGGAAAATACGTCTTTGTTGTTGAATGATAAATTTTTACCTGCTTTATAGCGGAGGTTGGTAGAGGTTTCTTTGTCGCCTATTATTTTTACGGGATTTTGTATACGTATGGAGCCGTGGTCGGTGGAGATGAATACTTTGGCTTTTTTTGCTGCCAAAAACTTAAGTACTTCCAGTAGGGGGGAGTGGTCGAACCATGATAGGGTAACGGAGCGATATGATGCTTCGTCATTGGCCAGCTCACGTACTATATCTACATCGGTGTGGGCATGTGATAGCATGTCTACAAAGTTGTATATAAGCACATTTAGTGGCGTTTGAAGGGTGTTAGGCAGGTTGTCGTATATTTTTCGGGCAAATTCCACATTCAGCACTTTAGAGTAGGAGTGTTTTATATTAATGCCATAGCGTTTGAGGTATTCGTCTAAAAGTTGGTGTTCGTGGTCATTTTTATTGGCCGGTTCATTTTCGTTGACCCAATATTGCGGGTATTTTTTTTGTATTTCGCTGGGCATAAGGCCTGCAAACAGGGAATTGCGGGCAAATTGGGTAGCGGTGGGGAGTATGCTGTAGTATAGGTCTTCCTTGTCCACGTGAAAGTATTCGCTAATGGTAGGTTCTATGGTTTTCCACTGGTCATAGCGAAGGTTGTCAATAAGGATAAGGTAGGTTGGTTTTTCTTTTGATATGGAGGAGAACACCTTTTCCTTAAGTATGGTATGTGACATAAGGGGTTTATTGGCAGTGGTGTTATTTATCCAACTGGCATAATTTTTGGATATAAATTTACAGAATTGGGTGTTGGCTTCTTCCTTTTGGGAGTGAAGTATTTCTTTAATGTAGGGGTCATCGTTTTTATTCAGTTCCATGTCCCAGTAGGTGAGCTCTTTATACATGCTTATCCATTCGGTATTGTTCATACCGTTTATAAGTTGTAGGCTTATGTTGCGGAATTGTTGTTGGTATTCGGATGTGTTTTTTTCTGATACAAAGCGTTGGCTATCGGTGTGCTTTTTTACGCAGTGAAGAATTTGGTGGGGGTTTACAGGTTTAATAAGGTAGTCGCTTATATTAGTCCCTATAGCATTATCCATAATATGTTCTTCTTCACTTTTTGTTATCATAACTATGGGAATGGTAGTGTATTCTTTTTTTATTTTGGCTATGGTTTCCAGGCCGGTGAGGCCGGGCATATTTTCATCCAGAAATACAATGTCAATATTTTGTTTTCCCAGTTCTTCAATGGCTTCTATACCGCTTTTTACGGTAATTACCTTATAGCCTTTTTGTTCTAAAAATATAATGTGGGGCTTTAATAGGTCTATTTCATCATCGGCCCATAGTATTTTTACTTTATTTGTTGCCATAGTCGTTTTTATTTTATTATGTAACGGAGATGTGGGCGTTTTATTTTGTTTCGGTGTTATTATTGGGAATGGTGTGGGTGTTTTTAGATATGCCGTTGTACGTGTTCATTGTGCGTTCTATACCTTGTGTGGCAAAACTATTAACTATGTTGGGCATAAGGCTTAGTACAGGTCGAAGGGCATCTATTTCGCTATCGGAGAATTTTCCCAGTACAAAATCTATTTGGAACCCTTTGGCAAAGTTATTGCCCAGGCCTATTCTGAGTCGGGGAAAATCTATGCTATGCAGGGTGTCTACTATATTGTTAATGCCGTTATGGCTACCTCCGCTACCTTTAGGTTTTATTTTGAATGTGCCTAGTGGCAGGTCTTTATCATCGGCTATTACCAGCAGGTGGTCCAAGGGAATTTTCAGTTTGTCTAAGTGGTAGCGTACGGCTTTGCCGCTCAGGTTCATGTAGGTGGTGGGTTTGGCCAATGTTATGGTTTTGCCTTTGTATCGAAAAGAGCAGGTATGGGCATAGCGGTCGGGGGCAAAGGTAACATTATTTTGGGCGGCTATATAGTCTACAGCTTCAAAGCCTATATTATGTCGGGTAAGGGTATATTCATTACCCACATTGCCCAGTCCTACTATTAAATATTTCATATCTGTGGGTATATTGTTATCCTCTGTTATTGATGTTTCGGATATCTTGTTTGATTTTTTCGGCCATATTTTTTGCCGAAGTTTCGTTATTACTTTCAGCATATATACGTATGATAGGTTCGGTATTGGATTTTCTAAGGTGTACCCATTCGTGGTCAAACAATATTTTTACGCCGTCTATGTCAATAATATCATGATTGTGGTAAAGTGTTTTTATATCGCATAGTGTTTTGTCCACGTTAATGGAGGGGTCAAGTTGTATTTTATCTTTGTGTATGTAGAAGTTAGGGAATGTGTTACGGTATTGGGAGCAGGATATGTTCTTTTTGGCCATGGCTGTAAGGAACAGGGCTATACCCACGAGTGCGTCACGTCCATAGTGGAGGGCAGGGTAAATTACGCCGCCGTTACCTTCGCCGCCTATTACGGCCCGACAGGCTTTCATTTGTTCTACCACGTTTACTTCGCCTACGGCGGCGGCATAATAGGTGCCGTTATGTTGTTGGGTTATTATTTTGAGAGCTTGGGTAGATGATAAATTGGATACGGTGTTACCGGGGGTGTGGCTAAGCACGTAGTCTGCTACTGATACCAGGGTGTATTCTTCGCCAAAGCATTCACCGTTTTCTTTAATAATGGCCAAGCGGTCCACATCGGGGTCAACTACAAATCCGACGTGTATATTTTTGTTTTTTATGTAGTTACAAGTCTCTATAAGATTCTCTGGTAGTGGTTCGGGGTTATGGGGAAATTGTCCGTTAGGGGTACAGTTGATTTCGTGTATTTCATTTACGCCCAGTGCTTTGAGTAATTTTGGCAGGGCCAGGCTGCCGGTAGAGTTTACACAGTCAATTGCTACTTTAAGTCCGGCTTTTTTTATGGCATGTGTGTCCACAAGGGGCAAGGCCGTAACGGCTTGTATGTGGCGGTTAATGGCATCATGTACGGGCAGGTATTGGCCCAGTTTATCTACAGGGGCATACGAAATATTGTCTATGGTTTCGGCTATGCGAAGTACTTTCTGTCCAAGGGCGGCGGAGAAGAATTCTCCATGGCTGTTGAGCAGTTTAAGAGCGTTCCAGTGTATGGGGTTATGACTGGCGGTAAGTATAAGGCCACCTTGAGCGTGGCGTGCTACTACTTCCATTTCGGTGGTAGGCGTGGTAGAAAGGCCTATGTCGTACACATTAATACCCATACTCATAAGAGTGCCGCATACCAAATTGTTTACCATAAGACCTGACACACGGGCATCGCGACCTACTACTACGTATAGGGGCTGTTGCGGGTATTGTTGTTGGAGTATGGTAGCGTAGGCGGCGGTGAATTTGAGTATGTCCATAGGGGTGAGGTTATCGCCTTGGCAGCCGCCTATGGTGCCGCGTATTCCGGATATTGATTTTATTAAAGCCATAATTAGTCTATGTAAATTTGTTTTTCGAATGTAAAATTGTTTAAATCCAAAGCTATAAGATGGCCGCAATTGTCGTGGTGGCCGGCATACACGCATCCGTTGTCAATGCAGAGGTATAAATTTTTGTTTATATTGCGTAGCATGGCATATATGCCGTCAAGTGATACGGCATTGTGGCCGTGAATGACATATTTTTGTTGTAAATATTGGGCATTATAGTTGTTATTAGTGCCAAATAGCAGGGTTTGGGTGTCTTCGTAAGGGTGAGGACTATTGCAATTGAGTCCTGCGTGGGTGAGTATGGCGGTAGGGGTGATGTAGTGGGTGGGCAGTGATTGCAGCCACTGAATATATTGATATGGTATTTCCGAGGCATTATTTACGCCAAAGCTGGTAAGCGTGTGGGTACCGCCGGTGTGGAGCCATGTGTGTATAAATTTTTTAGCTGATTTATTCCACCAGTGTTTGGTAAGTCCGTTATGTTCCATTTGGTATGCGGTACACACAAAATATTCATGGTTGCCCTGTAGGGGCATAATATGGTATCCTTGCTGCTGTAGCTGCATAATATAGTCAAGCACCTGTCGGGTGCGAGGCCCCCTATCCACCATATCACCCAGCAGGTAAATGTGGTCATGGAGGGTTATGTGTAGTACATTCTCCAGCAGTTGTTTAAATGTGTTGTAGCAACCGTGAATATCCGCTATGGCCCATATTTTCATTATTTTTTACCTTGGTTAGCTACTTCTTCCATTAATTTTGCCAATGTGGCTTCGTCGGCCAGGTAATAGTCCTTTACCAAATGCATATTGTCGTCAAATTCGAATACATAGGGTATGCCGGTGGGAATATTGAGTGATATAATGGTATTGTTGTCTATGTTTTTAAGGTATTTTACTATAGCTCTTAAGCTGTTTCCGTGAGCGGCTATGACTACTTGTTGGTATTGTTTCAGTTTGGGTGCTATTTCATTTTCCCAAAAAGGAATAATGCGGTCTATGGTGTTTTTGAGTGCTTCGGTGGCAACTTCGGCTGCTGGAGTGCCTTGGTATTTAAGTTCATGGCATGGGTGTCGGGGGTCTTCTTTGGGGAGATCAGGCGGGCACACGTCAAAACTTCTTCTCCATATAAGCACTTGGTCTTCTCCGTATTTTTGGGCTGTTTCGGCTTTATTGAGGCCTTGCAGGGTACCATAGTGTTTTTCATTGAGTATCCATGATTTTTCTACGGGTATCCATAGCAGGTCCATTTCTTCCAATACGTAGTTAAGGGTTTTAATAGCTCGTTTAAGATATGATGTAAATGCATATTTTATATTAAAACCATTGGCTTTTAGTGTTTTTCCTGCTTCTTTAGCTTCTGCTACTCCTCTTTCGCTGAGGTCAACATCGGTCCAACCTGTAAATTGGTTGGTGCGATTCCATTCACTTTGTCCGTGACGAATTAATACCAGTTTGTACATGTTATTTTATTTTTAACGTTTTTATTTTATTATTACCTAATTGTTCGTTAATGATGTTAATAGCCTTATTTTGGTTATATAGCAAGTCGTGTTTTACTATGGGGTTACTTATAGATACGATAAGTGTATCGTTTTGCAGTGTTACTTTAGTGGTGTATTGGGATATTATTTTTCCCATGGCTTTACGCCATATTTGGTCCATTTGTACTTTTTGAAAGTTCTCATTGGCACTATAATTGTATTTTTTTAAAAACAATTGTATGGCTTCGGCTAAAGAATATTCATTACGGTAGTACATGGTTATGTTTATCGTTTTGTAATTGTTCTATTATTTTATTGCATTGTTGCAATAGTTTTGTTTCATGGCATTGTTCCAATATGGCTGCATAATGTTTCATTATTGTCAGGTGTTTGTCTCCTTGATTTTTTATGGCTTTTTCCAGCCATATTTTGGCATTGGCATAGTCTTGCATTTTGAACAATATCCAAGCGTAAGTATCTAAATAATAAGCATTTAATGGTTCTTGTTCTATGGATTTTTTTGACATTTGCAAGGCGTAGTCCAAATTCATGTTATTTTCGGCCAATTCATAGCTGTATTCATTAAGGGTATATGCATTTTGAGGAGAGCATTGCAGGGCTTTTTCGTAGTAGACTATGGCGCTGTCAATATTATGTTCCAAAATGAAAGATTGTGCTATGTCGGTATATATTTCAGATTTTTGATCCTTATCATAAGAGTAGTTAAGGGCTTCGTGAAAAGTGGTGCGAGCTTCGGGGAACAAATTTAACTGTGAGGCTGATATGCCATGTATAATGTAGGCGGGTACCTGCATGGGGAATAATTCCAGCACATAGCCGCTGTTTTCGTAGGCTTGTTGGTACTGGTGATTGATGAAAAGGAGTTCTATATAAGCTTGCCATACGGCATATTTGCTTTGGTCCATGGATAGTACTTTTTGGTAGGCGTTTATGGCGGAGTCTGTCATGTGGTATGATGACATAAAGTCACCATATATGGACCATGCTTTAGGTTCATTGGGGTGAGCGGTAATTAAATTATGCAGGAGTATAAGTGCGGAATCTTTTACTTCCATGTGCCCGTAGTAATTGATAAGGGTGTTTATTTTTTTATCCACGTCCATATTAGGGTCCAAATATGCCTGACTTAAGTGCTCAAAAGCCTGTTGGTATTGTTTTTTTTCTATGTAATAGTTGTATAAAGATACGTGTATTTTACCGTTGGCAGGGTTTAAGACAGCGGCTTTGTTCAGGTAGGGAACGGCTTTGTCGGGCATGTTGTTATTGGTGTATATATCGGCTATTTCTATCAGGTATTGTGATTCCTGAGGATAGGCTTTGGCTAAATATTCCATTTCTTTTACGGCCATGTCCACTTTATTCAGGTGTAGCCATATATTTCGCTTGGCGTAGGATATGTCTGATGACACGCCCATGAGCAGTTCTATTTGGTTATAGGCATTTACGGCTTCTTTAAATTTATTTTGGTATATGAGTGATATAGAGTATTTGTATATATATTCAGGGTTGTCGGGGTGATGGTCGGCCAAATGTTTCCATAGCGTTTCCGATTCCGAGTATCGGTAGGCCATATCTAGGCTTTCGGCCAAAAGGGCTTTGTACCAGTCGTTGGTATCATTGAGTTGAACGGCTGTTTGCAATTCGGCTATGGCTTTAGATGTTTGGTTTTTAAGCAGGAGTAACTTGGCATATTCAAAATGTGCCAAATCATATTGCGGGTATTGATTAATGGCATTGGCAAGCAGGTTTTCGGCTTGGGTATAGTTGCCGCTAAGTCGTTCACACACGGCATTGAGAACCATGGCTGATTGGACGTGGTATGCTTTACGATTGATTTCCGAGGGGATAGTAGTGGAGGGGGTGGCTGCACGTTTTTTTTGTGCCCACCCTGCCGCTACGGAGAGTAGCAGTAAGCCTATGATGAGGTAGTGTTTAGTCATAAATATTATATTCCTGTGTGACCAAATCCGCCTTCGCCGCGTTCGGTGCTGTCAAGCTCGGTAGCGAGTTCAAATTCCACATGCTCATGTTTGGCTATTACCATTTGTGCTATGCGGTCACCGTGGTGTATGGTAAAGGGCTGTGAGGAAAGGTTGACTAATATTACCTTTATTTCACCGCGATAGTCGGCATCTATGGTGCCGGGGGTGTTCAATACGGTAATGCCGTTTTTGGCGGCCAGGCCGCTACGTGGTCTTATTTGGGCTTCATAGCCCACCGGTAATGCTATGTGTAATCCGGTAGGTATAAGGGCTCTTTCTAATGAATTAAGGGTGATATCTTCTGTAAGGTTAGCTCTAATATCCATGCCGGCCGAAGCTATGGTTTCATAGGTCGGAATACTGTTGGTAGAGTGGTTGATAATCTTTACTTTCATGTTAATAAGTGTGTTAATAACAGCCAATGTGAATATTGGCTTGTTCTTTAAAGTGGAGCTGGAGGGAGTCGAACCCTCGTCCAAACACGTTGCAAAAATGCTTTCTACACGCTTATCCTTTGTTTGATTTTCGATTCATTACAGGTAAAAGGCTAAACCGATAAAGAACTTATCCTTTAAAATTTCGCCTTTACGGCAAGGCCCGAAAAGACTAGCTCCGCATTTACGACACCTCTGTTCCAAACGCCGCAGAGCCTAAGCTTTTGGAGAGGCGGCCAGCTTCATAACCTGGTTATGCAGCTAATGCAAAATTGTTGTTTTCGCCATTTATTATTGGCATGAAAGTTGGCTGATAACGGAACCTGCTTACAACGTCCGACGTGCTTACATTCCCACATACGAGCTGTCAAAACCAAGCAACCCCATACGGAAATATTCCAACATACAAAGATACAATAAAAAAATGAATTGTTACCTGCCTATACATATATTTTTTAGAGCTGATTAATAATGTTTTATTGTATGTGCACCACTAACATGGGGCTGCGAGTGTGCTAATTTTTGCACAAAATGTCATGATAAAAAGGGAAAATACCGCAGTGAGTATGAAAAACAGGGAATGTAGCTTTGTTTACAATGAATAATTGAAAATATTAGTAATACATCTATTTGATATCTTAATATGTTGTGGTAACCTCTAAAAATTAAATCACTGATAATGAAATAAATATTCTGCTTCTTCGTTATTGTATTGAACATAATCATGAATAAGCTGGCAAAATATAAAAAATTCGGATCGGTTACTTTGTTTGACACACAAAATACGAAGGAGAATCTCGCCGCACCGGGTAATCCGCTTGAACGATTATCGCAAGTGATCGACTTTGAAATGTTTTGAGATTCATTGGAGGATGTGTTTGAAAACAAGGCTAAGAAAAATAATGCCGGAGCCAAACCGTATGATGTAGTGATGATGTTCAAGGTGATGGTTAACAAGCATTACTACAATCAGAGCGACCATCAGGTGCAATACCGGATTACTGATTGCCAGAGTTTCAAGGATTTTCTTGGGCTTGCTTTTGGGGACAAAGTTCCTGACGAGAAGACAATCCGGGCATTCTCGGAGAAGATGTCCGATTCGGGTTTGTCGGAGAAACTATTCCAGCAGTTTGTGGATGAACTCAATGAGAAGGGATTGATCTTCAACGAGGAACAGATTATTGACGCAAGCTTTGTGCCGGCACCCAAGCAGCACAATACCAAAGACGAGAACAAAGATATCAAGAATGGCAAGGGTGGTGATTCATGGAATGACACACCCAACAAGAAGAGGCAGAAGGACGTTGATGCCTGATGGACACAGAAGGGTGGGCAGAACTACTTTGGATACAAAAACCACATCAAGACAGACAAGGTTAGCAAGTTTATCAAGAAGTGCTTTGTGTCAGCCGCTTCGCTACATGATTCACAGGCGTTGGATTACTTGGCAGAAGAGTCTGACAAAGAACAGTCTCTGCATGCGGATTCTGCCTATGTCGGACAGGGAGTCATTCTGGCGAAATGGGACATGGTCGATGAAATCTGCGAAAAGGGATTCAGAAACCATCCGCTGACGGAAGAACAGAAGGCTTCAAATCGTAAAAAATTATCCATACGTAGCCGAGTGGAACATGTGTTTGGCTTTGAGGAGGGTAGTATGAATAGAGTTACAACAAGGACAGTCGGATTTGCGAGAGCGAAGTCCGCAATCTTTCTCAAAAATATGATCTATAATTTCTTCCGGTTAGAACAAATAGCCCGACTGGGAATCAACTAACAGACCAGATGTTTTAAATATAACCATTATGTAACATATTGATAATCCCCCCTACAACCATAAAACCGGACAAAGAAACGTAAAATAATTGTATCTAATAAGAAAAAAAATTGTATCTTTGCAACTTGAATTTAGGTGCGAAGCGGTTAAACCAGGCTTTTTGCCGAACACCTACGAACAAAATGTTTAATTTTTAGAGCCTACCCCAAAAAAATGTTACCTTTACAAATTTAAAACATATATGCTTTATGAAAAAGTATTTAGTATGTTTCATAGCGTTACTGCTATGCATGAGTTCCTGTCGTAAGGAAGTGGAAAGTGTAAGCCTTAGTGATAAGGAAGTGGAACTTACATTAGATGAGAACGACAGTTATCAGTTGAAAGTTGAAGTGCGTCCCAAGCGTGCCGCTAAGGAATTGGTGTGGGAAACCAATAGAAAGAATGTGGCTATAGTAAGTGAGGATGGCCTGGTGCAAGCTAAAGATGCAGGATACTGCGTTATAACCGCAAAGTCCGGTGATAAAAGTGATGCCTGCAAGGTGTGGGTGTATGACGGCTCATCCGATTTGCAAAGTTTGGAAATAAATAAAGATACCGCTATACTGTACGAAGGTCAAAATAAACAGTTTACCTGTGCGATAAGGCCCTCGTTTATATCGGTGAAGTTGGCATGGTCATCATCGGATACCAGCGTGTTGAAGGTGAATCAAACCGGTGTGGTTACCGCCTGCAAGGCCGGCGCAGCCCGTATTACGGTAAAGGCCGGTGATAAGAGTGATGTTTGCAGTATAGTGGTAAAGCCTATAGGTCTGGCATTAGATAGAACTAAAGATACCCTGGTGGCTACCGAGCAGCGTCAGCTCAAGCTTACACTCACCCCCGCCATTACTTCACAGCAAATAAAATGGAGTACCACCAATGCGTCAGTGGCTACGGTAAGTGCTACCGGGCTGGTAACGGCTGTAGGTGGCGGAACGGCAGTAATAAAAGCTACTTTGGGTACTTCTACTATGCAATGTGAAGTAGCGGTTAAAAATGCCATACTTACCATGCGTTCAATAGTGGCTGTATATGAGTGCAGAAATTATACTTTGGATTATACTATACGTCCTGCCGGTGCAGCTTCGCAGATAAAATGGACTTCAGATTCCGATTCGATAACGGTAGCCAATGGTGTGTGCACGCTTAAGCATTATCCTGCCAAGGCAGTGATAACGGCTGCTTATAAGGATGTAACGGCTCAATGTACCGTATCGGTAGCTAGCACCAAGGTGACGGTGTCAGAAACCCGGGTGTCAATACGCAAGGATCAAACTTATCAGCTATATAAAACCACTATGCCGGCAGGTGACAGCACTAAGGTAACCTGGAGCACATCTAACAGCAGCATAGCCAAGGTAAGCAGTAGCGGGCTGGTAACGGCCGTATCGGCAGGTACCGCCTATATTACGGCTACGCTACACGGCTGTCGTACATCGGTGTGTACGGTAAGCGTGCGAGCAGCTGATATAACATTGAATAAGGATAGCCTGTACCTGCTAACAGGTTCATACGATACACTCACAGCTGCCGTGGTGCCGACATCATCGGCAGGAAGTTTATCATGGTCATCATCAAATACGGCTATAGCCACCGTAAGTGCGTCAGGTGTGGTTACGGGTAAAACAGCCGGTACTGCCGTAATAATGGCCACAGTGGGCAATACCGTAAAAGCATGTACGGTAGTAGTAACAGCAGGCACGTATTTTACCAGTGACGGTTATAAAATATATAAGAACGGTGTGCTCTATTTTACCTTACCGGGTTATTGTAGATTCCCTAAAATGGCAGGTACCGATGTGTATTCAGCCATAAAATCAGGTTCAATCGGAAGTGTTACTATTAAGTTGTATAGAAATAACAATCTGTTGGCTACCAGTGGAACTTTGTATGATTTGCATAATAATCAGGTGAAGGGTTTGTCGGTGTGTGCTGATGGTACTATATATATAGCAGCCATAGTGGAAACTACCAGTGGTACCTATAAGTATAGAATATATAAATATACGGGAGGTTCCGGTTTTTCGGTAACGGATTTGGAAACAGCACCCGATTATAGCAGTATAAAAAATATGATAATGGAAGCCTCTTCTCCCGGCTATGTGTATACCTATTTGAATAGTTCAAAGAAATTGTATATCAATGGTTCAGGTAGTGCTATATCGGGTTATGTAGAATGTATGGCCAAGGCTGATGGTGGCCCCGATGTATATATGGCGGGCAGTAATACCGGCGGGCAGCTTTCATGGTATAAAAACGGCACGGCGGTAAGCAATCACGGTATGGGTACTACTCTTTTGTCAAAAATATATATCACCGCAGGCGGTGATAAGTACGGTATATCAAAAACCGGTGGGCAACTGATTAAAAACGGAACCGTTATCGGTTCCAATATGTCAACGTCAATATCCGATTCGTTCACGGTAAAAAACGGAAATTATTACCATACTAAGCATGGTGTCTTGTATAAAAACGGTAATAAAATATTTGTTTCCGATATATTGTCTGACTGTTATATGTTGGTAGTGGGACAATAAACCTGAACCTGCATACATATAGTATGATAAAAAATAAACACAAAATATATAAAACAACAAAGTAAATAATTTAAAAACATTAAAAAATGAAACATTTAGTATTCAAACTTTCAGTTTTAGTTTTAGTAGCCATGACATTGGTGTCATGTGAAAAAAAAGACCCCACAGCTCTTAATGAAGAAAATATTGCAGGTTCTGCAACAGTAAGAGGTTATGTGTCATATAATTATAGTACAAGTGTTACCAATTTCAAGGGAGGGGCAGATGTGTATGTAGATGTAGACCTGAGTTCTATTAACAGTAAACTCACCGGTGTAAAGCGTTATGTTGCCTCTACCGATAACAAGGGTTATTATGAAGTGATTATACCTGCCAAGCCGGGTTCTTTGGTGAGTTTTTCGGCCAGTACTATTTTTATAACTGATTGCGAATATAACGACGATTTAGTAACGGGCGAATTTCAGGCTACCTCCGGTTCCAAAACTGTATTAGATGGTATGAGCTCGCAGGTGAATTTAAAAGCCGGTGTTGCCAAAACCTATCCATATACACCTAACCTTAATAAATAACATACGTAACGTAAAAAAAAGAGTAATATGAAACATATAATAAAATATAGTGTATTGGCAGTGCTGGTGGTATGCTGCATAAGTATGAGTGCACAGCAAAAATCCATACCTGAAGGTTTTCTTCCTTCAGCAGGCAGTACCGCTATAGGTTTTAGTATTAATCCCGTGGCCGGTATTAAGGCAAACGGTATATTTAGTACCGGTGATTTTATAGGAAATAGCGTGGCTTCACAGGGTTCATATCCATACCAAATGTTCCTTTTGGCACAGTCGCCCATGGCTTCCATAAGTGTGAAACACAAATTTTCCGATGTGCTGGCACTTAAGGCCAGTGTGGGTTTTAGCGGAGCTTATTTTAATTATAGGGAATATGTTGCCGATGACAAGGCTCGTTTTAATAATCCTTTGAGTGAAGACGTGGTGGAAGACGGTATCCGTTTTAATATGGCCGGTGGCGGTGCCATGATTGGCATGGAATTCACCGGTGGCAGCCGCAAATTGCGTTTTGTGGGTGGTGTGAGCTTAATGTATTCATTTGGCGGCGGCAGTATGATATTCAAATACGGCAACATACTCACCGCTCAAAATCAGGCTCCTACCTGTATGCAGCTCATTAGTGATTCACTCAACGACTTTTCCACCAATGGTGATATAGCTTATGCCCGTCCTGTAAAACGCTATACTACCGGTGTGGAACATGGAGTAGGCATCATGTGTGATTTGGGTGTGGAATGGTTTTTTGCAGAGCGTTTGTCATTGGGTGCCAATGTTACTTTTGCCCCTGTAGTGGTAGCATTCCAGCCCCAAACATATATAGTGTATGAAGGCTATTCCGCAGCACAGGCCGCTACTGTGGAATATAATAAACTTATAAGCCCGGGTAGTACCTCTTTACTGTATGGAACCGAAAATCTTGGTGTAGTATTGTCATTACATTACTATTTTAAATAGCAGTGAATACACCTGTTTATTAAAAAGCTTCCTGATAAAAGGAGGCTTTTTTTTGTTGCAGTATCTGCAACAAAAATGTACAATAACTTTTTACGGTTAATAAATTTTGAAAATATGCATGTGTAATAAGTAAAGGAAATGTTATTTTTGCATGTGCCGGTAAGGTACATGCTATGAAAAACAACAGGAAATAAGCAATAGTATAAGTGAGCATGCGTAAATATATATATACTTTGGTATTAGCAGGTGTTATGTGTGGTGCCGTAGCACAAAATGCGGGAGAAGCCTTCAGGGAAGCCAATGTTTTTTTTGACAGCATTAACATGCAAATGAAGGCAAAAAAAATAGATGCTGTATTTCATGATATGGTAAAGCTTCGCCAGTTTAACGGAGTGGTGCTGGCTTCATTAGACACCTGTGTGGTATATACTAATTATGCGGGCTATGCCGATTACCGTAACAGGCAAAAGCTGAATGCGGGGTCGCAGTACGAACTGGCATCGGTATCAAAACAGTTCACGGCGGTGTGTATATTGCAACTATACGAGCAGGGTAAATTAAAACTTACTGATGAGGTGAGCGTGTATTTGCCCGAATTTCCGTATGCGGGTATCACGGTACATCAGCTGCTGTGTCATAGGTCTGGCCTGTCCGATTATGTGGATTATTCGGGCGGCTACCATAAAAATAAGGATTACAGTTTTGATAATGACAGCCTGCTTCGCATGATACAAAAATACAGGCCTAAAGTATTGGCCCGGCCAAATGCCAAATTTGAATATTGTAATACAAACTATGCTTTGCTGGCACTTATAGCGGAAAGGGTTTCGGGTATGCGTATGGAGGATTATTTACGCCAATATGTGTGGGGGCCGGCCGATATGAAGCATACTTTTTTGTACGGACGGGGCTTATTTGACCCGCAGGGATACACCATAGGGCATCGTTCGGGATATAAGACCTATGTACGGGATTTTATGTCGGTGGTAGTAGGTGATAAGGCTGTATTCAGCACAGCGGATGATATGTATAAATGGAATGTGGCCTTATATAGCGGAAAAATACTGAATGATACTACCTTGCAGCTCGCTTACGCTCCTAAACATAAGGAGATGGCGGCCGATCATAATTACGGATATGGTTGGCGACTGGCACAAGATACGCACGGGCATGCCATTATATATCATGGCGGCTTGTGGAACGGAAATAACAACCTGTTTTCACGCAGGCTATATGATAAGGCTTGTGTAGTGATACTTTCCAATGAATTTAATCGTAGTTTTGGAGGCAGAGGAGACCAAATATTGGAAATTTTGTATGCCTTGTAAAAAAATATTATATCTTATTGATTTATAATTCAAAAAAAAGTGCTATATTTGCATCTTGTTCCAAAAGAGGCTCTTTGGAACAAAGCAAGTATAGTAAACCTCTAATTATTAATCATTTAAAACAATTCACACGCGTGAGTGTGTATTCAACACATGACAGAAGAATTAAATATGTCTGAAAATTTAGCCAACGCTGAAGAAACTAAAAAGACCGTGAAAGTTCACGAAATTACTAACAAATCAGTAGCCACTCCTAATACCGATGATTTTAATTGGGATGAACTGGGTAAGCATAAAAGTGTTTATACCGAGGCTGAAGTAAAACAAATGGAAGATGTGTATAACCAAACTTTCAATGCCATAGTAGAACAGGAAGTGGTGGAAGGTATAGTGGTTGCCAAAAATTCCAGAGAAGTAGTTGTAAACATTGGTTTTAAATCGGATGGTGTAATTCCCGCTAATGAATTACGTTACATGCCCGATTTAAAAATAGGCGACAAAGTAGAAGTGTACGTAGAAAGCCAGGAAGATGCCAATGGTCAGTTAATACTTTCACACAAGAAGGCCCGCATGCTTAAGTCATGGGAAAGAGTTAATCAGGCTTGTGAAAGCGGTGAAATTATTAACGGTTACGTTAAATCAAAAACCAAAGGCGGCTTAATAGTAGATGTATTTGGTATAGAAGCATTCCTGCCCGGTAGCCAAATAGACGTGAAGCCCATTAGAGATTATGATGTATTTGTAGATAAAACCATGGAATTCAAAGTGGTTAAAATTAACCAGGAATTCAAGAACGTGGTTGTTTCACACAAAGCTCTTATTGAATCGGAAATTGAAACCCAAAGAATGGAAATTATGTCCGGTTTGGAAAAAGGTCAGGTATTGGAAGGAACCGTTAAAAATATTACCAACTATGGTGCATTCATTGATTTGGGCGGCGTAGACGGCTTAATTCACATTACCGACTTGTCGTGGGGCAGAGTAAGTGATCCTAAAGAAATATTGGAATTAGACCAAAAAATTGACGTTGTTATTTTGGACTTTGATGAAACTAAAAAGCGTATTGCTTTGGGCTTAAAACAATTAACTCCTCATCCTTGGGATGCTTTAGATCCTGACTTAAAAGTAGGTGATAAAGTAACAGGTAAAGTAGTAGTATTAGCTGATTATGGTGCATTTGTAGAAATATTGCCGGGTGTAGAAGGTCTGATACATGTATCTGAAATGTCATGGTCACAGCATTTACGCACCGCTCAGGATTTCTTAACCGTAGGGCAAACTGTGGAATCGGTTATTTTAACTCTTGACCGTGAAGAACGTAAAATGTCATTGGGTATAAAACAATTAATACCTGATCCTTGGATTACCATAGCCGATAAATATCCTATAGGTTCACGTCACACTGCAGTAGTTCGTAATTTCACCACATTTGGTATATTTGTAGAATTGGAAGAAGGAGTGGATGGTTTAATTCACATATCTGATCTTTCATGGTCAAAGAAAATTAAACATCCTGCCGAATTTACAAAAATAGGTGAACAAATAGATGTAGTGGTTTTGGAAATGGACGTAGAAAATCGTCGTTTGAGCTTAGGACACAAGCAGTTGGAAGAAAATCCATGGGATGTATTTGAAACCATATATTCTATAGGTTCTATACATGAAGGTACTTTGGCAGGCCAAAACGAAAAGGGCTCATCCATTGCATTACAAGGTGTGGAAGGCTTTGCCTTTAACCGCGGCTTACAACGTGAAGACGGTACCACCATTAAACAAGGTGAAACTGCTGAATTCAAAGTAGTGGAATTTTCCAAAGAAAACAAGAAAATTATATTGTCACACACCCAAATATGGAAGGATGTAAAAGAAGCCGAAAATGAAGGTGAAGACAAAAAGGTAAAAGCAAAAAAATCGGATAGTGTAGAAAAATCCACGTTAGGTGATTTGGATGCTTTAGTAAATTTGAAAGCTGATTTGGAACAAGCTGAAGCCAAGAAAAAATCTGCAGCTAAAAAAGCAAAAAAAGCAGAAACAGAGGTAGAAGCAGAAGAAGCTCCTAAAGCTGAATAATGATCAGCGTATAGTAAAAAATGCCCGCTATTGGCGGGCATTTTTTTTGCTTTTAACTAACAAAATTATATTCTTTTTTTATACTCAAGTTTAATTTTTTTTCGTATTCTATAAATTCGTTTATAGGTAGTATTATTCTGTTTTTGTTTTTTAGGTGTTGTGTAAAAGGTGTTTGTCCATTCACATAATATTTTGTATTCTTTGCATGAAAGAATGGTGGGTAAAGAGTGAAAAAAAAATTTTTGTAGTTCTTCTTTGTTGGTGTTATCTTCTATGGGGAAATGTAGGTTTTCAATATCTTTAGTTATGGGCGTGAATAAACGTGTGTGCTTATTTTGCTTTGTCATGCAATATATTGCAGTATTCCTGGCCAAGGAATATATCCAAGCATTTAAATTTTTTTTGTGTGTTAAGTGTGGATAACTTTCGCATATGCGAAGTAGAAATTCCCCTATAAATTCTTCTTTATGGTAGAAATCAATGTTGTTACAATAAAATGCAGTCGCCTTGTAAATGGTTTTTCTGCATTTATATAGCAAAGGAACTATTTCATCTAATGGGTTATTACTATTACTCATTAATTAAAGTTTAGGGTAGGGCGTATGATTGGGATATTGGGTGTTAAAAGCATCAATCACAGCGTTAGTGTCTGCAATTAGTTGGTCTTGTGAAATAAAACCGCTTGATGCTAATGCTATTTGCATGCGAATGAATAATTCTAATTTTTTAAGGTCTTTTCTATATCCATAACAAATGTAGTCAATGGCTTCATTCATGATTAAATACCTGTCAGTTATTGATAGAAGAATGAAATTTGGGAATCGTTGTTCTATGGAGTTTAGAATGGTAGTTTCTTGTTCTATGTTGTCGTTTAACCAATTGTTGATTGAATTGTATGATAAAGTATCAAATTCACTAACGTGTGATGATAAACTATCTAAAAATACCATATATAAATCAAATTCATCACTACATGCAAAATTTTCAACATCGTAATTGAAATTTTCAATAGGGTATAGTACTTTACGTTGTATAGTTAGAGAGTCATTGCTTTGAATTTCTTTTTTACATGAAATACATATTGTAGAAATCATGGCAAGCGTAACTAAAATTGAGAAAAGAGATTTATATTTCATGATAGTTGTTTTTTAATTGTTTAATAAAATTTCCAATAATTCATAAGGGAAAGTAGGGTCAAAACGGGTGAGCTGATATTCTTTTTTGATATAATTCTCATCCTGATTGTGTGATGTTAGCGGTTGAAATGAAAAATAGGTGAGCAATCCTTGTTTGGGTGTAAATATATATTTGTAATGTCCGGCATTATTCTGTGTGGTAATATTGTATTCTATTATAGTATTATCTTTGTTTTTTTGTAAGGTGTACTCTTCAGAGGGAAATAGTATATTGCCTTCTATAAAATGAGTGTAAAATGCCAAAAATGGAAATTCGTGATAAAAATTATTCATTTCTTTTATGTCCTGTTTTTGTTTATTGGTATTTACAATATATTTGTGTAATTTAATAATATATACCAGCGAATCGTTATTAACCGACAGGCATAAAACAGGAGTGGGCGTATTGATATGCGGAAATGCTAAAACGCCTGCTTTACAATAATTTACAATTGTTTTGCTATTGTTAAGATATATGGTTTCGGTATATTCTATGGTGCCTTTTTCTATGGCATTAGCGGCTTTTAAAAAAGGTGTATATACGTTTTTTTGGAATGAAGATACTTCGGTATAAATTTTTTGAGCATATGTGATATTACACAGCAATGCTACAATGAGTGTTATTTTGCTGATTTTTGTAAACATAGTATGTGATGTTAAATGTGATTAATAATAGTACGATTATTTCTGTTGTTGAGTCTGTCGGCAATAAGATTATATCTGTCGGTGAATTCTTCATCAGACATTCGGTCATTAGTGTTTAGTCTTGCTTCTTTTTCTTCAATTAATTTTGCCATATCTTTTAAAAATTTTCGAAGTCCCTTAATATGTTGTGTTCCATATGAAATATCTTCAGCTTCTTCAAAAAAATCATCTTTAAAAATTTCATTTAATGATAAATATTCTGCGAAAAATGTTGAAATTTGAGTTTCAAAAGTATTTTCCACTGTTGCAAAATCAGCAAATAGATTGCAATTAATTTGTAAGGAGGAATCACTATTGGTATAAGATGTCAGAAGGTTAACAAGTTCATCTCTATATGTTAAAAAAGGTTGAGAATATGCAAAAACGCTAATATCCATACTTATGTCATGTAGTTTTTGATTTTTTGAGTTGGTTTTAATGGTATTTGAATCAAGATTTATTTCTTTATTACAACATACACATATTATCATTATTGCCGAGAAGGTAATTAATAAAATTTTACTATTCATTTTTATTATAATTTTAATATTCAACTATATATATAATATAGCTTTTTTGAAAAACGGACAAAAAATTTTTTTGCAAAAATACAAAAAATTATAATACAATTAAATAGAAGGATTTTTTTGTGGATTATATCAATTCCACCATGGTAATGCCTGTGCCACCTGCTTCTACGTGTGCGTCGTGGTAGCGTTTTACGCACTGGTTGGTAGACAGGTATTCCCGTATTACCTGCCTTAATATGCCGTTGCCTTTGCCATGAAGGATGCTTACTTCATGTATGCTAAGCAGCAGGGCGTCGTCCAGGTAGCGGCCCAGGCTTATAATGGCTTCTTCTGCCCTATAGCCTCTAAGGTCAAGTTGCAGATTAAAGTTGGCTGCTTTTTCGTTAATGGTGCTGTATATACCTGCATTAGGATTTTTGGCTGCTTTTTTGGCCATGGTCCGGCTCACTTTTTCCACTTTGCTTAAGTCGGTGTGTACCTGTACCGAATTGAATTCTACCACCACCTGCTCGCCCTGTAGGGCTATTACTTCGCCTATGGTTTGGGTTTGGGTAATTATTACGGTATCGTGCAGGCGTATAGGTTCCTGCTGTTTTTCTGCTTTTTCTACTGGCTTAGTTGCGGGTACGGGTGCTTTTATGGCTGCTATTTTGGCGGTTTCCTGTTTTATTTCTTCCCGGAGTTGTTTTACCGTTTCTTTGTTGGCACCGGTTTCCTTTATTTCCCGTATGGTTTTTTCTATCAGTTTGTTACTGTTGTCCAGTATGGTTTTAGCTTCGTTTTTGGCGGCGTGTATCAGTTCGTAGCGTTTTTCTTTCAGTTCCTGTTGTTCCCGGGTATAGCGGGCTATAAGTTCGGCCAGTTGGTTGTCGGTAATGTCCATCATTTTTTCCCTTTGAGCCAGTTCGGCCTGTTTTTGTTCCAGGGTATGTAGCAGGTCGTCGTATTTCATTTGGCTTTTGCCTACTTTATGTTTGGCTTTTTGTATAAAGGAGCGGCCCAGCCCTATTTGTTGGGCTATTTCAAAGGTGAAGGAGGTGCCGGCGTGGCCTGTTTTGAGTTCAAAGGTGGGCAGCATTTTATCCTTATCATATAGCATGGCGCCGTTTTCTATTTCCTCATATTGGTCTGCCAGGGCTTTCAGGTTGCCAAAGTGAGTGGTAATAAGGCCTATGGCATTTTTTTTCACCATTTCTTCTATGAGTGTTTCGGCTATGGCTCCGCCGTATTGGGGGTCGGTGCCGCTACCGAGTTCGTCCAATAGGAACAGGCTGTTGCTATCGGATTTGTGCAGCAGGGTTTTAATATTCACCAGCTGTGAGCTGTAGGTGCTCAGGTCGTTATCTATGGATTGTTCGTCGCCTATGCTTATGAACAGGTGCTGAAACACGCCACATTCGCTCAAGGGGGAAGCCGGTATGGGAATGCCGCATTGAAACATATATTGCAGCATGGCCAGTGTTTTAAGGCATATGGATTTACCACCTGCATTGGGGCCTGATATTACCAGTATTTTGTAGTCATGGCCTATGGCTATATCCAGAGGTATTATGGGTTTATGCTGATGTTGGAGTGATATTTCCAGTAGCGGGTGGCGGGCCTGCTTCAGGTTTACCCCGGGTTCGGGGTGCATAATGGGCATGCAGGCGTTGAATTTGATGGCATATTTGGCCTTGGCACGTATAAAATCCAGTAAAGATAAGTATTTGTAGCATTCCAGCAAATAGGGTATTTGAGGACGTATGCTATCGGCAAAGCGGGTGAGTATTTGTATTATTTCCCTTTTTTCATCCAGTAGCAGGTTCTGTAGCAGGTTGCCTGCTTCAAATACTTCTTGGGGTTCTATAAAGTATGTTTGGCCGGAGGCCGATTGGTCGTGTATATATCCTTTCAGGTGCCTTTTGTGCACGGCAGGCACAGGTATTACCATGCGTCCGTTGCGTATGGTAATGTCTGAGTTTTCATCTATAATGCCTTCCTGCTTGGAGGAGGAGAGTATTTTGCGTATGTTTTTTGATATTTCGCTTTCCAGCTGTCGCATTTGGCGGCGTATAGCCAGCAATTTGTCTGAGGCATTGTCTTTTACGGCTCCTTTTTCATCTATAATATCGCTTATGCGGTATATAATGCTGTGGTCAAAATTCAGTTTGACTGTGAGTTCGGTAAGGAGCGGGTATTTTTGGCTGTCAGTGCGAATGTTGAAATATTGGCAGGCAGCGGCTACGCTTAGCAGTGATGATCTCAGTTCACACAGGCTTTCCACTTCCATGTAGTGCCCTTCTACGGTCAGTTCGGCACATCGGGTACGCAGGTCGTAGTAGTCGTGGGCGGGAAAAGGGGCATCAAACAATAATATTTGTCGGAATTCTTCCGCCTGCTGTTGCCATAGCTGTATAAGTTCATAACGGTCGGTAAAGCGTATTTTGTCCACCATGCTCTCGCCCAAGGTAGAAATACATTCCTGTTTTAGCAGATTGCGAATTTGAGCAAAATCTATTTTTTGTTCAAAATTATGAGGATATATCATTGTTTGTCGGCCGTTATTACATCAAAGGTTTCTTCTAAAGTCCAGTTTGCTCTTACCTCTACCATTTTAGGCATATATATTACGGTTTCGGGTTGCAGGCGTTGTATATAGTTGCCGCAGTCCCACTTACCATTATGGTTTTCATCTATAATAATGCGGGCGTTATATTTGCCGGGAGTAAGGTGGGGGTAGGTTATTTTTTTGTTGTAGGTGATAAAGTCTTGCTGAACTACTTCCTTTTTTTCGTTGAGCAGTTCGGCTATATAATTTTTTTGAGCATAAAAATTGTAGCTGAGGGTAAGGCTACCCAGGTCCTTAAGGGAGGCGGTATTAATGGTTGTATTCAGGCTGTCATTGCACCAGCCATAGGCGGTGTAGAATACCGAATCGGGGCAGAGCAGGGTGTAGGTTGCTTTCTCCTGTGTAAAGTCGTAGTCTATTTCCAAATACCTCTGCAGTGAGTCGGTAAAATGGCAAGGCGGGCATAAGGTGTCTTTTATGGTGTCATGAGGCACTACCAGTTGTATGGCTGTTGCGTCCCAGCGGGTAATGGGGTAGGCAAATTCCAGTATGTGATGTTGTAGCAGGCTGCCTTCCTGCAAGGAACCTGCTTTCACGTATGTTTTAGGTTCTTCTTCCATTTTGCCGCTACGGCGAATGGCTTTAGGTTTTTGGCCTGCGTTTATGGTAATGGTGTCGGCAGATGTGCCGTTAATTACCAGCAGGTAGTCTATATCATAGTTAAAGGTGTCGGTAAAAAACAGGTGTATCGTATCCTGTGAGGGACATATTTCCTGCTGTATGCTTAGGAGGGTATCGGTACTGCTTATTTGCTGTAGTTGCAGGCTTTGTACTTTATTGCGAAATATAAGTTGGTGGTGATATAGGCTTACCAATTCTTTTTTTATGTATTTCACCATGGTGTCGGTTTGGGTGAATAGCAGCATGTGGCAGCTGTCGAGTGCTATGCAGGGTGTGCTATTGGCACGGGTGCTGTCTTGTATGGTGGTGTTATTGCTAATTATGGAGCTATCGGTAGCAGTGGTATCAGTCGCAGGTATAGCCGGCATTTGGTAGGGGGTAATGCCTGCGGTGTTGAAGGCTAAGCGTTCATCGGCCTGGTCATACAGCATATTTTGGTTTTTATCATCAAGGGCGTTTATGTAGTAAGTCTGCATGGGGAGATTGGTAAACAGGTATTGGCCTTGTTTATTGGTTTTGCTTATATATTGCGGTTTGGCTGTGCACAGGGCGGAATCGGCATCAGATGTGTGTAGCAGTACGTATATGTCTTTTACGGGTTCGTGGGTAAAGGCGTCATGTATGGTACCGCATATACACAGGGAGTCTATGTGGTTACCGGTGGAGAATACTATACGCTGTTCGGGCAGCATATTTCCTTCGGTATAGTCTTTTATGCCCTGGTTGCAGGTGATAATGTAGGTGGTATTGGAGTCGGGATTGCATTCTTTGAGGTCTATTATCAGGGTTTTGCCTTTTATGCTATATTGAGGTTTTTCCTGAGTGGGAGGAGATATCATAAAGTTAGCATCGGGGTTTACCAGTTCCACAAATTCATCAAAGGTGAGACGTATTTCATCACCATGAAAGCCGGTGGCATTGTTTTCTGGTAGTTGTTGTAGTATTTTAGGTGGTGTTACGTCTTTATCGCCGCCGGTAATGGTGCCTACCTGTGCACATGCACACAGCCATAGGGCCATGAGTGCTATATAGCAGCGGGTGTATTTGGCTATGTGCATGGTATTTAGCGGTTATTATTGAGCCTTGTTGGCACGTTTACGTTCTATTTCGTTCAATATAATTTTACGCAGGCGTAATGATTTTGGGGTGATTTCCAAATATTCGTCATCGCCTATGTATTCCATATATTCTTCCAATGATAATTTAACAGCGGGGGCCAGTACCATTTTTTCGTCGCTACCGGCAGCACGCATGTTGCTCAGTTTTTTCGATTTGGTAACGTTAATTACCAGGTCATCCTGACGAATATGAATACCTACCACCTGACCGGCATATACCTGATCCATAGGTTCTATAAAGAAACTGCCTCTATCTTGCAGTTTATCTATGGCGTAGGCATAGGCGGTGCCTGTTTCCATGGCTACCAATGAGCCGGCATGACGCAGATTAATATCCCCTTTCCATGGTTCATAATCCAGCAGTCGGCTACTCATTACGGCTTCACCTTCGGTGGCGGTGAGCATAAGGTTACGCAGACCTATGATGCCTCGTGATGGAATGTGGAAGGTGAGGCATACGCGGTCACCGCGGGTTTCTATGGAGGCTATATCGCCTTTACGACGGGTAACCAGGTCTATTACCTTGCTGGAGAAATTTTCGGGTACCAGCACGGTAAGTTCTTCTATAGGTTCGCATTTTTTGCCGTCTATTTCTTTTATTATCACCTTGGGCTGGCCTACCTGCAGTTCGTAGCCTTCTCTACGCATGGTTTCTATAAGTATAGACAGGTGTAATATGCCGCGACCATATACTATGTGCACATCGGGAGAGGCTGTTTCTTCCACTCTTAATGCCAGATTTTTTTCCAGTTCCAGCATAAGTCGGTCTTTCAGGTGTCGTGAGGTTACGTATTTGCCTTCCTGACCGTAAAAAGGAGAGTTATTAATGGTGAAAAGCATGCTCATGGTAGGTTCGTCCACCTTGATAGGTGTGAGGCCTTCCGGGTTTTCAAAGTCGGCTACGGTGTCACCTATTTCAAAGTCTTCTATGCCGAATATGGCGCATATTTCACCCTGTTCTACCTCGTATTTTATTTTTTCCTTACCCAGGCCTTCAAATACGTACAGCTCTTTTATTTTTGATTTGGTAATGTTGCCGTTACGTTTTACCAGTGATACGTTCTGCCCGGCCTGCAGGGTGCCGCGGGTGAGTTTGCCTACGGCTATACGGCCTACATAGGAGGAATAGTCCAGTGAGGATATCATCATTTGGGTGTTGCCTTCCTGTATTTTAGGGGCCGGTATGTGCTCTATTATCTGGTCCAGCAGGTAGCTTACATCTTCGGTAGGGTGCTGCCAATCAGGCCCCATCCAGCCTATTTTAGATGAGCCGAATATGGTGGGAAAGTCTAATTGGTCTTCATTGGCACCTAAGCTGAACATAAGGTCAAATACATCTTCCTGCGTTTTTTCGGGGTTGCAGTTCGGCTTATCTACCTTATTGATAACCACCAATGGTTTTAAATGCAGGTCTATGGCTTTTTGCAGTACAAATCGGGTTTGCGGCATAGGGCCTTCAAAGGCATCTACTATGAGTAATACGCCATCGGCCATATTGAGTACGCGCTCTACCTCTCCGCCAAAATCACTGTGCCCAGGGGTGTCTATTATGTTTATTTTAAATCCTTTATAACGTACCGATACGTTTTTGGACAATATGGTAATACCGCGTTCGCGTTCCAAATCATTATTATCCAATATTAGATTTTGTACTTCCTGATTGTCTCTGAATAGTTTGGATTGGTGTAAAATACGGTCTACCAATGTGGTTTTACCGTGGTCAACGTGAGCTATTATAGCTACATTTCTTATGTTTTGCATTGAAAAATGATTTTACTTTAAAATTTAACTTACAAATATACCACTTTTTTTTGATATGGATGATATGCCGTTTTGGATTGTAAAACAGATGTATGTGTTAATTTTTTTTGCTGCAAGGTATAATAATACATTCACATTTGGCATACAAATGCTTATATAGTAATAAGTATTAAACGTAGTGATGCTTCCATGTGGGCGTGTAGGGCGACTTTCAAAGGCAAACAATGGGACTATTTGCGTTTACGTTTGTGAGCAGGTGCTGATATGGTAGCGGGATCTTTAAATTCTACCGGTATGGCCATTTTTATGCGTACAGGCTCATTGTTTTCATTATAGGCAGGCTCCCATTTGGGCATTTCCTGTAGCAGACGTATTACTTCATTATCCATGGTTTTACCGGCGGAGCGAAGTATGTGTACATGTGATATGCTGCCGTCTTTTTCTATGATAAATTCGGCTATTACCAGTCCTTGTACCGAATCCTGCGGGTATCGGATATTATTGCATAAATAGTTCATTAAATCTTCATATCCGCCATAAAATTGCGGCAACACGGCAGGCTGCTTGCACAGGGTGGTGTCTTCTGCTGTTTGTGCCATGACATGGGTTGAGTGTAATGTGCATATAATCAATATTATCGGAAGTAATATATACCTTTTCATTCCATTTACAAGTTAAAAAATTCAAAAAGCAAAGGTAACACTTTTTTTTGACAATACAGGCTAATAAATACTACAATATAATTTTACCCTTCCCCCGCCAACCGCCACCCGGTCCGCTGATATTATTTCACCGGTCATTCCAATGAGAATAGTAAGTGGCATTCATTATATTGTGTATTTTACTGTTAAATAAATTATAAAATTACTTT
>JAZLLK010000062.1:0-1710 GCA_045598105.1 Bacteroidales bacterium | reverse complement strand
ATTCACACTTATCCCGTGGAAATAAGGGATACTTTTGGTATAGCCTCCTATATGCAGGACTATGACTACAGGTTTGGTGTGCCGGGAACCATAGTTGACCGTGCCGGCAACCGCATGGAATACACCTTGGACGCCTGGGGAAGAACCCTTACCATAAGGGGACCTAAGGAGATAGCCGCCAACCAAGCTTATACCATCCGCCACAGCTATTTCGGCAAGGACAGCCTAAAGGCCTATGCTTCCTCATTGACAGAGTATTACGACCCGCAGCACCCGGGCAACAGCATAAAAGTCCGCACCTATTGTGACGGCTTGGGCCGCATAGTGCAGACCCGCAAGGAAGCCGCCGTGAACGGTGTGGAAAAACAGGTGGTGAGCGGCTTGCAGCAATACGATGCCTTGGGCAGAGCGGTAAAAACTTATTATCCCACGGAGGCAGCCCTCTCCGATACGGCATGTGCCTTTGTTACGGGCAGCATCCCTCCCGCCACGGTGATGTCTGTTGTGTTGGACCGTCCTTTGGTACAGACGGCTCCCGACGGCAGCAGCAGCACTTTCCTGTATGGTTTTGACGGCAGTCACTTGGGCAAAATGCTGTTTAAGACTATCACCACCGATGCCAACCACCATTCCTCCATTGAGCTGAAAGACGTGAACGGACAGCCTTGGGCGATAAAAGCGGCAGGCCAGCCTTTTGTCTATTTTGACTACAACGCCGCGGGCGACAATATACGCGTTTACAGCTCTATTACAGGCGATTGGTCTCGCAACTACACCTATGACCAGCTTGGCAGAAGACTGACCTATACGGAAGGCAATATTGTAGAAAATTATGCCTATATAGGCAACCTTCTTACACTCCACACACAACAATATTATGACAATAATGTTAATGCTCCTATTACCAGCCAAACGACTTATACCTACAACGCACACCGCCTGCAGAGCGTAAACGGACAGGACGAAGTTCCTGTTGTTTACCACTATGACAGTTACGGACGTGTGGACACGCTTTATGATGAGAGCGGTTTGGTATGTTACCAATATGGCAGCATGGGAGAAATCACCCGAGAGACAAGAATTTACACCGTTCCTTTCTTGTCGAATATCATAGCCTTGAGCACGCAATTTGAATATGACAGTTGGGGAAGAATACTGAACATCAATTATCCTGATAATGAGGAAGTTAATTATAGTTATGATTTTGGAGGACAGTTGGAACGCATTGCCAACAACCAAAACTATACCTATTTAGACAGCGTACAATATAATAAGTTTGGGGCAAAGACCAGCCAGTTATACGGTAATGGCATAAAAACAAAATATACTTATTATCCGCTGACACAGCGATTGGACAGCCTGCTGACCACCTGCAGCGGCAACACGCTTTCTTATTTGCAATATAATTACGATTCCGTAGGCAATATTATAAGGGTAAATTCCTCTTATCCCATGCCGCAGTACCAAGTAACGGAGCGTTACTCTTACGATTCTGCCGACCAACTGCTAACCGCAGAAAGCACCTGCAACAACAATGTACTTTGCAGCGGTGCATACTCTTATAACAATTGGGGTAAAATAAACACCTATACGCAACAAACAACCGACCCTGCCACCAACGCATCTGAAAATAAAGATTACAGGTATTATTTTCCGGGTAGCAGTGCAGACATGGCACAGGGACAGACTTCTTTTGCTCCCATTATAAAA
>JAZLLK010000061.1:0-2835 GCA_045598105.1 Bacteroidales bacterium | reverse complement strand
ATATTTTTGTTGTAATTTTGTACCCGTAAAAACCTAAATACGGTATGAATAGCAGTTATATATATCATACATGCGAGCCTGTGAGCAATTTTGTCTGCGTATATAGAGCAGTGCATAAGTTGTGCTATGGCGGTGTGTTGTTTTCCCCACCCCTGCAAGGAAAGTGCGGGTATGAAAGCTTACGGCTAAGGCCGGCCGCTGCCCGTAAAGGTGCGTAAGAAAGTAAAAAGCCGTCCTTTTTTTTTTGTGCGGGGCAGCGGCATAAGTAGTAATATAACACATGCTTTTACGCTTATTTTCTGTCGGCGGTAACAGGCAGAAAAGAAAAATAAATAATGAGTAAAAATGAAAAAGATATTAGCAATAGCAGTCATGGCTGCAGTGATGGCAGGAATAGTGTTTGCAGCCTGCAAAAAAGAAAATATTGTTATGGATACACCGGCTGTAAAGCAGCAAAAAACCGAGGTAGTGCCCGTTGATGTAATACCTGAAGTGTTGTATTCTTCTGACGGGGTGAATTTTTTTACCGAAAATGGTGAGCCCGTTACAGGTATTCATGTGGAATTGGGTGAAGCCGATAAACGTGCAGAGGTTGGTGTATATACGGATACACACCGACCATCAGTACACTGCTATGATACCGGTAATAATTGTGGTGAAGTGATCTTATATGATGATGTAACTACTATAGAATACCATGGACGTTATGCAAAGTTGGCCGATGATTCGTATATATTTGATTTCAGGTAACCATAAGTATAATTATTTTATGAAAAAGTATTTATTTTCCGTTCTGTTTGTACTTTTTGTTGCTTTGGCGGGTTGCCAAAATAATAAGTCATTTGGTGTGTGGAATTATACCGTGGAGGAGCAGCCGGATGAACGGGCCATGATGCTTAAATATTTTTCGGAAATACAACATGACAAACCATTATTAATCTTTATTGATGAAGAACCGTTTGCACGACAAATTGGTGATACACTTTTTTATGTGCTACATGATAAGGATACTATATATGTATATAATACTTTGTCATATTATGTGCGGAAAATTCCAATAGATAAGGATGTTTGGGGTACTATGGGCGGATTGAATGTTGTGTATTATCACAATCATGATTCTGTTTTCCTTCTGTATGATTCCCGATATGTTCAACAACCACCATATTGGCATAAAGAAAGAAACATAAAGGATTATGATATCATTCTCATAAATGGTCAGGGAAATGTGATAGGAACCTATATGGCAGATTTTCCTTTTAAGCAATTGACACAAGAAGTAATGTATAATACCATAATTACCAATTATAGGCATATATTAGGTAACAGATTGAAAGGAGATGAGTTGCTGATTAATTTTTGGACTTACCCTTATTGTTCCAATAAGGACTTTGCCGGGTTTAATCCGCCTATAGCGGCTATGTATAATTTAAAAACAGGCAATTGCCGTATGCTGAATATACACTATCCTGCTGATTGTATAGGAAAAAGGTATGGAAACAATGGTAATATAGAAAATATATATTGGTTAATGGAAGGCAGAAATAATGATTTATTTGTTTTTTTTGAATTTACGCCTGCCATATATCATTATGATTTTAATAAGGATACCATGACCGAATGGAAATGCCGATACGATAACGTAATTACCACTACCGATTCCGTATCTATGCAATATGGTGATATGGCCATACGGTACGATGTGCCCCGTTGGTGTAATGAAGAAAATTGCTATTTCAGACAAATGGAAATAATAGCATACAAAAATTATAAGCGGGGAACGTTTATTACACAAATACTGGATGCTGATTTTAATCATTTAGCCTATGTGATAGGAAGTAATAATAATGGTAATCCTTTTTCCAATGGGGGAGCATCGCTAACATATTGTTATAAAGATAAGCAGAATCACCGAATCTGTTTTAACCGCAAACTCCATAAGGTGAAATTAAAAGATTTTGAAAAGAGTATGTCTCCTGCTCCCGTTTTGTTAAATGATCCATTAGATATGGCTGATTATTTTCATCGCCTGCATATTCCGGATAGCAGGTCGGCAGTACTTATGGTAAATATGAAATATCCATGCAGTACCTGTTATGATTTTATATTCGGAACCATGAAGAATAGCAGGGAAGCATTTGAAAACAATAATATCTATGTAGTCAGTTATGACCCTAATGGTACTGATTTTTTAATGAAAAGCTACATAGAAAAATACGGATTGACCAATATGCCAAACCTTATTAAAGATACAACCATGCTGGAAAGTGTGTATAGTGGCAACATGTGTTGGGGTAACTACCCTTATGTATTGGTAATTTATAGCAATGGAAAATGTATGTTGCAGTTCCCCGAGTTTTCCACCTTGCAAAGTATGTTAACCGGCATAGTTACAAAACCTGCCGGGCAGAAACCCAAAGAAGAATAGTTTCTCCTGATGTGGCCGGTACTTTTTTTACATTCAGGTTACAGGCAGCCTACGGCTGCCTGTGATGTGTATGTACTTATATTTATTTGATAATAAATGAGTAAGTATATTTAAGTGTGTAAAAATATGTTGTATGTATATTTACAATCAAAAAATATAATACTTGTATTTGTGTAAAATAGTGTATTGCAAATAACAGACTGATGGAGTGTTAATAACTTTGTTAATAATTTTTTGTTTCGTAAAGTACCCGTGCGATATATTTTTGTTGTAATTTTGTACCTGTAAAAACCTGAATACGGTATGAATAGCAGTTATATATATCATACATGCGAGCCTGTGAGCAATTTTGTCTGCGTATATAGAGCAGTGCATAAGTTGTGCTATGGCGGTGTGTTGTTTTCCCC
>JAZLLK010000060.1:0-62571 GCA_045598105.1 Bacteroidales bacterium | reverse complement strand
TGTCCGAAATGGTTGCTTCCTCTTTTTTACACCCCGTAAGCACTAACACGGCAAACAAGACTATAGTAGCGAATTTCATAAGAAAAACTATTTTAAGCCCGCCTTTACAATGTTTCTTTGTCGTTCTTTGTCGTTCTTTGTTGTCATGTTAAAATGTTTTTAATTAATGATTATTTTTAATGCGACAAAGATACAACATTTTTTCTTATTATCACTTAGCATTTTATCGTTTTTTTTGGCAAATTCTACTGAAATGCAATATTTTTCGAATCCGATTCGGTCCCTACATAAAAAACTTATGCTCCATGTTGTTTTACCGCATTGTATTCAATTTAATTATCAAATTTTTATCAGTTTTGTCCCACGCATACAAATACCTGTAATTTTCCTTTTTTAATATGTTAAATACACTATCGGAAGAAATAGCCGACATCCTTCCGGCTTTTTCATCATCAATAATCCCTTTTAAATCACACATACACAACTCACCTACATTGAGCCGGCTTTTATATTTATACACGCACACTTCCGCCGGTTTTTTAGAAGGATTAAGCACAGACAAGGTTATAACAAAGTTGTTATTATCCCTATTCACGTATTTCATATCTTTTACATAACGGAATAGCAGGGCTTCGGTTCCTTGTGCCTTTTGGGTTTTTATTTTCTCCGTTTTATTATTCACAGGGTAGGACAATTCATATTCCATGGAGTTATCAGCTGTTTTTACCACCACACATATCGGACATTCCCATTTTTCATATTGTTCATCGCATGAATGCAATGTTATTATACCTGCCATACAACATGCTGCCATGATTATTCTTTTCATATATATTTCTCCTATATTTTGTTTAATCAGTATATTATTTCAAAAATTTAAAATATAATACCCTCCTCCAATGGAATAACCAATTTTTCATTTTGTGGATCCCATGCGTATAAATATTCGTAATTTTCCTCTCGCAATTTATTAAACACACTATCGGAAGACGGCTCCACCTGCTCTCCGTTTTTTTCCGCATCAATAATTTCCTTTAATTGCCAATTACCTGAGCGATAGTCATACACACACACTTCAACGGGATATTGAGGAGCGGAATGTCGGGATAACACCATACAACAGTTATCTCTTTTATTTTTACCACCCAAATGCCGCACATACTGCATGCAGGTAGCCGAAGTGCCGTTACGAATAATTGTTCTTGTTTTGTCCTTTCTATTACTAATAGGGCATTCCACTTCATATTCAAAAGAGGAATCGGCTGTTTTAACCACTACACAAACCTGTGATGTAAACCGCTCATCAAACAAAGAGCATGCATTAAAAACTACACCACACACCCAAACACATAACACAAAAATAATTGTCCTTTTCATTTTTATTTTTTTTAATTGTTTCTATATATTTTATATCTTATGCCCGGATCAGGACTTTGCGAACGCCAATACGGAGCATAATTATGTCGACCTGCTGCAGAACCGTTATCGGTTACCAATAAGAATTTATTTTTAATATTTCCGTTCCGTTTTTTCTCATATCCGGAACCAAACGCAACCAAATAATGGAACGACCATTCATAACCTATTAAATTGAATACGGGCAAATGATGATTACGTATTCTGTCATGAGGCTGAACAGTTAAATTTACTGCATAATTATTATTTGTAACACATTTGGTTGCCTTATTCATACCATTTATATACATAGGATGGCCTCCGAATCCGTTTGTACAATAGCCAAACAATGCAGAATACAATCCGTTATCAGTACAACTGCTGCTAATATACACATTGTTATCATCACTATAATCATAATAAGAAAACGAAGGGGTGGTATAAAATACACCAACTGACGAATTTCCATGTATACGTAAATAATGAGCAGTACCTATAGGATAAGATGAATACAATCCCCTATAAGCCCATGCAATGGCTGACGGGCCACACCACCCGCTCCAAAAAGTTTTTTTTAAATTATTATTATAAGAAGGAATAATATACTCATCCCATGTAGCACTTCGTTGGTTAACAGATTGCTGTACTTCAGCAATAATTTGCTCATCACTCATACGAAGTATACTATCCTTTTTCGCATCGGCCTCTGCCCAAAAATCCGCAAGTTCTGTATTCATTTCTGCTATTTCTGCAGACATAATGTTAATTACATCTGCATGCAGTAAACGACCGGTATCATCCATAGAATGAATCAAATTAGCATAATTGTCCAGTATGTTACACGATGGAATGTTATGAACGGATGTAATACCATCCTCCATAAATAACGATGCAGGCGCATTTCCGGGATATGAAGGTGTTCCATAAAACACAGATGGATAATTACCCACAAAATAAGAATATATTCCGCAATCATCATAATTTAACGGTTCCTCAAATATAAATGAAATCATGTTTGAAGATTCCTTTTTGGCTATAGTAGTAACACCTGACACAACAACTCCATTTACAATAACACCAAATTCATAATACTTAGGCCTGCTGTCATAGTCGTATATAATAACAGGATATGCCGTAAGCCTATACTCGGTTCCTTCTATTCCCAGTGGAGCACTTAAGGCATTTTCTATTTCCCAATAGGCATAATACCTTGCAACCTTGTAATGAATAATACTTTCATCACTATTAAAAACAGATAATGTAACTGAATCGGCATAAGGTATCATAGCATCATGCGACAATAATTTTCTATGTACCCCGCTGTCCGAAATGGATGTTTCCTCTTTTTTACACCCCGTAAGCACTAACACGGCAAACAGGACTATAGTAGCAAATTTCATAGGAAAAACTATTTTAAGCCCGCCTTTACATTGTTTCTTTGTCGTTTCTTTGTCGTTTCTTTGTCGTTTCTTTGTCGTTTCTTTGTCGTTTCTTTGTCGTTTCTTTGTCGTTCATGATAAAATGTTTTTAATTAATGATTATTTTTAATGTGACAAAGATACAACATTTTTTCTTATTATCACTTAGCATTTTATCGTTTTTTTTAGCAAATTCTACTAAAATGCAATATTTTTATATTTTCTACGTTACTTTATTGCACAAAGAACATATTTATGGGGAACAAAAACAAGAAAAATCATTGTATTTCATGGAATATTCCGGAGAATTACACACACCTGATGTCATTGAGTAAAGGTAATTTTATTTCGAATGAATGGGTGCTGATAACAGATTCCAAAACGATGCCTTTGCCTTCCGAATATAAAAAAAAAATAATTACCACCAATAATGGACGTATTTTAATCATCACCCGCGGCACCATTAAGCTCAACATTAATTTTACACCCTTCCGCGCCTCCAAAGGGCAAATACTTATATTCCCTACGGGGTCGGTTGTTGAATTGATAAAATTTAGCAATAGTTTTGAATATCAATATTTTACACACAAAGAAATACCTTTAAAAAAAGGTTTACACAAACCTGTACTAATCAAAGAAAACTACTCTATGCGGGAAAGACGCAAGAGTTATATGCACTCCCTGCTACTTCTCACTAAAGAACATCCTATAAATATGCAAGCTGTTAAATTTCTGCAGCGAGCCTTTATGGCTGACCTTACCGAACAGGTTTCCTACGCTTGCTACACATCCTCAAACATGCAAGAGAATAATGGCAATAAATACTTTTTACGCTTTATAGAACTTGCCAATAAATACTGCAGCAAAGAGCACCATATAGCTTTCTACGCCGGGCAAATACACATTTCGCCCAACAGGCTGTCGGAAATTATTAAAACACAAAGCGGAAAAACCGCACTCGAATGGATACACTATCACATTGTATTACAAGCTAAAGTACTACTACCAGATACCGAACTGAATATCGGTACTATTTCCGAAAGACTAGGCTTTAAAAATCAGGCAGAATTTTCCCGCTTTTTCAAACGGGAAACCGGTACTACTCCTTTACAATATAGAAATAATTTATAATTTTATATACATATTAGTGATATATAATTATATTTTTATATTTTTTTGCATTATTATTCTATTATATATTCATAAACAACAATATAAGAAATACGAAAACTGCATACGATACCATTTATACAGGAAAACCTGCTAAAAACAAAGGATAACGGCTAAAATAATTTACAATTTTGAAATTATTTTTTATACTTTCACGTTTTTTATTCCATTATTCCAATACATATCAGCCGGCTGTTTCACGATAAATATTGCTAAGAATAAAAGAAATATTATTATGAATCACAGGCTGTTATCGTCATTTCACAGCGTTGACAATCGAAATATAAGGCAAACACATATTGGTCATATTGGAGGTACAATTCGGGAGGAAGCTTATGAGCATAAGGGGTTTTTAAGCAGGCACCAAGTTCGTATCTTATACAATATTTAGTACGCATAAGTTCTTTGTTTTCACTTTCGCGGGAGCATTCCACAGCCGGCTCCATTACCTTAACGCCGTGTTTTTCATAGAACTCACGTGCCAAATGGTTACTCACATTAGCTTTATAGTCTGCCACTGCCACATTCAACGGTTCCACTTGCACGGGTGGAGAAGTATATGCCGGCATATTATGCATAAGCAGCTGTGTATGCTTATCCAACAGGGTTCTACGCATAGCATTAAGTGATGAGGCCGGTATAAAATACAATTTAGTAACCTGTACATCCACCTGTTCTACACTGAATACGGAATTGCCCGCCTTGCTCAGCTGTACCGCTATATTATTACGGGCCATATCAACATTTTTGGCTTCTTCATAGTCAAGAGGCACATCCAGCCGTGATGTATATCCGGCCTCGTCGGTGAGTAGCAGCTGCCACATATTATTCACGGCCTGCACTGCTATACGCACCCTTATTTTGCGGGTGGTATTTTCTTTTTTCAGCAAGGCGGTAAAGTTGTTATCATAATTACGGTATATGGGGGTACCTTTGCTTATATTAATGTCTTTAGTAATGCGTACTTCATTATTTTGCACGATATTCACGCTCATACCTTCAAGCCTGCCCATATTATTCACCCAGCACAGGCCGTCGCCATTCGCTATGGTCATGGGTGTATCTATATGAAATTTTTCATAACTCACCATATCAGCCGTTCCAAGATATTTACCCATAGACTTAGGGCTTAGGTTATGCCCTATGCAGGTGCGTTCTCCCTGCAGATAGTAGTCGGTATAGCCCCGATTGAATGTTTTTTCCACATCGGGAATAAAATCGAAGTAAACCTTACCCATGGAGGCATGGGTATAAGCACCCTGAGAAGAATCTATTATGCTGTCCAGCTGTTGGCGATAGGCGCTCACCACATTGGCCACATAGTATTCGTCTTTTAGGCGGCCTTCTATTTTAAAGGAGGTAACGCCGGCGGCAGCCATAGCTGCCAAATAAGGCAATCGGCACATATCTTTAAGTGACAAATAATGGGCGGAAGGGAGCAGGGGCATATGATTTTTATCGGTGATATCATATTCCAGTCGGCAGGGCTGGGCGCAGGCACCTCTATTGGCGCTGCGGTCGCCTATATAATGGCTCATATAGCATTGGCCGCTATAGCACACGCACAAAGAGCCGTGCACAAAGCACTCTACGTCTATGTTGCAGGTGCTTTTAATATGTTGTATTTGTGCCAACGACAATTCCCTGGCCAATATCACCCTGCTGATACCCCATTGACGGTAATGCTTAATTTTATCGGCATCCGTATTATGCATTTGGGTACTGGCATGCAGGGCTATAGGGGGCATATCCGTATTGAGCAGGGCGGTATCCTGTATAATAAGGGCATCGGCACCTATATTGTACAGGTCGTAAGCCAGTTTACGGGCCTGTTCCAATTCGTTATCATACAATATGGTATTTAAGGTGGCATACACCTTAACATGATATTGGTGGGCATACTGCACCACCTCTTCAAATGAGGAGAGGGTATTGCAGGCATTTTGGCGTGCGCCAAAAGCGGAGCAACCCATATATACGGCATCGGCGCCATGGTTTATGGCCGTGCGGGCCATGAGTACATTTTTGGCGGGGGCCAGCAGTTCCAATGCGGGCATACTACTGCAGAGGTTTGCCGTTTTGCATATAATCTACTTCATGGGTAGATTTGTCTTTTTTTACATATACCTGTAAAGTGTAATAAGGCTTTACCTCCGGAGCTGTTACCTTATATGCTTGTGTGATTTCACATTTGGGGAAAGCGGCTTCCACGGCAGTACGCACCGAATAGGGCACTTTGGCATAGTCAATAACGGTGCGGGTATATTGCCAATGAGCCTGATAATCATAGAAGGCCATGTTTTTACCGTATTTATTGGTAAATACAGCTACCCAGTCACCATTATCGGATTCTTCCCATTGTGCCGATTCTTCAGGGTATTGGGCGGCAAAGGCGGCCTTAATGTTTTCCCCTACTTCTCTTACCGGCTTAGGAGCATTATCGGCCACAACTTCCACTTCACGGAATTCATCGGAAAGCTTAAGAAACTCACCGTCACGGGTAAACCACACGGTAGCATAGGGCTGATTAATACCATTACGTTGAATTATAATTTTGTATATATTGCCTTCACTTTCAAATTCCTCCTCGGTAATATAATCCACCTTCTTTACCAGATAATCGGGGTAATTTTTATCTATCCATTTTTGCACCCCGTTCGGCAACTCATCACCGGTAATTTTAGCCGGGTATATATCCAGTTGACGGTCGGCTTCAAATTCTTTTTTCAGTTTGGCTTCTTCTTTTTGTTCTTTTTTATCTATATACTCTTCTGAAGACACATTTTCGGCAGGTTCTGTTATTTTGAGCAGGCGGCCTGATTTATCCAAATACATTTTAATAGCGGGAGCTGTTTTAGGCTGTTTACCATCGGTAATAAGCGCCAGAAACTGGTTATTTTTATCGCTGCGGCTTATTTTATATGCGGCACGCATGTGATAATTAGGATAATATAGAGCTATAGTTTTATAGCAGGCCGAAAGCATACCTTCAGGGTCAATGGTTTCGGTGGTGGATATCCAATATCCTGATACGCCAAAGTCTGACTCGGTGGGCATTTCTTTCATAATATAGTTAGCGGTGTATATGGTGTCACCACTATTGTGCCATTGTACATCAGTGGCCGATGAAAAACGTTTTTTAAAGGTTTTGGCTACAGCGGCAGGTAATTTATCAACTGATATTAAGGTAGGGTCCACCTGCATAGTGGAAGCCTTTTTTGCCACTTTTTTCTTTTGGTCATCGCTACCTTTTTGGGCATATACGCCACTTACCAATAAGCACATACAGCAAAGGGTGCTCAACATTAATTTACGGTTTATCATATTATGTTTCATATTATTATGCTTTATATATTAGTATTTGAGGAAACCTTATGCAATAAAGGTTCCAATATTTTGGTGGTTTCTACCCAATTATAATGTGCTTTTACAAAGGCATTGGCATGAGCCGACAGGGTATCATATCTGTCTTTATCATGCAGTAGCATGCTTATGGCGTCCACATAGCCCAATACGCTGTTACACACTATTATTTCCTTATTCGGCTGTGCGTTTACCGGCTTGCTGGCCAGTGGCGAAGTTATACATGGCAGACCCATGGCCATGGCTTCCAACAGTTTATTCTGCAAGCCGGTACCCAGTTCCATAGGGGCCACAAATATTTTGGAGGCGGCATAACAGGTACGTATATCATCTACCCAGCCGGTAACATCCACATGCTTACCTTTAAGGGCTTGCACCCTGGGAGCGGGAGCCACACCGCATAGGGCTATTTTAATATTCGGTTCCACTTTGAGCAATTCGGGCAATATTTCATTTACCAAATACTCACAGGCATATACATTAGGGCTATAGGACATATTGCCGGTGAATATAATATCGTACTTTTTTTGCGTATGCTGTGGTACAAAGTACCGAAAATCCACTCCATTAGGTACCACTACTATTTTATCACTCTGAGGATGCTTAATTAAAGCTCTATCCACTTGTGTAATAATAGTTTTATAATCAAAATCGGCAAACACATCGGCCTCATACCTTAGCAGGCGACGATATTCCATACCGTATATTACCCGCCGCATTCCGCGGGTACACTTCATCATGCGGTACATTCCTTTAGAGAACACATCCTGATAATCCAGTACTTTATGTTCTTTACGCTTACGCACGTATTCGGCGGTACGGATCAGCTGGGCATATATGGCATCGGGCTGAAGATTGTCCAAATGTTTATTCAGCATTTTGCACAGGCGTGCATTATAGAAATAGCCGCATTGCATGGGCAATCCCTTAAAAAAGAAACGAATAATATTAATAAATATGGATAGCTTACCTATATTCAACACTTTTACCTGTTTACAATAAGGTGACAATACATTAAGCGCCTGAGGGTGAATACGGGTATCATTAAGAGCGTATAAGTATATATCATGCTGCTGCGAAAGCTCCTTTATTTGATTAAAAGCCCGCAACTTATCACCTTTTTCCAACGGATAAGGCACTCTGGATAATACCACTGCTATCTTCACCTGATATTTCGATTATAATATTTTGCAAAGATAACATTTTTTATTATATGCTTGGTTTGGAAAAAAAAATAATGCAGTACAAAATATTTTTTGCACTGCATTAATATATACTTAACGACTGTATTACTGCATATTGTTATAACGCCAGGCGGAATCCGATGTCATAATTACTATAATCCGGTTCGCTATATGAGCGTAGTGACACACGGCTATCACGGGCATCTACTCTCCAGCATCCTCCTCGAAGCATACGTTCGGTACCTGCATTGGGACCTTGGGGGTTGGTTTGGGCCTGAGAGGTATAGTCCTCATACCAATTGGCACACCACTCCCACACATTACCGCTCATGTCGTACAGGCCCAGTTCATTGGCTCGTTTGCCGGCTACGGCATGCGTAGTTTGGCCGGCATTATCTTTGTACCAGGCTACTTCGCCTATAGTATTGCTACCGGCATATTTATAGCCCTTGCTTTTATTGCCGCCGCGGGCGGCATATTCCCATTCTGCCTCGGTAGGCAGGCGGAAAGAATAGCCGGTAAGTTGATTAAGCTTAGTAATAAAGGTGATGCAATTGGTCCATGTAACGTTTTCCACCGGAAGATGCTCATCGGCTACAAAACGGGAGGGATTACTTTCCATAACGGCTTTCCACAGAGCCTGTGTAACCTCGGTTTCGGCCATATAATAGTCGCTCAATGTTACCTGGTGGGCAGGGGCTTCATCAGAATAGGAATCACCACTTTGCTCCAATGTGGCGCCCATGGTGAAGGTTCCTCCCTGTATCCTCATCATTTTTATGGCTACACCGTTTACCATAACGGTTTTACTGTTTTCGGCACCGGTTACGGTTACCCTGCACAAGGCTTCCATGTGATTGGCAACGGATTTTATGCTACACTCGCCCTCTCCTATGGCTGTAACCAGCCCGGTGGAACTCACGGTAGCCACCCCGTTACATGATGATGTCCACACCACCTGCTGTGAGGCTGAACCCGGCTTTACCACAGCCTGCAACTGATACGTACTACCCGCTGCAAGGGTAATGCTTTCGGGTGATACACTTACACTCTCTGCTTCATGACTACACGAAGTGAATACAAGGGCAGCCATGACTGCCAAAACAAACACTATATTTTTCATTATCAATTGTTTATTATATTTTACATTGCCATAATTATATACCATATACGCATGACGGCACAAAAAAAAAGAACTATGCAAAGTTAACATTTTTTTATAAAATACAATCAGTTGAAAAAAAAATGCTTTACAACTGATTTTTTTCAATTAAAACTTTATTTTTGCACTTTTAATACCACTATTCCGTAAATAATACAACTCATTAATAATCAATACATGGCAGAGAATACAAGCGATAAAAACAGGGCATTGGACAGTAGTACGGGAAGCGATGTTGACAACATGGGCTTACAAAAGATACTTCATGTGGACAACATGTTTGAGAACTGGTTTTTGGACTATGCTTCCTACGTGAACCTGGACCGTGCCGTTCCCCATATATCCGACGGATTTAAGCCGGTACAAAGGCGTGTGCTGCATTCCATGAAAGAGCTGGATGACGGGCGATACATAAAGGTGGCCACCATAGTAGGTAACACCATGAAATACCACCCTCACGGTGATGCGGCCATAGGAGATGCCCTGGTAAACATAGGGCAAAAGGAGTTGCTGATAGACTGCCAGGGTAACTGGGGAAACATACTCACCGGTGACAGGGCTGCCGCCTCACGATACATAGAAGCCCGTTTGTCAAAATTTGCATTGGATGTGGCATTTAACCCTAAAATTACCCAGTGGAAGCTTTCGTACGACGGTCGTAATAAGGAGCCGCTATGCCTGCCGGTAAAGTTTCCGCTGCTTTTGGCTCAGGGCACTAATGGTATAGGTGTGGGCTTACAGTCATTCATACTGCCTCATAATTTTAATGAGCTTATAGATGCATCTATAGACTATTTGCAGGGAAAAGACTTTGTGCTTTATCCTGATTTTCTTACCGGAGGGCTTATAGATGTGAACAATTATCGCGGCGGTGCCCGCGGCGGCAAAATAACAGCCAGGGTTCGTATAGAACAGAATGACAAAAAAGAGCTGGTAATAACCGAAATACCTTTGGGCATTACCACTGTGGACCTTATAGAGAACCTGGAAAAAATGAAAAATGCGGGTAAAGTACCCATTAAGAAGATACTTGACCACACATCTGACAAGGTGGAAATAGTGTTGCAGCTGGAGAACAATGTATCTATAGATCAAACCATAGATGCCCTTTATGCATTTACCGATTGTCAAATATCCATAGCCACCAATGCCTGCGTAATAGAAAATAACAAGCCCGTATTTGTAGATGTAAACTACATACTTAAGGCTAACGCCGAAAACACCAAGGATCTGCTCCGACAGGAGCTGGAAATATGCCTGCAGGAGCTGAATGACCAATGGCATTGGATATCACTGGAGAAATTATTCTTTGAAAAGCAAATATACAAGGAATTGGAACTGGACCAGGATAGTTATGAAGCACAAATAGCCTGCATAGAACGTGATTTTGACCCGTACAGGCCCATGTTCAAAAAAGAAATTACCCATGAAGATGTGCTTAAGCTCACCGAAAGGCCGGTAAAAAAAATATCAAAATTCGACATTAAGCAGGCCGAGGAGGAAATAGCGAATATAGAATCACAAATAGCTGCCATTACGGACCATTTGAATCACTTAACGGAGTACACCATCAGCTATTTTAAGGAGATAAAACGCAAATACGGCAAAGGTCGCGAGCGTCGCACCGAAATACGGAATTTTGACACCATATCGGTGCCGGCTGCCGCCATAGCCAACCAAAAGCTATATGCGGACATGGAAAAAGGCTTTATAGGCACCGGCCTTAAAAAGAACGAATATATATGCGAATGCTCCGATGTGGATGAAATTATTATATTCCGCTCTAACGGTAATTTTATGATCACCAAGGTATGTGATAAAAAATTTGTAGGTGAGGACATTATACACATAAGCGTATTCAAGCGCGGTGATAACCGCACCATATACAATGTAATATACAGTCACGGCAAAAACGGCACGGCCTATGCCAAACGATTTGCCATAGGCGGTATTACCCGTGACAAAAGTTATGACCTTACACAAGGGGAGCCCGGCTCCAGAATATTGCATTTTTCGGCCAATGCCAACGGCGAAGCCGAAACGGTAAAAATAGTACTCAAGCCCAAGCCTAAGCTAAAGAAGACCAATTTTGAATACGACTTTAGTGAATTGGCCATTAAGGGCAGAAGTTCCATGGGCAACATAGTATCACGCAACCCCATTAAGAGCATAACATTATGCCGCAAAGGTTGCTCTACCTTAGGCGACAGGGAAGTATGGTTTGATGACAGCAATAACAAAATCAACTTTGACAAACGCGGCTACAAGCTGGGTAATTTTTCACCCAATGACAAAATAATAGCCTTCTACCAAAGCGGCTACTATAAAATAACAGGCTTTGACAGCAATGTTCACTTTGACGATGAGCTGGTAGGCATAGAAAAACTGGAGCCCAACAAGCCTATAACTGTCGTATATTATGACAATGAGAAGAAAAAATATTTTATTAAACGATTTTTGCCTGACATTACCGATAAGCGGGTAGATTATGTAAACAAGGAGCAGAATCAGGTATTTGAGTTGCTCAGCACCCACTATTTGCCGCAAATAGAGGTATGCTACTACATAAAGGACAAAAAAGACAAGCACACCGAAATAATATCTCCGCATGAATATGTGGAAATAATGAAACTGAAATCAAAAGGCAAACGCATAACCATAGATAATATATTATCATTCAGTGAGGCGGAGCCGCTTCCGTATGAAGCACCCGTAGTGGAAGAACAGGAAGATGAGCTTACATATGAGGAAACTGAAACGGCTGAAGGCCCCACTTTAAATAATTTTCCTAATACCGAAGTAGCCTCTGACACCAACAACGATGATGACAATGACGGCGGTGGTGTGCAAATGACCTTAGATATATAACTTATGGCCGGCTTAAAACATATATGTGTAATAGTTCTACTTGGGTGTGTGGCAGTTGCTACGCAGGCGCAGCGTATAGTACGCGTAGGGCTGGACTTTGGCTTTGACATACCCCTGCATCAAAAAAGCTATGGCACACAGTATAACATAGACCAATCGCTTAATTTTGAAATAGGTGCTTATGCCCGTGCGGGCAAAAGAATATACGGGCAAATAGGGCTATACTACTATATAAACAAACTGCAGGTTACCCGCCTGTACACCGGTGATGCCTCACCGGTAGAGTTAGGCCAGCTATGCGTGCCGGCGCTATTGGTTTGTGGTATTCCGTGGGGAAAAAACAATATGTTCACCCTTAAAGCCGGTGCGGAATACCGCGGCATAGTACGCCTTACGGACAATAAAATAGCCTTTAACAAAGAGCAGCTACGCATACACAACCTGGACATAACAGGCGGCATAGGCGTGGAAATAAAGAATATAAGCATAAATGCCTGCTACCGAAAATCCATTAAGCCGCTGGGCAAAACATCGCCCTGCCAATACTATCAGGATGTTATATGCCTATCGGTAGGCGTGATTATATAATATGTAACGCCACTTTTCATCAAAAAGAAAGAATAATAAAAAAGATTGCCTTGTATAAGGCAATCTTTTTATACGTATGTTACAAATAACGATAATAAAATTATAATTAACGCATATTATGAAATACGTTAGTTACATCTTCATCATCTTCAAGCTTTTCTATTAGTTTTTCTACTTCTTCTCTTTGTTCATCGGTAACTTCCTTGGTGTCATTAGGAATACGTTCAAACTGGAATGACTTTATTTCAAATCCATTGTCTTCCAAGTACTTTTGGACTGGTCCGAAAGATTGAAAATCGGCATATATCATTATTTCGCCTTCATCTTCAAATACTTCTTCCACGCCATAGTCTATTAAAGATAGTTCCAGTTCTTCCAAATCCGTACCTTCTTTAGCGGCTACTCTAAAGCTGCATTTACGGTCAAACAGGAAATCAAGCATACCCTGTGTACCCAGGTTACCGCCCATTTTATTAAAATAAGAGCGGATATTAGCTACGGTACGTTGGTGATTATCGGTAGCTGTTTCTATAACTAAGGCTATACCGTAAGGAGCATAACCTTCATATACTATTTCCTTATAATCGGAGGTATCTTTTTCAAAAGCCCGTTTAATGGCACGTTCTACGTTTTCTTTGGGCATATTTTCCGAACGTGCATTTTGAATAAGCAAACGCAAACGGGGATTAGAATCCGGATCACCGCCTCCGGCTTTAGCTGCCATGGTAATTTCTTTACCTATGCGGGTAAATACTCTTGCCATATTACCCCAACGTTTAAATTTTCTTGCTTTTCTATACTCAAATGCTCTTCCCATAATGTCTGTTTATTTGTTAAAGGATTGCAAAAATACTAAAAATTTCAATACTAATAATCTTTTATGTTCATTTTTTGCTCATGTGAGCAAAAAAAATTACTCAAACAATAGTTTCAGCATATCGGATACCCTGCTGACTTTTACCACTTGTATAGGTGCATCGGCTTGGAGTTCCACACCTGAATCGGCTACAAATATACGTTCATAACCCAGCTTAGCAGCCTCATTGACACGCTGTTGTACACGGTTCACGGGGCGTATTTCACCCGAAAGGCTTATTTCGGCGGCAAAGCACACTTTTCCACCGATAGGCACATCGGTAACCGATGAGAGCAAGGCAGCCACCACACTAAGGTCGGTGGCGGTGTCATAGGTTTTAATACCGCCGGCCACATTAAGGAACACATCGTGTGCGCCGAATTTAAAGCCGCACTTTTTATCCAGCACGGCCAAAAGCATATTCAGGCGGCGTATATCAAATCCTGTAGACGAGCGTTGCGGGCTGCCGTACACGGCAGGAGCCACCAGGGTTTGAATTTCCACCATCATAGGGCGTATGCCCTCCATGGCACAGGTAACCGACACTCCCGATACGGCTTCCCTACGGTGAGAAAGGAGTATTTCTGATGGGTTAGGTATTTCATTGAGTCCGCTTTGAGACATTTCAAATATGCCTATTTCGGTAATGGAGCCAAAACGATTCTTCACCGCCCTAAGCAAGCGATACATATAATTATTGTCTCCTTCAAACTGTAGCACCACATCCACTATATGCTCCAGCACCTTAGGGCCGGCTATAATACCATCCTTGGTAATGTGTCCTATAAGGAATACGGGGGTAGCTGTGTGTTTGGCAAATTGCTGCAGGCGGGAGGCGGTTTCCCTTATTTGTGACACGGTACCTGCCGAGGATTCCAAGGCAGAAGTTTGGAGGGTTTGTATAGAATCTATGATGACCATTTGAGGCTTAAGTTCTTCTATATGAGCAAATATAGCCTCCATATTGGTTTCATTAAGTATATAGCAGCTGTTATTAACGTGATTATTAAGCCGCAAAGCCCGCAATTTAATTTGTGATGCACTTTCTTCACCCGACACATAGAGTATTTTTACCCGAGGCATGCTCAAGGCTATTTGGAGCATAAGGGTGGACTTGCCTATGCCCGGGTCACCGCCAAGCAACACTACCGAACCGGGCACTATACCTCCGCCAAGCACCCTATCAACTTCGGCTATACCTGTAACAATACGAGCGAAATCGCTATTGGCGATTTCGCTCAGTAAATAAGGTTTACTATCGGCCACAGCCGATAACTTTTTATCTTTAGATTCTTTTTGGACTATTTCTTCTACAAAAGTGTTCCACTGACCGCAGGAATTACACCGTCCCAACCATGTGGCCGACTGTGCTCCGCAATTTTGGCAATAATATACACTTTTGGATTTTGCCATACTAGCGATAGAATTCGTAGTAGATGAGTGTTTCTACCCCTTTCATGGCGAAAGCATCATCTTTAAGCATGTATATACGGGCTTCACCTACGTATGAAGCTATAATCCAAGCGGGAGTATTACTGCTTTTAGCCTGAATTGTAACAGCCACTTTACCTTTTGACAAGCCCATATCATACTTTAAATCGGCTATTTCATACATGGTATGATTAATAGTATCACGCCCGTATATGGTTAAATTACCATTATCAAAATCCCATACTTCCTGCTTATTAGTATCTACTACAAAATAATTCAATGAGGTATTATAACGCTCCCATTGACCCTGGATTTTCTTTTCCTTAGAGCCCACACAACCGGTAAGAGTCAATACCATAATAACGCCGACTGCCAATAATAATTTTTTTGCTATTTTCATACTTAAGTATTCTTTTATATTTTAACTATTGAACTTGCAAAGATAACATTTTTTATTGACATAATACAATATTTATATAAAATATTATGTAATACTGGTATTCCGAATGTTCAAGGTGTGTAAAAGGCTATCCAAGCGGAATAAAGGGCCTGTTATATTACCAAAATAGCACCTGTAATTACTCTATAATATATCCGGCCGATTTTTGCGGGTACGTTCTTCTGACTTTTGGAGTTTCCACTCCGTGATAAGTTTTTCATTACCGCTAAGCAGCACATCGGGAACAGTGTGGCCTCTAAAGTCATAGGGGCGGGTATATACCGGAGGTGAGAGCACTCCGTATTGGAAGGAATCGGAGAGTGCAGAAGTTTCATCATGGAGCACTCCCGGAATAAGCCTTACCAGGGTATCACACAGCACGGCTGCAGGCAATTCACCACCTGACAGCACATAATCGCCTATGGAAATTTCTTTGGTAATGAATATTTCACGTACCCGCTCGTCTATGCCCTTATAATGGCCGCACAGCATCATAAGGTTTTCACACATGGATAATTCATTGGCTATAGACTGATTAAGCACGCTTCCGTCGGGAGTAAGAAATATAACATGGTCATAAGTACGCAAGGTAAACAAATGTTCTATACAGGCGGCAATAGGTTCTATTTTCATAACCATACCCGATTCTCCGCCATAGGGATAATCATCCACGCGATGATGTTTATCGATGGAATAATCACGTATATTATGCAGCTCATATTCAAACAGGCCGCTTTGCTGGGCGCGTTTAAGTATGGAGCTGTTAAAAAAACCGGCAAACATTTCAGGGAACAGGGTTAAAATATCTACATGCATTATTCTTCGTATTTATAGCCCACTCCTTTAATGGTTTTAATATTATCTATGCCCAGTTTTTCTCTTAGGCGACGCACGTGTACATCTATGGTGCGGTCACCTACCACCACGTCATCACCCCACAAGGCGGCGTATATTTCTTCCCGTCGAAACACTTTGCCGGGCTTAGAAGCCAATAAGTGGAGCAGTTCAAATTCTTTACGGGGCAGTACCAACACTTCCTCCCCGCGACTTACCGTATAATTTTCCACATCTATGCTAATGTTTTTTAGCATAATACCCTCGGCACGCTGGCGGGTATCATTATAGCGTCGGAGCAGGGACTGTACCTTGGATATAAGCACTTTTGGTCGTATAGGCTTTGCTATATAATCATCGGCTCCCGATTCAAAACCTTCTATTTGGGAATAGTCCTCACTACGCGCCGACAGGAACGCTATGAGTACATCATTATATTGCCTTTGCTGACGTATAGCCTTACACACTTCAAAACCGTCCACGCCCGGCATCATTACATCTAACAATACCAAATGTGGCTTATTTGCTTCCATACATTGCAAAGCATCGGTTCCATTAGTGGCAGTATATACCTCATACCCTTCCTTAGTAAGATTATAGCTTATAAAATCCAATATATCAGCTTCATCATCTACCAATAGTATTTTGTAATTTGTACTTTTTACCTGCGTATTCATTATAGTGCCGTTATTAAGTTCACTTACCTGTACCAAAAGTGCAAAGATACATTTATTAAAAATACCATTGTCCTCTACAGGTTAATTTTTTATTATTATTTACACAATAAAGCCATAAAAATACGTTAATATACAATTACAATATACATATAGCATTATAATGGACGATAATTATTACAGCCCGCAAGGGTTTTCCATACTTCCGCCGGTAGTAAAGAACCTGCTTATTATCAATGGCTTATTCTTCTTTGCTACTATAGTATTGCAACGATACGGCATAGACATGTACAACATGTTCGGTTTGCACTACTATGAGTCGGAATTATTTCACCCGTATCAGTTTATTACCTACATGTTCATGCATGGTAATTTCGGGCATTTGTTTTTCAATATGTTTGCCCTGTGGATGTTTGGAGCCACTATAGAAAACTATTGGGGGGCTAAGCGATTCCTACTCTATTACATTATTACCGGCATAGGTGCTGCCCTTACCCACTATGCCATTACGGCATGGGAATTATCGCCCGCCCTTCACTACATAAACACCTGTATAGCTGACCCTTCCATGGCAAACATACAAGCATTGGCAAGTCATCACCAATTTGCCATAGATGGCAGTAATGCCGAATTGGTAAGCGGATTTGAAGCTTTTAAGCATAGCGTATCACAATTGGAATATGGCATTAACACTGCTGAGGCTCAATCGGCCATAAATAAATATTTAATAGCCTATAAAGAATACTATGTAAGTCAGCCCAATATAGTAGGTGCTTCGGGTAGCGTATTCGGATTACTGCTGGCCTTTGGTATGATGTTCCCTAATTCGCTCATATACTTATACTTTTTGTTTCCTATTAAGGCCAAATGGTTTGTAATAGGATATGGTGCCTTAGAACTATTCTACGGCATAAGCGGCACTGCTGACGGGGTAGCACATTTTGCACATTTGGGAGGCATGCTGTTTGGCTTGCTGCTCATACTATATTGGAAGAAGAAGGCTAAACAAAATTGGGAATACTAAATGAATCAGCACCACATATTTGATCATAATAATAATTGGGAATACCGTCTGAAGAGTTTTTTTACTTCAGGCAGGGCGTTAAACCGACTTATTACCATAAATGTAATAGTGTACATGATATGCCTGATAATACAGCTATTGAGCAATGTATCGGGTTTTTTATATGCTGACAGCAGCCATGATGGCATCGCATGGATATGGAACTGGCTGGCGGTAAGTTCTAATTGGCAGCAGTTGGCCTGTAAGCCATGGACGCTGATAAGCAGCTTATTTGTGCATGCCAATTTTTCTCACATATTATTTAATATGCTCACCTTGTATTTTGCAGGGAGGATATTTGTGCAATATTTTACCGACAGGCAACTTTATATGGTATATTTTATAGGGGGGCTGACAGGCAACATACTCTACATATTATCATACAATTACTTTCCGGTATTTGCAGCCGTGAAGGCTTTCTCTTATGCCGTAGGCGCCTCGGGAGCCATTATGGCCGTGCTGGCAGCCATAGCCTGCAAAGTTCCCAATTACATTATAAATATGTGGGCATTGGGCAGCATTAAATTAAAATGGATAACATTAATATTGGTAATTATAGATGTATTCAGCATACCCGGCGGCAACTCCGGCGGTCATTTTGCCCATTTGGGCGGTGCCCTGTTCGGATGTATATATGCATTATATCCTATGATAATGTACTATATTAAGTCGGTATTTACGTTCAGGCACACATGGGGAAACCCGACCGATAACCGGCAATACTCCCGGCCAAAAACCGACGAACAATACAATGCCGAACGTGCCGAACGCCGCAAGAAGACAGATGAAATACTGGACAAAATAGCCCAAAACGGTTATCAGAGTTTAAGCAAAGAAGAAAAAGAATTTTTATTTGACACCGGTAAGAAAAAGAATTGGTAATATGGCAAAAAAGAATGAGATATTTACCCCCGTACGCATAGTGATGATGGTATTGAACATGGCAGCAATACTGCTGCTATTGCTCACCTATGCATGCCAATGGCTAAATCCGCAGTCGTTTCATAAAATGGCCACCTTTTCGGTAATGTATCCTTATGCGCTTATACTCAATATTATATTCGTAATATACTGGCTTATGCTTAAAAACAGACACATGGTGTGGTCAGTACTGGCCATAGCCATAGGCTGGGGTAATGTAGGTAAATACTTACAATTACAAGGAGAAGAGCTCCCGCAAGATGCCGACCACTTAAAAATAATGAGTTACAATGTGCATGTAATGGGGGTGGATAATCATAGCATACATCAAAAAGACAGTATTATAGACTTTTTGGCTGCAGAGCAGCCTGACATAATATGTTTGCAGGAATTTTATGACCGAAGAGGGCAAAATTTACAACAGTTGCAAGCACAATCAGGACTTAAGCATGTGTATAAATCCACCTGCGTTACTGAAGGTCCCGATACCTACGGACTGATAACCTTAAGCAGGTATCCTATTATAGGACATGGGGATATTATATTTAACAATTCGGTAGGCAATCGTGCCTCTTATACCGATATACTTGTGGGGCATGATACCCTTAGAATATACAATGTACACTTGCAATCCATGCATTTTGCCAGCACAGACTATTCCTTTGCCCATAGGGCTGCCAATCCTTCGGGTATGACCAAAGATGAATTTAAGCAAGGGAGCCTGGCCCTTGCCCATAAGGTGGTGGACGCATCGGTAAAAAGAAGCGAACAGGTACATACCTTACAAGAGCACATGGAAACTTCACCCTACAAGGTAATATTATGTGGCGACTTTAACGACACCCCTTGGTCGTACGCCTATCATCGGCTCATAAGCGGTAAAAAAGATGCCTTTACAGAAAGCGGTAAAGGAACGGGCAAAAGCATGACCATAAATAAATTGTTCTCCTTCCGTATAGACTATATATTGCATGACAAGCAAATACAAAGCTATAACTACGCTACCTCACGAAACGGTTACTCTGACCATGAATGCGTAATGGCCAGCCTTACGTTTGCCAATGATAAGCAATAAATACATGTAGTACAATTATATATATTTTTTTATAACATAAATAAACGTTATATATATATTATAACGTTTTTTTATTCATTTTTACGGAACGCAAAATAAAGAAGTGTAAGTACACATATAATAATAATGGCTACAAATACGGCCAAGCTGCTTTGTGTCCATATAAAAGTTACCAATGAGAATATGCCGCTGCCTATAAGCACAAATATGAAGGTAGCTAAATTCATATAGGCCAGCATGTCCCCGTTTTTACGACCGGTATTGGCCTGCTGTATCATGCTTAGGCAGGGTACTTCAAAGCACCCGCCAAAGGCGGCGGTAACAAATATAAGTGCTGCACACAGGTACACATTAGGATGGAACAGCACTATGGCTGTCACACACAATATCATTACCGACAATCCTGTAATTATGAGCGTTTGTGGTTTAAAACGGGAGCACAATTTACCGCAAACGGTGCAGCCTGCGGCTATGCCGGTGGCGGCTATAGCCAGCACTATACCTGATATGGTATTAGACTGAGCCAGGGTATGCGTGCAATGCAGCACCATATTCATTTGCAGCAGCCCGCCTACAAGCCAAAATACCGATACGCCCAATACGCCTGCATTCACATTAGCATAGCTGCGGGCATAACGAAACGACTGTTTCATAAATAATATAGGATTAGCCGTGCCCGCATCGGCAGGATTGGCAGGTTCTTCCGCTACGCGTATGCGGCTGCAAAACCCGTAACCCAAGGCTGCAAATACCAACATGAATATGATGAGCAAATAATGATGATAATTATCCGACAACCAGGCTGCCAGGCAGGTTCCGGCCAATATGGCCAAAAAAGACATGGTTTCAAATACGCCACTGCCAAAGCTTACTTTTTCGGCACCGCCTATATCCTTAATAAGCCCGTATTTGGATGGCGAATACATACAACTTTGTATGCCCATGAGCAGCACTGCCAGTAGCACTACTATCAGGCTGTTACACATAAAGCCCGCAATAGCCATGGCCACTATGGGAAATTCCAACCGCTTACACATCCTGAATATTTTACACTTGGCATACTGCAGGGTAACTTTACCGCTCAGCGGGGAAAATATAAGATAGGGTATAACCAATGCCGCTGACACAGCCGCTATTACCTGTGACTGCGTCATCCATTCTGGGAGTGTCCATGTAACGGCTATGAACACTATGCAGTGTTTCATAAAATTATCATTGAGTATGCCAAAAAAATTGGCTGAAAACAGGCAAAACCAATTCTTACGTTCAAGACGATGCTCGCATTGTTCTTTCATGCTTATATATATTTTCTGCAAAGGTAGCACTTTTGAATGAAACACCTGCTCACAAATGCCCCCTTAGGCAAAAAAATGGTGCAAAAAAACAGGGCAGGCAATGAAGATTCTCCCAACTGAATATTGTAAACATTTGATAATAAGACAGAAATAAAAACAAAAAAAACAGCTATATGTTAAAAAAAAATGCTATCTTTGCAAACTGATTTATGGCGGGGTAGCTCAGTCGGTTAGAGCGTCGGATTCATAACCCGGAGGTCACGAGTTCAATTCCCGTCCCCGCTACAAAACACCAAAGAAGGATGCTGTTGCATCCTTCTTTGGTGTTTACACATTTTGGTGGTTTGCGATGTTTTCTCTCCGATAGGAATCCTGAACCATAAGGTTTAAAATTCCTGTTTACTTAAACCCGTAATTTTATGCTGTTTACATTTCATTGGACATACAGGACGAATATAATAAAAATAAGTGCCTGCCATTTGCTCTGAATTGAGCACTGTATAATATTACATAATTATACACTATTTGTATTATTTAGTGTAATTTACAATATATTTTATGCTAAATAACTTGTTTTGTGTTAATTACATCTGTAATAACGATTGATACCTACACCTTTGTCATTAAAATCAAGCGGGTATTGGAGTAAAATGCTCCCATATTTTCAGACCATAAAATCGGTAAAAAATAAGGATACATTATACTTCCCGTTTTTCATACGACAAGGATAGTACTTTTTATTTAATTTATTATGTGAAGAAACAGGGTGATATGTTACTCCTGCAGGGTAAGCAGACACACATTTTCCACATGATGAGTATGGGGGAACATATCCACAGGCTGTACCTCTTCTACCTTATAGTGAGGCATCATAAGAGCTATATCACGCGCCTGCGTGGCGGGATTACAACTCACATACACTATTCTTTGCGGACGCACTTTCAGTATCACCTCTATTACGTCAGGATGCATACCGGCACGCGGGGGATCGGTTACTATTACCTGAGGCTTACCATGCAGGTTTACAAACTCTTCATTGAGTACATCTTTCATATCACCGGCATAGAAGGAAGCATTTTGAATATGGTTCAACGCTGCATTTTCTTTGGCATTGTCCACTGCCGATTCCACGTATTCCACGGCGACCACCTTACGGGCGGTGCGGGCCATGAACAGGGCTATGGTGCCGGTGCCGGTGTACAGGTCATATACCACATCATCACTATGTATATGAGCCATACGCAAGGCTGTTTGGTATAATTTGAGGGCCTGGGCGGAATTGGTTTGATAAAAAGCCTGTGGGGCCACCTTAAATTTCAAATTTTCCATGCTTTCGGTCATATAACTGCTACCGTAAAAGGTATGCACCGGCAAATCAGATATGGTGTCATTCATTTTGGTATTAATAACATACACCAGGGATGTAATTTGCGGAAACTGCTCATGCAGATATTGCATGGTACTGTAAATATATTCGCTTTCATAACCAAATACCATTATTACCATTAAGTCGCCGCACACCGAATTACGTATAATAATATTACGCAAAAATCCCTCATGAGAGCGGGCGTTATAGAAGGTAAGGTTATGCAAGTGAGCATATTCTTTTATACTGTTACGTATATGATTTCCTGTTTCATCATGTAAACTGCAATGCTGTATATCCAGCACTTTATCAAATATGGCCGGCAAATGGAAACCCACGCCGCTTATATTATTCATATCGGCTGTTTCCAATTCTTCTTTGGTAAGCCATTTGCGGTCGGCAAAGGTATATTCTATTTTATTTCTATAGGCGTATATATTATCGGAAGGCAATATGGGGTTAATGGCAGGGAAGGGAAATTTACCTATACGGCTAAAATTGTCAAAAACCTGTTTTTGCTTATAATACAGCTGATATTGGTACTGCATATTTTGCCATTTACAGCCGCCACAGGTACCAAAATGAGCGCACATCGGTTCGGTTCGCTTATCGGAATAAGTTCTAATGGCAATAGGGCGTGCCATGTAATAGGAATGTTTTTTCTTATACACCTCTACGTCGGCCACGTCGCCGGGCACCACATTGTTTACAAATACCACTCTGTCATTATATTTACCTATGCACACGCCTTCGGCGCCGGCTTCGGTAATAAGCAGGTTTTCTATTATTTGGGTTTCTTTTTTCTTTTTTGACATATTATAAAAGTTTTATTTTTTGGGTAAGTTCACATTGGTGGTAGCGTTGGATTTTACCACAAATGTTTGATCCGCCGTTTTTATGGTTTGTGTTTCTTTATCTCTGCGAAATACCACCTTATAGGTGCCGGGCTGCAGCAATATGGATTCCGAGGTGTCATCATTACGCAAATTATATATCCACTCTTCTGTGCCGTTACGCAATACATACAGGCTGCCGCTTCCATAATCACCCTTACTTATTACGGCCACGCCGGGATCGGGAATTTTAATTTGGGCGGTATAGTTGGGGTTAATTTCCACATTGCTTATATTCACTCTGGGCAGGCACAGCACTTCCAAATCATAGCGGCCCGTAATATATTTTTCCGTAATGGAAAAATACTGTACATTAATCACTTCCCGCTCGCCGGCTTTACGCACTATAACAGGAATGGTTTGGTAACGGGTATTTTTGGTGGCTGTTTTTACCAACAACTGACCTTGTGGAACATCTATAGGTATAATGGTGTGGGTACCGGGATTGAGCTTTACACCGCTCACCTCCACAGGGGGAATAGTATGCACTTTAATACGGTACGATGGCATACTCTGCAAATACAGGGTATCGGGTATACCGCGGGCATTCATGGTATGTATATAGTTATACATCAACTTATTATTAGCTTCGTTATAGAAACTCATATTCACATTTGACTCGGTAGCGGCACCTTTGGCATCCAACAGGTTTACCTGACAGGTGGTTTTATTAAATATCTGCTCTATAATAATACCCAGTGCCACACTGAAATCTTTTTCACTGGCAGCATCTATATAATTACCTATACAACTTAAATCCATACTAAAATCGGAACCTATGCCTATAACAAAAGGCTTAAGCACTATACCTTTACGCTGCAGGGCTTGCGATATTTCACAGGGATTACCCGAGCACTCTTCTATGCCGTCGGTAATAAGGACTATTACATTGCGACAGCCGGGGGTAGAAGGAAAATCGTTTTCGGCAGCCTGCAATGACAAAGCTATTGGAGTGGTTCCTTTAGGGTATATGGACTTCAGTTTTTGCTTAATTCGCTGAAAATTATTGGGAGCAAAAGGCACTTCCAGTTTAGTATCATTACAGTCGTATTGTTTATATTCCTTTTGATGCCCATATACTCTAAGCGCCAATTCAACATTAGGGTACTGTTCCAGACTGTCTATCATATTACACAGCAAACGGTTAGCTATGTGTATTTTTTTATCACTTTGCCAATTGCCCCACATGCTGTTGGATGCATCAAATATGAAAAGAATACGCGTGGTAACATTATTGGGCACGGCGGCCGAATAGGACTGTGAATAAGCCGCTCTTACCAGCAGGCCAAGCACAATTGACAATATAAGTATAATTTTATTCATTGCATATATATATAATTTGCAAATATACAATTAAGCGTTTTAGGTAACAGGGGTGTACAACAAAAACTTTTCCTCTTACATTTGTTAAAAAAAAACAGGACTTCACAAGCCATAAAACATGCATTTTTTATGCAAAAAACAGGTCATTATTATTCTAATAAATGCTACCTTTGCATGATTTATTATTATAAGTATATATACACATGAAAAAATACGCATTTTTACTCATAGGAGTTGCATTAATGGCTCTGTCATGCACCAAAAAGCCGGGCAAAGGGGAATACACAGGTACTTTTAGCGGCATTATTAATGACGCCTACACACCTACTGAATACCTGTCAGTATATCATTTTGTTATTACCAAAAGTACTGCTAAAGAGCTGGTAATACAGGAAAAAGAAGGGAATACCTCATCCACATTAACAAAATATGGCACCGATTCCATAAGCGGAGCCATAGGCTTTGCCCGTATAATGGGCACTAATACTAATGATAACACGCCTACCGTAAACATGTTAAAAATAAAAGGCCGGTACTATACCGCAGGTGAAAAATCGGTTATAGAAGGGGGATATGAAGGCTCGGCCTATTATGATGGAAAGCCTTGCAAAACCACGGGTACTTTTATATTGCAACAAAGTAAATAAGCTACAAAATAAATTAACACTAATATGTTATAAACTCAATAACGGAATAGGGGTATTTTTTGACAAAAAAAAGCTATTTTTGTAGTGTGGAATTTTATTTGATATCAAATGACCAACTATACAGAAGACAACATTAAAACGCTGGATTGGCAGGTTCACCTCCGCAGGCGTCCCGGCATGTATGTAGGGCGTTTGGGGGACGGTTCGTCGCCTGATGACGGCATATATATATTACTTAAAGAGGTAATAGACAATTCTATAGATGAATTCAACCAAGGTGTAGGTAAAACCATTGACATTACCATAAAAGATAACTGCGTAACGGTACGTGACTATGGCCGCGGTATTCCGCTAGAAAAGGCCATAGATTGTGTGTCTAAAATGAATACCGGCGGTAAATTTGACAGTGAAGTATTTCAGCAGTCGGTAGGTATGAATGGTGTGGGTACCAAAGCTGTGAATGCCTTGTCCAGCTACTTTAAGGTGCAGTCTATACGTGAAGGTCGCACCAAGGTGGCCGAATTTTCACGCGGCATACTCACGCAGGACTACCCCATAGCCTCCACTACCGAGCACAATGGTACCATCATTACTTTTATTCCCGATAACGATGAAAGCATATTCGGCAACTATACCTTTTATTCGGAATTTATAGAAAAAATGCTATGGAACTATGCTTTTTTGAACAAAGGGCTCACCCTTACCTGTAACGGGCAAAAATACTACTCCAAAAACGGCTTATTAGACCTTATGGCACAGAATATATCACAGCCGGCCTATTCCATTATACACCTGCAGGAGGACAAGCTGGAGCTGGCACTCACGCACAAGGTAAAAGGCAATGGGGATGAGTATTTCTCATTTGTAAACGGGCAACATACCACCCATGGAGGCACCCACCAAAATGCCTTGCGTGAGGCATTGGTAAAATGTGCCAGAGAATATTTCAAAAAGGAATACGACCCTATAGATGTACGACAGTCTATATGTGCGGCCATCAGCTTGCGCATACAGGAACCCCAATTTGAAGGACAAACCAAAACCAAATTGGGTTCTACCAACATGTGGCCGGCCAATGCGGAAAAAGGTATAGCGGCAGGACCCACTATACGCTGGTATGTAATAGACATAGTATGCCGATTATTAGACAACTACCTCCACATGCACCCTGATGTGGCCGCTATATGGCAGCAAAAAATTATAGCATCGGAGAATGAGCGTAAAGAAATAGCCGACCTGCACAAAAAGAACAAAGACGGCAAAAAGAACAACATAGTAAACAAAAAATTAAGAGACTGTCACATACACATGTGTGATACCTTTAAAGGAAAAAATGCCGAAAATGACCACAGAATGGAAACCACCCTGTTCATCACCGAAGGTGATTCGGCATCGGGTTCTATTACCAAATCACGCAATGCCGAAACACAGGCCGTATTTTCCTTGCGAGGCAAGCCTTTTAACAGCTATGGCAAAAAGAAGGACGAAACCTTCAAAAATGAGGAACTTAACTTTTTGCAGGCAGCCCTTGACATAGAAGACGGGCTGGACAACCTCCGCTATAACAACATAGTAATAGCCACCGATGCCGATGTGGACGGCATGCACATACGCTTGCTGCTGCTCACCTTCTTTTTACAATTCTACCCTGATTTAATAAAAAAAGGGCACCTATACATATTGCAAACACCGCTGTTTCGTGTACGTAATAAAAAAGAAACCCTCTACTGCTACTCGGAAGAAGAGCGTAATAGCACTGCCAATAAGCTTAGCGGCAAGGTGGAAATAACCCGATTCAAAGGTTTGGGCGAAATATCACCCGATGAATTCAAGCATTTTATAGGAAAAGACATACGCTTAGACCCTGTAGTAATAAGTGATGAAAGCACCATAGATGACATGTTGGCTTATTACATGGGTCAAAACAGCATGGAACGACAAAATTTTATTATTGACAATCTTCGCATAGAAGAAGATTTAACACTATAAACATGGGCATTAAAAAAACAACCAATAATCCAAACGTAGATCCCAATGCCGACAGGCTTTCCCTATCAGAAAAAGAGATAGAGAAAGTAATACGTCCCGGCGGATTTAGCGAGTTTGCCGGACAGGAGCAGGTAGTGGAGAATTTGAAAATATTTGTCCATGCGGCCAAATTACGAGGTGAAAGCTTGGACCACGTGCTGCTGCACGGGCCTCCGGGACTGGGCAAAACCACTCTTTCCTATATTATAGCCAATGAAATGGGCGTAAATGTGAAGGTAACCTCGGGTCCGGTAATAGACAAGCCCGGCGACCTGGCCGGATTACTTACCAATTTGGAACCTAACGATGTACTGTTCATAGATGAAATACACCGGCTGTCACCCGTGGTGGAAGAATATTTATACTCTGCCATGGAGGACTACAAAATAGACGTTCTCATAGAATCAGGACCTAATGCACGCAATGTGCAAATAGGACTCAACCCCTTTACCCTGGTGGGAGCCACCACACGATCGGGGCTGCTTACGGCCCCGCTGCGTAGCCGTTTTGGAATTAACCTAAGGCTCAACTATTATGACACACCCACTCTGGAACGCATTATATGCCGTTCGGCTGACATATTGAATATTACCATTAACAGGTTAGCAGCTCATGAAATAGCACGCCGTAGCCGCGGAACACCACGTATAGCCAACCTGCTGCTAAGAAGGGTAAGGGACTTTGCTCAAATAAAAGGCAACGGTACCATAGACCTGGACATAGCCCGCTATGGCTTATCGGCATTGAATGTAGATGAACACGGCTTAGACGAAATGGACAACCGCATATTGGGTTGCATTATTAATAAATTCAAGGGCGGCCCTGTGGGCCTTAATACCATAGCCACCGCCGTAGGCGAAGATGCAGGAACTATAGAAGAGGTGTATGAGCCTTTTTTAATACAGGAAGGACTATTGGTACGCACGCCCAGAGGTAGGGAGGTAACAGCCGCTGCCTATGAGCACCTGGGCATAAAAAAAAATGACGGCTTTACTGCAACATTGTTTGACTAAAATACGAAAAATATAAGATGGACATAAAAAAGCACATACCGAACACCATTACCTTGGGCAACCTATGCTGCGGCATTATAGCCATAATGCTTGCTGCACAATGGCAATTTCAATATGCAGCCATTATGGTACTGGCGGCTTCGGTATTCGATTTCTTCGACGGCTTTGCCGCCCGCATGCTACATGTAAAATCGGATATAGGCAAGGAACTGGACTCCCTGAGTGATGTGGTATCATTTGGCGTGGCCCCTGCCATGATAATGTATTACGTACTATACAAAGAAGCCCTGTTTGCAGGCATATCCTTATACGAAGTGTGTGGCATTAACATTATTCCTGCTGCCTGCGGCATGGTATATGCATGCTGCGTGGCACTCCGCTTGGGAAAATTCAATGTGGATACCCGTCAGGGAGATGTGTTTTTGGGTCTGCCTTCACCGGCAGCCGCCTTCATATTGGTATCACTGCCTTTTTATGCCGACACCAAACACTCTTTTATTATATATATAGCACTAATGCTATTTCTGTGTGCGGCCATGCTTACGGAATACCCGCTGATGTCACTCAAATTTCATGATTTTTCATTCAAAAAGAACATGGCCCGCTACGTTCTCATTATATGTAGCGTAACTCTTATTGCAACATGGCAATTCAAGGCCATTATACCCGTTATGCTCATATATGTTATATTATCTGTTATTAACAACCATAAACCAAACCAGGAATAATGAAAAAACAAGTATTATTATTCGCAACAGCCCTTCTGCTTTTCAGTTCGTGTAAGGTATTTATGCCTGCCCGCATGCTTAGAGCCACTAAGAATCAAATACAACCATTTCCGCAAGAAGAACGCTATACCGAATACCGAATAGCACCTAACGATGTACTGCAAATAAGCGTGGACATACAAGAAGGGGAAGCTATATTTGAAAATACGACCAACAATAGTAACAACAATAACTACGGACGTGCTTTCACCGTGGAATTTGACGGTATGGTAAAGCTACCCCGCTTAGGACGCATACAGGTGGCAGGGCTTACCACCCGACAATTGGAAGACACCCTGGAATTGGCCTATGCCCAATATATGAACTCCCCCATGGTGAGGGTAAAAATAACCAACCATAAAGTTACCATATTTCCCGGCGGAGAAGGAGGTACCGCTAAAGTAATTACCCTGTCACAGGAAAATACCACTCTTATAGAAGCCTTAGCCCAAGCCGGCGGCATATCCGATGGCAGGGCATGCAAAATAAAACTGATACGCGGAGACTTGAAAAATCCTATCGTATATCAGGTAGACCTATCCACTATTGACGGCATGAAACAGGCTAACCTCACCCTTAAGGCCAATGACATCATATATGTAGAACCCAGACTGCGTCCTGTAAGCCGATTCCTGAACGAACTAAACCCCTACCTCACGCTACTTTCTACTACACTTCTCATTATCAACTCAGTTGACCAGTTTAAAGACATTAACAATAAATAGTTCCTATGAAAAAAGAAATTAAACCTTTCAATGATCAGCTTAACCCTACCCTTATAAAATCTGTACTGAAAAGTCATTGGATTACCATACCAATATTGCTTACCGTTACATTTTTAATAGCGTTTTTCTACCTGCGATACACTACACCCGCCTATCAGGCCGTATCTACCATACAAAAATCGGATGATAAAACCTTCAACTTTGCCGGTGAAGGTGATGACAATGACTTTATAGCCCGACAGGAATCACCTAATAAAATTATCAACCTTATACAATCCAAAACATTTTTGGAAAAAAGCCTGGCAAAATTAAATTTGGATGTGGATTATTATATTAAAGGCAAGGTAATGGACTCGGAGATGTTCCCCAATCACTCCTTTGAACTGATATTTGATGAAAACCATACCCAGCTATATAATACCCCCATATACATAGAATTTTTGGACAAAAATGAAATTCGCATTTACTGTGAAAAACATAATATATCACAAAATATTACCATATCACAGGATACTACCCGCTTTACCTGCCCCTACTGCTCCTTCTACTTCATACTTAAATCCGAGTTTATTAATATGATGGGCACCACCTACTACTGCATACTGCAAAACGCCCAACAACGCAACGATAAATACATTAAACGCATTACCGCCTACCCGTCGGAAAATGCCAGTGGAGGCATAGATATATCCCTGGTATATAACAATGCCGACAAAGCCAGCTATATAGTAAATGCCATCACCACCGATTTTTTGGACTTTTATGCCGTGCAACGGCAGGAAAGCTTTAATAAAATATTAGAATACATAGATTCCCAACTGGAAATATGGGAACAGGAAGTATATGACCGAGAAGAGTCACTGGATGAATACAAAAAGAGCAATAACTTTTTGAATCCTGATGACAAAAACCTGGAAACCCTACAGGAAGACTATGAGGAATGTGTAGCCAGAATTAACACACTGGAACAAAACGAAAGACGACTGCGTCAAATAGACAAATCGTTTGAAACAGAAACCGACCCATACAAACTAATGGCCAAAATATTGGGGAGCAATTTGCAGGGTAACGTGAGTAACTGCATAGACAAAATTCAACAGCTGCTGCTGGAAAAAGAAAATTTGCAATATAATTATACCGTAAACAGCGGCAAAATACAAAGCCTAAACCACCAGATAAACGTACAAATAAGTGCCCTGAAAGAAATAATACAGGCCAACATAGCCTCTATAAAAGATGAAAAAGAAGGCCTGCAACAAAAAATGAAAAACTACAATATAATACTTAAGGCACAAGAAAACTTCACCAACGTACTGGAATACAAAAAACTGCAACGTCTCACCAATGTGAGCAACAATTATTACGACCGACTGCTTGAAAGTCGAATGTCATACACCCTGCTTAAAGCCGGTACCACCTCTCCGTTCATAGTGCTGCAATATTCCACTCCCGCTTCACTACACGCCACTCCCGACAAAACTAAAATATACATTACCTTTTTGGCCATAGGCCTTATACTATCAATTATATATATACTATACAGATACCTAACTTACAATTACATAGATAGTAAAGAAGATATATCACAATATGTGGATATTCCGTTTTTGGGCTATATACCCAAAACCGAAACCAATATGGAAGCCTCACAACTGGTAATAGACTTGGACCCGAAATCAAACATATCGGAATCATTCCGACGCCTGCGTTCCAATATGAACTTTATGAATAATGACAACGGACCCAAAATAGTATCTACCACCTCCACCATATCGGGTGAAGGAAAAACATTTGTAACCGTAAATTTGGCAGGTATATTTGCCTATTCGGGCAAAAAGGTGGTGATATTGGATATGGATATGCGTAAACCTAAAATACACGTGGCATTTTCCACTCCCGAAAAGAAAATACACAACATTAAGGGTATGAGCAATATACTTATAGGCAAGTACGCATGGCAGGAATGCCTGAACGAAAGCCGCCTGGAAAACCTGTACTTTATTACTGCAGGCAGCATACCGCCTAACCCCTCCGAACTGCTGCTCTCCCCCAATATGTCCAAACTTTTGGACGAACTTAAACAAAATTTTGACTACATATTCTTTGATAACCCGCCTATAGGCATGGTTACCGATGCACTTATATGCATGCAAATGACCGACTACCCCATATACGTATTCAAAGAACACTATTCACTCATTCCTTACATAGATAATATTAACAACCTGTACGAAGAACAACAAATGAAAAAACTGAGCTACGTGATTAATGCCGCTTCCCATACCTCACATAACGGCAAACACGGTTATGGTTATGGCTACGGCTATGGCTACGGCTATGGCTACGGACAGGAAACCACTCCCAAACAAACATGGAAACAAAAATGCCTTTCCCTATTGAAGAAAAAATAAAAGGATATATAGCAATTAACATATATATAATAATATGGAATTCATAAAAACCGATATAGAAGGATTACTCATTATTCAGCCTAAAGTGTATGGAGATAGCCGCGGATACTTTTTTGAAAGCTATAGCCGACAACTATTTGAACAGGCCGGAATAAAAACCGATTTTGTACAGGATAACCAATCGGTATCAGCTAAAAATGTGGTAAGAGGACTTCACCTGCAAGCACCCCCTTTTGCTCAGGCTAAACTAGTAAGAGTAGTGCACGGATCTGCCCTGGATGTGGCGGTAGATATACGTAAAAACTCTCCTACCTACGGCAAATATGTATCAGTAAAACTGGATACCCTGCACCATAACATGTTTTGGATACCCGAAGGCTTTGCTCACGGATTTGCAGCATTGGAAAATGATACCGTATTTGTATACAAAACAGGTAATTATTACAACAAAGCTTCTGAAATGGCCATACACTGGAACGACCCCCTACTGAATATACAATGGGGCATACAAAATGCCATAGTATCAGACAAGGACCAAATAACCCCCCTTTTTAAAGATTTTGTAAGCCCTTTTTAAACAGTTTATTAGCATAACTTCGCATAAAAAAAGTCATTTATATAATATTTGATTAAAAATATGAAAATAGGTCTTATCAAGGAAACCAAAACACCCGTTGACAACAGGGTGGCACTGTCACCTGAACAAATGGCTATGCTGCAAAAGGAATACCCGCAGCACAAATTTGTGGTGCAAAGCAGTTCCATAAGAGCCTATACCGATACCGAATACGCCCAAGCCGGCATAGAGGTGTGCAGCAACATGAGCGACTGCGACCTGCTATTTGGTATAAAAGAAGCTGATATTCAAAGCCTTATACCAAATAAGCATTATTTCTTCTTTGGACACATAGCCAAAATGCAGGAATACAATAGGCCACTTATACAAGCACTTATGAACAGGCACATTACCTTCACCGACTACGAATACCTTACCGATGACAAGGGAGCACGCATGTGTGCCTTTGGATGGTGGGCAGGTGTGGTAGGTACCTACTACACCCTGCAGGGATATGGCTTACGCCACCGGCTATACCAATTACCTCAACCCGACCTTCGCTTTACGCTAAACAAACTTAAAGCAGCCCTTTGCTCCATAGAACTGCCGGCAGTAAAAATAATAATTACCGGCGCCGGCCGCGTATCACAGGGAGCACAATATATATTGCATGAAATAGGAGCCAGGGAAATGACAGAAGAGGAATTTATGCATACCGACAAGGTAAACACACTTTCCTACTGCGTAGCCGATGTGGACAGGCTGGTAAAACACCATAGCGGACAACCCTTCACATGGGAACACTTTTCTACCCATGCCCATGAATACGAAAGCAACTTTAACCGCTTTGCACACAATGCCGACATACTTATATGTGCACATTTTTGGGGCATAGGAGCTCCTGTGTACCTGTCACAACACGACCTTCAGCACCCCTGCCTGCAATTACAATTCATAGGAGATATTACCTGCGATATTATGGGCAGTGTACAATCAACCCTTCGTTCCTCCACTCATCGGGAACCTTTCTACGATTATAATCCCCTTACGGGCAAAGAAGAAAAAGCTTTTTCATCTCCACACAATATTACCACTATGGCAGTGGACACCTGCCCCAATGCCCTGGCAATGGATACCAGCGCCTACTTTGGCGATATGCTCATACAACACGTATTCCGCCCGCTACTGCAAGGGGAACACTCTCCCATAATACAACGGGGAACAATACTCCAACAGGGAATGCTCACTCCCGCTTTTGAATATTTGGATGCATTTGCAAAAGGCAAATAAATCAAGATAATATATGACTGCAAAGGGCTTAAAGGAAAAAACAATTACCGGAATGATATGGTCAGGCATAGGTAAATTCGGTACCATGGGCCTTTCTTTTATTGCCAATTTGGTGCTGGCCCGACTGCTTATGCCCTCCGACTTTGGCTGCATAAGCATGCTCTATGTATTCATAGCTATATCCGGTATATTGGTTACCGCCGGATTCGGCACCGCTCTCATACAAAAAAAAGACCCTACCCACACCGACTACTCCTCGGTGTTCTTTTGGAACCTGTTTGCCTCGGTATTCTTCTACCTTGTGCTATATGGATGCGCCCCGCTCATAGCCCGTTTTTACACTATGCCCGAGCTGAGCAAAGTACTTAGAGTGCAAAGCTTATCACTAATCATATTGGCTTTCTCCTCCATACAATCCTGTCAGCTGCAAAAGCAGCTGCGATTCAAAGAACTGTCAATAAGAAATATAGTATCCTCCCTAGCCGGAGCCATAAGCGCCATAATTATGGCCTTACTGGGATGCGGCGTGTGGAGCCTTGTAGCCTCCAGCCTTATAGGTAGCATAGCCAATGTACTGCTACTGTGGAAAATGAGTTCATGGCGACCCTCATGGGAATTCAGCCTGCAATCACTAAAAGAACTATTCGCCTTTGGCGGCCTTATGGCTCTGTCGGCCCTGGTGGAAACCATATACGTAAACCTGCAAAGCCTTATAATAGGCAAACTGTATTCGGCTAACCAGCTGGGATATTTTACCCAAGCCCGTAAACTGGAAGCAGTTCCCACTAACGCCCTGTCACAAATAGTAAATCAGGTATCGTTTCCGGTATTTGCCACCCTTCAGGACAATACACAACAACTGCTGTACGGACTTAAAAAGAACATAAAAGCCATAGTGTACCTCAATTTTCCCCTTATGGTACTGCTTATAGTAATAGCCCGCCCCTTTATTATACTGCTATATGGAGCCAAATGGGAACCCGCTATCCCGTTTTTTCAAATATTATGCATATCCAGCATGATATACACACTTAACACACTTAATACCAACGTGATAAAATCGCTTGGCAAAGGCAAAACCTATTTTTTGCTCCAGTTGAGCAAACGACTGATAGGCATAGGCCTTATTATTGCCGGTACCGCCTTCGGTATATACGGACTGCTGTGGGCATGCACCGCATTTGGCTACGTGTGCTTTATTATTAATGCATGGGTAAACAAATACTCCATACACTACGGCCTGTGGGACCAAATAAAAGATGTAGGCGGATGCTACCTGCTATGCTGCCTTATAGGCATAGCCGTGTACTACGCAGGCACCCTTATGCCTATACACCCTTATGCGGTTATGCTTGTACAAATAATACTATATACTGCCCTCTATTGGCTTAGCTCCATGCTGTTCCGCATGGAAGGCTACATCACTTACCGTAAAATAATAAAAGAACGATGGAATAATTATAAAAACACACACTAACATATAAAAATTACGCTCATGAAAATAAGATGTGTTAATTTACTAAAAAAAAGACTTGTAGTTCACAATTTTGTAAAAGAAATAACAAAAAAATATAATCGGCTAAAAATAAAACGCCCGCTTACTAAGGTACAAATAAAAAGCATACAAAACTACTATGTTCCGCTGGTAGGCCACAAGGTGCCTACTATATGGCATAGGTTTATGTACTCCCGCACGGGCGTATTCACCCATAAATATATACCGCTGAGCCTGTACCGCACCGAACTGATAGGCCGCATGAATATATTCCCGTTTATGGACGCCTATGCCGATAAAAACATATCACACCTGCTATTTCCTAATGTACAACAACCCCGCATAATAGTAAAAAATATGAACGGCTACTTCTATGCCGACCATACGCCCATAAGTAAAGAAGAAGCATTGGCATTGTGCCAAAACTTAAACAACACCATCATTAAGCCCTCCATGTCCACACGCGGACAAGGTGTACAACTGCTGGAGACGCACAATGGCATTACCAATATAAACCATAAAACCATAGAACAGGTGTTTGCGGACTATAAACAGGATTTTTTGATACAGGAAAAAATAAAACAGCACCCTGATTTAGATGCCCTTAACCCCACATCGGCCAACACCATACGCCTGCTTACCTACCGAAACGGCATGGATATAATAGTGCTATACACCGTAATACGCATAGGTAAAATGAATCAGGTAATAGACAATGAAAGTGCCGGAGGCATAAGCGCCCGCATCAATAACGACGGTACCCTGGCTAAATATGCCTATGGCGCCCCCGGCGACGACATGGTAACACATACCGATACCGGTATAGAACTGCTGGGCTACCCCATACCCTCCTACCATAAAGTGGTGGAAACAGCCCAACAACTGCACTATAAATTACCCTACTTTGACATGGCCGCATGGGACTTTGCCGTGGACCTCAACGGGGAACCCGTGTTTGTGGAATGGAACGCCAACCCCGACCTGAGCCAAACCGCTAACGGACCCGCATTTGGCGACTATACCGAACTGATAATTAACCACACCTACCAAAAACCCAACACCCGTAACCCGCACTGGTAAACTATATATTATTTAAAGAAAATAACAACACTATGCATATACGTTCACACGTTAATCTTTGGGTGAGATACCTGCTGTGCTCTTTATCACCGGCCATGGCCGTAAAGGTGCTATATCGCTACTATTTTCACAAGCCGCTACACCTGAATCCACCTGTTACCCTAGATGAAAAAATACAGTGGATGAAATTATACTATCACCCGTATAATGAACTGGTAAAACAGTGCGCCGATAAATATCGCGTGAGAGAATATGTAAAAAACTGCGGACTGGAACATATACTCACCCCTCTTATAGCTACCTATACCTCCACCCAAAATATACAATGGGACACGCTGCCTCAAAAATTTGCCCTTAAATGGAATTTTGGCTGCGGCGGGAATGTAATATGCACCAATAAAAACACATTGAACAAAGCTAAAGCCATAAAAGAACTCAACCGTTTTCATAATATAAAAGCCCATCTTATAGCCGCCGAAAGCCAATATAAAATGAAAAAAATATTGCTGTGTGAAGCCTATATAGAAACAGCCCATGGCGGCGCCCCTACCGACTATAAGGTATATTGCTTTAATGGCGTTCCTCAATATGTGCTGTGCTGCTATAACCGCAGCAATGACAATAAACCCGCTTTCTACTTTTTTGACCGCCAATGGAATTTTCAACGACTTAATAAGCAAGGCATTGCAGCTAAAGAAGGCTTCACCATACCCAAACCCGATGGCATAGAAGAAGTATTCCGCTGCGCCGAAATATTGGCCAAGCCATTCCCGTTTGTACGCGCCGACTTCTACCTGGAAAACGGGAAAGTATATTTTGGCGAACTTACCTTCACCCCCGGTGGCGGATTTGACCCGGGCAGACTGCCGGAAACACAAATAATGTTTGGCAACATGGTAACACTTCCTCCTAAACATTCTAAACATGAACATTATTCACATATGTAACGATTTTGCCGGCTCCCGGGTTCACAGCATGCTATATAGCACACTTGACAGCCAAGGCATATACCAAACGGTGTTTTGCCCCATACGACATAAAGACCTGTATGGTAAAAATAATTTTGAATGTAAACACACCCGCATAATATATGCCAATATTATTAAGCCGTACCACAAATATTGCTATCATATAAAAATAAAAAAACTGTTTAACTACTTACAACAACACACCTCCCTTACCGACTATCACCTGTGCCATGCCTCCACCTTATTCAGTGATGGCGGTATTGCCTATTACATATATAATAAATACCATATTCCTTATATAGTAAACATAAGGAATACCGACGTAAACGGTTTCCTAAGCCGCATGCCCCACACCTGGCCTATAGGAAAAAAAATACTGCTGCATGCAAGCAAAATATGCTTTATATCACAAGCACTCATGAACAACTTTTGCCAACAAAAAGCCATACAACCCATACTGAATAGTATTAAAGATAAATTTATGCTCATGCCTAATGGCATAGACAATTACTATTTGGAACATATACACCATGAAGCAACATACAATCATAATATATTATATGTAGGAAATTTTAGCGAGGGTAAAAACGTACCACGCCTCATGCAGGCCGTGCTGCAATTAAAACAAAAACCCTCATTCCGTGACATACACCTTACCCTGGTAGGTGGAGACCAACAACATCCTCATATAAACGCCCTTATATCACAACATGCTGATACTTTTTCCTACTTGGGCCCCATATATGATAAAACTGCCCTTTGCATAGAAATGCGTAAACACTGCCTGCTGGCCATGCCCTCTATATATGAAACGTTCGGACTGGTATACATAGAAGCCCTCAGCCAGGGATTACCCGTAATATATAGCCAACACCAGGCCGTAGATGGTATGCTGGGCCCGCAAGCTGGCCTAAGTGTGAATCCGCTTTCGGTACACCATATAGCCCAAGCTATAGCCCACATATTGGAACATCGCGACCAATATACCAATGTCAATATCCATTTCCCTGCTTTTAAATGGGAACACATAAGTGAAAAATATATAGCCGAATACAACAATATAATACGTACTAATACCCTATAAGAATGCTATCAGTAATAATACCGGTTTACAACGAGGAAAAATACATAGAACAATGCATACAAAGCATCATAGCACAAGACTATGATAAAGATGACCTGGAAGTACTGTTTGTAAACGGCCTCAGTACCGATACTACCACTGATATTATACAGCACTATGCCAAACAATACCCTTACATACACCTGCTTCACAATCCGCACCGCATAGTACCCTATGCCATGAATATAGGCATTAATGAAGCCAAAGGCGACATAATAATACGATTGGACGCACACTCCGGCTATAGCCCTAAGTATTTCTCCACCCTTACCCGCTACCTTAAGGAACTGCAAGCCGATAATGTGGGTGCCGTATGCCTTACCAATGTACTACACCCCACCGCTAAAGCACTGGCCATAAAGGAAGTGCTATGCCACCCTTTTGGCGTAGGCAATTCCGCATTCCGCACCGGCATAAGCTCCGTTACAGCAGTGGACACCGTTCCATTCGGATGCTTTAGAAGAGACGTATTTACCCGATACGGCATGTATAATACCCTTCTGGTACGTAATCAGGATATAGAACTTAACAAACGGATATTGGCCCACGGGGGCAAAATAATGCTTATACCTGAAGCACTATGTACCTATTATACCCGCGAAACCATGAGAGAACTGGCACACAATAATTACCTTAACGGACTATGGAACGTGCTCACCGTAAAAATAACCCGTCAAATATCTTCACTGTCAGTAAGGCACTTTATACCACTGCTATTCCTGCTGTCACTACTTATACCCGCCATAGCCGCCTTGCTATACACACCATGCATATACATAAGCCTGCTGTCATTATGCCTGTATATATGCTTTCTTATCATCACCTGCCTTAATATAGCCCGCCAAAAACACTGCAAATTCCTATGGCTGTGCACCGCCTTTGCCGTACTGCACTTTTCGTATGCATTAGGATCACTTATAGGCTTATTCAAAACCATAAAATCATGAACCAAAACATAACATTACAATATAAACACCTGCTGGCTTCATACCTGAACACCTCCGAAGACAACATATACCTGTACTATAAAGGCCGCGTAGCCCTATATGCCCTGCTCCAAGCCATGAACGTGGGCCCCGGCGACGAAGTGATAATACCCGCCTTTACCTGCGTGGTAGTGCCTAACGCCATAAAATATGTGGGCGCCACTCCCGTATACGTGGATATAGACCCACACACCTATAATGCCCGCCCTAACGATATAGAAAAAGCCATAAGCCCTCATACCAAAGTGATAATATGCCAAAATACATTCGGGCTGTCATCGCATGTGGAAATTATTCAGGCCATAGCTGCCAAATATAATGTGTACTCCATAGAAGACTGTACCCACGGATTTGGCGGCTCCTATCACTACCTGCCCAATGGCAGCTACTGCGACGCTGCCTTCTATTCTACCCAATGGAACAAACCCTTTAGCACCGGCGTGGGCGGATTCGCCATGGTAAACAATGCCTCCATAGCCCATAGGCTCCAAATAGTAAATGCTAACCTGGAACCGGCATCAATCCGCAATAGAATATCACTTGCCTCCCTGTACCTCGTACGGGAAAAAATACTCACCGAAAAACGATACTGGCACATGATAAATATATACCGATGGCTAAGCAAACATCAACTGGTACAAGGCTCATCCTCAGGTACCGAAATATGCTCCGCCATACAACCTCCCCACTACTTTAAGGCTATGTCAATCACACAAATAAAAAAAGGCATACAAAATATACACACACTGCCCCACTCTCTGACTCTTAGAAAACACAATGCCTCCATATATAATCAATACCTTATGGAACATAACAAAACTTATGTGCTGCCCGAACTGTTCGAAGACCACTCCTTCCTTAAATTTCCCATACTGGTACAACATCGTGAACAGGTTTTGGCTATGGCCGAAAAAAATCATATTCCACTGGGAGAATGGTTCTGTAGCCCCATACACCCTATATACCGACAATGGGAAACGTGGAACCTTCACGCCGATACGTGTCCCAATGCCGTAAAAATATCATCACAAATGCTTAATTTACCTACAGATATAGAAAATACAGATAAAATTATTAGTTTTTTAGAAAAAATAGATAGTTTTTTGATATAATACAATTACCTATTAATCAGATAGTTAACTATATACTTACCGGCATTACCGTCTCCATACAGCTGCTGTGTAAATACAGGGCTTGTCTGCGCCATGCGTTCCACGGCATTTATTATACTCTGCCTGCCAACACCGCCAAGCACATTACACCCGCACTGCATCAGCTCCACCCACTCGGTCTGCTCACGCATGGTAACACATTTTTTACCAAAGAAATAAGCCTCCTTCTGCACACCTCCGCTATCGGTCATTACCATTTGCGTATGTTGCAATAAATACAACATTTCAAAATACCCCACCGGTGACATAAACCGAATATTGCTTCTCGCAAAATCATAGTTCAACTGACCCATTTTTTGCCTGGTACGCGGATGCAAAGGACACACTACAGGCATAATGTGAACCGAAATATACTCCAATGCCTCCAATATACCTTTCAATACCTGAGCACTATCGGTATTTTCGGCCCTGTGCAGGGTACACAGTATATAATTATCAGGTATATAGCCATTAGGAGCCTGTGCCTTAATACCATAATACACAGCCGCATCATACATTACATCACCGGTAAGCACTATGTGCACCGGAAAATGCTCATATCCCTCCTTATATAAATTATGCATAGCCACCTCGGTAGGACAAAACAATACACTGCTCACCCTATCGGTAAGTATACGGTTAATTTCCTCCGGCATAGCCATATTAAACGACCGCAATCCTGCCTCCACATGCGATACGGGCACATGCATTTTTACTGCTGTTAAAGCCCCCGCCAGAGTAGAATCGGTATCACCATACACCAGCACCATATCAGGGTGCTCCGCCTTCATCACCATTTCCAGCTTTTCCATCATACAGCCTGTCATGGCTCCATGCGATAGTCCATGCACATTAAGGTTATAATGCGGATGCGGTATATCCATTTCCTTAAAAAACACCTCCGACATATCAGCATCATAATGCTGCCCGGTGTGCACTATTACCTCCTGCACACCTTCCATATCGGCTATAACACGGCTTACCACTGCCGCTTTTACAAACTGAGGGCGAGCGCCCACTATGGTCATTATTTTCATAAATACTCTACATTATTCTTTAGGCCTATTCAATGCCTCGGCACTCAATATACTATAAAAAAAACAGGTAAATATAATACCATCCTGCCGCTCCAGCATGGACTCAAACATATAATTTACCGCCACCAGCACCAGCATTAACAATAGCACTACATGTCTGCGTTTTATGGCTGTATACACACCATACCCCAGCATAATTAACAATGATGCTACCCCTGCTACCCCCATGCATGCCCACATTTGTAAATACTGATTGTGTGCATTCAACTCCTTTTCGGCCGACAGCCAATAAGCATGCTCCTCATAAAAGGACTTTTGCTCCTTTTTAAAATTTTCTATACCTACACCCTTAGGAAAATACTGCCTGCCTATGCACCATGAGGCCTGCCACGCCTGCACGCGGGCATCATGCGGCGAAGCATCATGATAACGCTGCACGGCCTCACCTGCCACCACTTGCTTAGTATTTACTGCCCTATTCTGCTGATGCGGTATAAGCAGGAATGCCATACAAAAACACAATATGGGCACACAGGCCGCTTGCACCCAACGCCACACGGAAGAAATATTCACACAGCACTCGTACACAAAATAAACCGTCATTATCAACACAAAAGCCAGTATACCTGCACGTGATCCCATAAGCACTACGCCCGCCGATAATATGGCATTGAACACATAGCATACTATATTCACACCCTTTTTGGCAGCATTACCTTGCTGCACACTTATAAGCCATACTACTGCCATAGCATACATCATAGACAAGTAGGCAGGATGCCTCAACCACTTGGTAAGCGGAGAATAATAATAGTTTGCAAATGAAAAATGCACCTGCTCTCCTATATAGGCATGCACCAAACACATACATAATGACAACACGCATGCTGCTGCATATATTACTTTTATCCATAGCCGTTTGCACTCGCTCATACCATAACCTGAAGACCATAATAAAGCACATGGCAAAAGTATAAACGGTAACTTTTGAAACCAATCATCCCCCTGCACATGCGGCGATATAAGCATACCATAAGCATAAGCTGAATACACCAATGTCATACTCACTATTACCCCTATTTGGGCTACACTCATACGAATATAACTGTGATTTGCCACACTTACACACACATACACCAACTTGCACAAGCACAATGCCGCCACCAGCCATGGCACCACATTAAACCCTACTATAGGCGAAGTAACAGGCATGGCCGCTACAAATGCTAACAGCAATACAAAACACACACACTGAAATACCTTATTGCTCATTATGCTATATCATTTTTTTTGCAAAGGTAACATTTTTTATGGCATGACCATAAAAAAAATAGCAGGATTACAGGTGCAACTTATTTTTTTTATGTACTTTTGCAGTTCTTTATAGTATTACACCATGCAAACAGACATTATATCCTGCATAGAAGAATCCATAGCCATGAAACAACTCATGCTGAATAATGAGGAACTGCTTAAGCACATAGAAGAAGCTGCCACCCACATAATAAATACCTACAGGCAGGGTGGCAAAGTGCTTTTTTGCGGTAACGGAGGCAGCGCTGCCGATGCACAACACATAGCAGCAGAACTGTCAGGCCGTTTTTATATAGACCGTTCCCCCCTATACGCCGAAGCCTTGCACGTAAACACCTCCTATGTTACCGCTGTAGCCAATGACTACGGCTATAATGCCGTATATGCCCGCATGATACAGGCCTGTGGACATAAAGGGGATACTTTGGTGGCACTATCCACCTCAGGAAACTCGCAAAATATTATACAGGCTATACAACAAGCCTCTAACTTAGGCATGTACACCATAGGCCTTACCGGTCTTACCGGCGGTAACATGGCCTCTATGTGCAACTGCATTATTAATGTACCCTCATATAATACCCCACGCATACAGGAAATGCATATTACCATAGGCCACATTATATGCATGCTTGTAGAAAAAACATTATTCGTCTAGTATTCACTTTCAGCGTGATACGCCTCTTCTCTGAATATATCATCACGGCTTACCGGCCTATACGCATTCAGCCATATAAAACCCTTCAACTTATCAATAGGCAACTTGCTTTCAGGATACATTTCCCCCTTTACCTTTTGGTAAAAACGAATTTTACTCACCTCATTGTTCTCAAAAAATATTCTCATTTGTGACGATAAGGCCTTTTGCACCCCTATTAAATCACCATTGTCCTCCTGAACATAATACAAACACTCGGCATTGGCATCTATAAATACAGTGCTTATATTGTTGTTTTCAAAATTTACCCACATATTAGCCCCACTCACCTGATTGAATTTTAGTTCTTTGAACACATCTGCCACCACCAACGCATTGTTGATAAAATACATTTGACTTATCTGCTCATTTTTAAGCAACAACTTTACGGTATCAGACAACAACTGATTTTCACCCGACCATAGTATAGGACTCCCTATCATGTATATAATAGAATCTGCAGCACAATATGCCAATGAATCGCATGCTCCCTGCATGTCTTCCCTATAAAAACGAACATTATAATAGGCATACATGTACTCCAATTCCTGAGCGGTATCAAATGATGCCCACAACTGCTCTCCGTGTATGAACAAGCTGTCATTTTTTTCTATCATCACGGCTACCGCACTATCTACAAGATAAGCATACCCCTTTTCCTTTTGATACTCGGCATAATTACTGGTAAAATACACACTCTGCGTGGAATCATATATGTACACATGCCTACGGGCTATGCCTATATCATGCTCTCTGTCATACCAAATGGTATCAGCACTCAAACACTGCGTTTTATTATACATTTTGGCACTGTCTTCAAATTGACACACATCGGTATAAGTATTGTACCATCCGTAATTACAAGTCATACAATTGTCATTGGATGATATAACGGTAGGACCTAAAAAATAAGCTATTTCCGATAGGGTATTATAACGCAACGTATCGGATTCTACTTTATACTGAGGAGTAGTAAGTATTACACTATCCTTAAAATACACATCATCGGTAATGGTATAATACCACCCCTGCCTGCTTATTAACGTGGAATTACCACTCACCACCTTACCATATGAATTATAGTAAGCCTCCTCCTTATTACGATCATATATCAGTTTATCGGTATAAAGTGTGGTGGTTTCATTGGTAAGCACTACGGTATCGTTGGTAATAACTGCCACCTTGGTATTACCGTTATACACTATATGATTACCATATAACGATACGGAATCGTTCAAATGTATTACCAACTCCCTGCCGTAAGCATCGACCGTGTTATCTTCCTCATTAAAATAAGCTGTATCACAATAGCATACCGCTCCTTCATGGGTAAACTCCACATTGCCTACCAGCATTTGCACCCCCCTTTCTAATGTAGGATTATGAGTAAGCCTTTCCGCCGTACACTCTATTTTTGACTTTTCATTCAACTGGGCATACATATCGGCTACCCTGCACAGTATACATAATAAAAGCACATATTTAAGCCTGCTATTCATAATTGGTTAATCGTTTACCCATATGTATGGCCAAATAGCCTGTTAATAATAAATATTGCTTATTAGCATAAGCCATTTTCTCCACCGGAACAGCATAAGCATCTATTGCCATGCCTATATCCAACTTTACCACCAAAGCATCATTGGTGGAAAAATCAAAACTTAAACCCGTTTTGGCATATATGCCGGGGTGAATTTTCATTTTTTTAAATCCCCTGTATATAGGTGCCGACGAATGTATCATGGATATATTATGTATGGTTTCATCATACTGCTGCTGCTCGGTATATAGCACTCCGTCCTGCTCATATACGTACACATTTAAATATACCGGTACTGAAAACCCCAATGACAGCCCGCCATAAAAAAAACACCCTACCTCTACACCACCGCTATAATGCTTGGTATTAAGTATGCGGGTTAAACCATACCCGGCCCTTATTAGGGCAAAATAGTTTTTTTTACCATACACTATGGTAGAGCCTTCCGATAAGGACAAACGTTGCTCCTTAAAATGCCGGTAATAGGTGTATTCCACATCTATACCATGCTGCAATTTAATATTTTTAATGTAGTCATAGCGAAAACCTGCCCCCACCCCATTGGTGTGAATGGTAGCATATACATCCCACTGACGCTTGCGTACCCATAAGGTTTCGGGCTCACCCAACCCTACATCCTGACACAAGGCCGACAACGACCACAATAAAATAAGGCAACACCATACTGCCCGGCTCAATTGCCACATAATACTTTATGCTATACGTACTTAATGACTATACAGTGGCATTAGATGTTACTTCCATAGAAACCTGAGTATAGGCAGGACAACGCTCGTAGGTATTACATGATGCCATTACCATACCCATAAATGCCACTGCTAATGCTATGAATGCTAATTTTTTCATATTATTTTAAATGTTTGTTATAGTACTAATATTCTTTTTTATATGCCAAAAATGCGTATAGTTTAAAAAAAACACGTACCTTTGCACACATAATTGCAAAGGTACAATAAAAAAAGAAATTATTAATCAATATAATCAAAAAAAATAAATGGTAAGCCCTGTCAACCCCCAAATAGAAGCCTCATGGCAAACACCTTTAGCCAATGCTTTTGCACAACCCTCGTTTTATGCATTAAAGGAATTTTTAACGGAAGAAAAAAAAACACATTTGATATTTCCTCCCGGAAAACTCATTTTCAATGCTTTTAACCTTACCCCGTTTGACCGGATAAAGGTTGTAATACTCGGACAGGACCCCTATCACGACCTGGGCCAGGCCCACGGACTGTGTTTCTCCGTGCCGGATGGCATAGCACGGCCCAAATCACTTATTAACATATTTAAAGAACTGCACGACGACATAGGCTGCCCCATTCCCACAAGCGGAAACCTGGAAAAATGGGCACGCCAGGGCGTACTCCTGCTCAATGCCACACTCACCGTGCGAGCCCATGAACCCGCCTCCCACCAAAACCACGGCTGGGAACAATTTACCGATAGCGTTATCAGTGCCATATCACAACAAAAAGAAAATGTGGTATTCCTGCTGTGGGGCAACTTTGCCAAAGCAAAAATGCCTCTCATAGATACTACAAAACACCACATACTTACCGCCGCCCATCCCTCCCCACTGGCTGCCTCCAGAGGATTTTTCGGATGCAAACACTTTTCTAAAACCAACGAACTACTTGTTCAACACGGGCTTACACCCATAGAATGGGATATTACCAAATAAACTATGCACCTGCTATCGTACTATTGGAAACTATTGAGAGGATGGAACCTTCTCATCATCACATTCACCATCATATTAATGCAATACACATGGTTTTCACCTTATATACATAATGGTACTACCCCCCCCTTAGCCTGTTCCATGGCATTTACTGCATTAACCGTAAGCATAGTACTTATAGCTGCCGCCGGCAACTGCATTAACTCCTGCATGGACATTACCTCCGATACTTATAACCATAAGTGCGTATGCCTAAACCAACAACCTAATGAAATAAGTAAAATAAAACGCCTGCATGCCGGCCTTACCCTATGCGGACTGCTTATAGGCCTCCTGCCGGCCATATACATACACTCAATATGGTTCTATATGATATTTCCGGCATGCGTCATAACACTATATGCCTACTCCGCCTGCCTGAAACGACTCCCCCTCATAGGCAATATATCTGTAGCCCTGCTTACCGCCATGGTGATAATTACAGTGTATATATTCAATACCCGGGTGTACTACCTCACCGGACACATTGACACATCCTACCGCATTACATGCCTGCTGCTCACCGGCACGTATGCCTTTTTTGCATTTTGGTTTACCCTTATACGTGAACTCATTAAAACCATGGAAGACATTAAAGGCGACGCCATGGCAGGCTACCGCACCACGGCAGTGGCCTATGGATTAAAAATTACCAAAATACTCACCTGCTCCCTCATAGCCATAGTTACTATGATATTATGTGTAACAGGCATACTGCTGCTATGCCATAATAATGGCATTAATGCGTATGTGGGCTGCTACACTTTAATAGGACTTACCTTTCCCTGCACACTGCTGCTTATAAAAACCGCTACTCTGCATACCCCCGCACAATGCCATAAAGCCAGTACCTTCACCAAATGTATTATGCTTATAGGCATACTCGGCCTGCTACTGCTCTACCTGCTGTAATCCACCCCCGCACACACCCGCTTTTTACCTGACAGCCAAACTTATTTATGTATTTCAAATTTTTAAGACATAAATAGGGTGCTTATACGCACAAAAATGCTATCTTTGCACATTGCACTTATTATAACATTATGAACGAACAAAAATACAACCTACGCGGGGTGTCAGCCACTAAAGAAGATGTACACAACGCCATTAAAAATATAGACAAAGGCTTATATCCTAATGCCTTTTGTAAAATCATACCCGATTATTTGGCCGGTGATAAAGACTACTGTTGCATTATGCACGCTGATGGTGCCGGCACCAAATCTTCATTGGCCTACATGTATTGGAAAGCCACGGGAGACCTTTCGGTATGGAAAGGTATAGCTCAAGATGCCGTAGTAATGAATACCGATGACCTGCTATGCGTAGGCGCCGTAGATAATATATTACTATCTTCCACCATAGGCCGTAATAAAAACCTTATTCCGGGTGAAGTTATTAAGGCATTAATAGAAGGTACCGAAGAATTTTTGGCCCAAATGCGTAACATGGGTGTAGGTATATACTCCACCGGTGGTGAAACTGCCGATGTAGGAGACCTGGTGCGTACCGTTATAGTAGACAGCACCGTTACCTGTCGCATGAAAAAATCCGACGTTATTAATAACGCCCGCATACAAGCCGGTGATGTAATAGTAGGTCTCAGCTCCTATGGACAAGCCTCCTATGAAAACAGCTATAACGGCGGCATGGGTAGCAACGGGCTCACCTCGGCACGCCATGATGTATTCTGTAAAGCCCTGCTTAAACAATACCCCGAAAGCTGTGACCATAACTTACCCGCTGAAGTGGTATACTGCGGTAAATATAACCTTACTGACCCTACCGAAGTGCCGGGCGTGGACGCCGGCAAACTGGTATTGTCACCCACCAGAACCTACGCTCCCATTATTAAGAAAGTATTAGAATTGAACCATGAACACATTCATGGTATGATACATTGTAGCGGCGGTGCCCAAACTAAAGTACTGCACTTTATTGACCACCTCCACATAATAAAAGACAACCTGTTTCCCACACCTCCCTTGTTCCGCATGATACAGGAAGCCGCTAACACACAATGGAATGAAATGTATAAAGTGTTCAACATGGGGCACCGCATGGAATTATACGTTAATCCCTGCATAGCCCAAGATATTATTAACATAGCCCTATCCTATAATGTGGATGCCCAAATAGTAGGCCGCGTAGAAGACGCCCCCGCTAAAAAAGTAACCATCATAGGCGAACACGGCACTTTTGAATATGACAATTAATATAAATATATATAGCATAAAAAGTAAATACATAATATGATGATAAATATTACATTGCCCGACGGATCTGTACGTCAATACGAACAAGGCACTACCCCTTACGATGTAGCCCTATCCATTAGTGAAGGATTGGCACGTAACGTATTGGCAGCAAAGGTAAACGATAAAATAGTGGACGCTAATCGTCCCATACTTCAAGATTCCACTCTGCAACTGCTCACATGGAATGATGAAGAAGGTAAAAAGGTATTTTGGCACTCCTCAGCCCACCTTATGGCTGAAGCCATAGAACAATTATACCCCGGCACAAAATTCGGCATAGGCCCCTGCATTGACACCGGATTCTATTACGACATAGATTTTGGCGAACGCACCATATCATCAGAAGACTTCAAGGCCATAGAAGACCGCATGAGCCAGCTGGTAGCTGAAAAGCAAGCTTTTGTACGCTCCGAAGTGAGTAAACAGGATGCCATAGCCCACTTTACCCACAAAGGAGACGAATACAAGCTGGAACTTATTAACGACTTGGAAGACGGCACTATATCCTTCTATCAAAGCGGCACCTTTACCGACTTGTGTCGCGGACCTCACCTGCCCAATACCGGATTCATTAAAGCCATAAAAATATTGAGCCTGGCCGGTGCCTACTGGCGCGGTGATGAAAAACGCAAACAGCTTACCCGTGTATATGCCGTTACCTTTCCTAAGAAAAAAGAACTGGATGAATACCTCACCCTGCTGGAAGAAGCTAAAAAACGTGACCACAGAAAATTGGGTAAAGAGCTCAACCTTTTTATGTTCAACGAAATGGTAGGCAAAGGTCTGCCTATATGGCTGCCTAAAGGCACCGAACTCCGCCTGCGACTGCAAAACTTTTTGACCAAAATACAAAAACGCTACGGCTACGAACAGGTAATGACTCCTCACATAGGCGGCAAACAATTATATGTTACCTCCGGACACTGGGACCACTACGGCGCCGACAGCTTCCGCCCCATTACCACCCCGGAAGAAGGTGAAGAATACCTGCTCAAACCTATGAACTGCCCTCACCACTGCATGGTGTATAAGGATCAACCCCGCTCCTATAAAGACCTGCCTCTTCGCTATGCCGAATTCGGTACCGTGTACCGCTACGAACAAAGCGGCGAACTGCACGGACTTACCCGCGTACGCAGCTTCACCCAGGACGACGCCCATATATTCTGTCGCCCTGACCAGGTAAAAGAAGAGTTTATCCGCGTTATGGAAATTATAGAAATAATATTCAAAGCCCTCAGTTTTGATAAATTTGAAGCCCAAATTTCCCTACGCGACCCTAACAACAAAACCAAATACGTAGGTACCGACGAAAACTGGGCCAAAGCCGAAGCCGCCATAGTGGAAGCCTGCAAAGAAAAAAAACTGCCCGCCAAAATAGAATACGGCGAAGCCGCTTTTTATGGTCCTAAACTGGACTTTATGGTAAAAGACGCCATAGGCCGTAAATGGCAACTGGGTACCATACAGGTGGACTATAACCTTCCCGAACGATTTGGACTGGAATACATAGGCAGCGACAACCAAAAACATCGCCCCGTAATGGTTCACCGTGCTCCCTTCGGCTCTATGGAACGCTTTGTAGCCGTTCTGCTGGAACACACCGGTGGCAACCTGCCCCTGTGGCTCACACCCGAACAGGCCGTGATACTGCCCATTAGCGAAAAATATACCGACTACGCCAAACAGGTAGCCGCCACCTTGGACCAATACGACGTACGCGTTACCATAGACAATCGTAACGAAAAAACAGGTAAAAAAATACGTGATGCCGAAATGAACAAAATACCCTACATGCTTATAGTAGGTGAAAAAGAAATGAACGAAACATCCGTATCGGTACGCCAACACGGCGAAGGCGACCTTGGTATTATGTCCGTTAAAGATTTCGCCCTCTTTATTCAACAAAAAACTAACGAAGAAATGTCAAAATAACCAATCGACATTCCAATATATCCTCAATAGTTGCAAATAATTATTTGCAACTATTTTTTTTACTTTTTTTAACAAATATTGATTCAAAATGAATAAAAAAGTACTGAAAGACATTAATTACATATTATTACAATAATAAAAAGAAAGAACTATTTTTGATACAACACGCATTAACTTTGATTTTTTTTCATACTACACTTGTGTAAAATTTCTGCTACTCTCGGCTCACATCGTTGTGCCCTTAGCGTATGTGCCCGTCCCTTTAATTAAACATTAACCGCTATAGTATATAATACACCTTTGCACACTGTTGCTATTTTCTTAGCGGAATATAAACAGCTGTACTATCACGCTATGAACGGTAAAAAAAATGGCATGATTCAAAGAATTATTTGCTCCGGCAACTTAGGAAAACGGAACAAACCGGCAAACTAACGGAATACAATATCCGCCTAAGCCCGAAACACTGAAAGGATTGTTTTGGGAATAATTGTTATTACCCTTACAATACTTTCGCAAAATTATTTTCGTAAAAAAATCGGTTCAAATATTCCTATTCAAACCGATTTTTATGATATATGAAACAATAAGTTATTCTATTTTTTTAACCATACGTACACTCATGCCATAATTACGATGATGGAATATATATTTTGCATCTATCACGCCTTCATTATTGAAAGTAAGACCAAATGCAAATTGTGAATCGTTATGTGTAGTAGACCAATAATCACCTACATGCGTCCAATTGTAAAAGTCAGTTCCGTAACGATGGCCGCCTTCCGGCAAGAATACACAACCCAACGCCTCTAATTGCTCAAACTCTGCTTTTGAAATAGTAACGGGAATATTATTGTTACGTGTCAATACACTATCCGTTTGAGGAGCCTTGGTCCACTTATCAGGATATACTATCATACCAAACACCTCATTGACGCTGTCTATGGTTATGTTTACCATATTAAAAATCCACCAATCGGGATGGAGACCGCCACGGGTAGCTCCGGTATCACCTAATAAATACTGCCACTCGTAAGTTGTTAATGAACGCCAGATACCTGCAGAATCAATTGTACCGGTTTGCGTATTGTAAATATTATTATACAAACCCCAGTCGTAATTGGTTCCTGTGATATCGTTTAAGCCGTCACCATACTGCGTATTGGAAGTGGAACGCATATACGGATTTTTTCCGTTGTAACCGCTGGTACCCCAGCCCAAAAGATCAATCCAGCCACCATAATTTTGATCTATGTTACAATTGTTGCATCGCATGGTATCCTCATATACATTGCCCCACATACCTACAAACCCGTGGTTCGAACTGTTTACATAACCGCCTACATAATCATATTGGTGTATTGCAAAACGCCATGTATTGGTGCTGGCCTTGTATTGCAAATTGCCGGGGGCAAAAAGTACTTGGGTAGTATCGTTCAGACTGAATGCTATTTTCTTTTTCGGCATGGTAAACATTAATACTATATTTTCACTGCCGGCCTGCACCTGCTGTATGGAATCACTTATCAGGACTTCTTCTTCACAGGTAATATAGCCGGTATATCGCATTTCGTCACCGGCAGTAAAAGTATGTTCGGAATTGTATTGAAGCGATTTGTGCATATTTTGTCGACCTTGGAGGATTATGGCATTGCTGCCGCCATTGCCTGTATTGGCCAATTTGAGCACTTGGGTACCTTTAGAGGTACGAGCCGCCAACATAAATACTTGTGTTCCACTCATTTGTACCTTAAACAAATGGCTACCTGCGTCCAATGCCCCGCTATATTCCGCTAATATTTGACCCGATAAATTGAACAACTGAATGCTTACCTGCTCACTTTTATCGGTTTGCAACATTACGTTTGCCACTCCTCTGCTCGGATTAGGATAGGCTTGTAATTGCAATTCACAATCGGCCTCCTTTATACTCACATCGGAAAATGTGAACACAGTATCGGGATATACCAATACTTCAGTCCAATTCTGCGAAAGGTTTTCTACTACTACCGAATCCATGCAGGCATATTCGCCGGTAGCAAAACTGCCCGTAAAATTCAACGTTACCTGCTGCGCCTTAACACCTGCAACCAGGCAAAAGGACATCAAAAACAACATACATTTTTTCATCATAAACTAATAAATTTATTAAAGCAGGCCATTCATAATTATCTAATTTATCACGCAATAGCAGACCCGCATTGACTATTGCATAAATTTTTATTAACCACAAAAATTATGCCATATTATTTATATAGAGTTATATTGGTGTCCGATAAAACTTTTTTTGAGGGCAAAAAATAAGGGCTGATTTCTGTTTGAAAGTCAGCCCTTTTGTGTTATTTTGGCTGTGCTAAATAAATAAAAATAACATGGGCAAAAGTACACATTTTAGCGGACAGCCGCTCTATGGTCAGGTGATAAAATTGCTTGACAAGTCAAAAATCTTTCAAATAAGCCGCGAGAACGGCGGAGAACGCTACACAAAACGCTTCAACGTATGGGTTCATCCGGTGGTGATGCTGTATGCAGTAATCATGAGGTTCGACTCTTTGAGGAAAATCACCGCATCCCTGCAGGCGGAGGCACGCAAACTGAACCATCTCGGTCTGACCTTCAGAATCGGCCGCAGCACACCGGCAGACGCCAACAAACGACGCTCGGAGCACATTTTCGAGGAAATCTACCGCCATCTGTACGGCAGCTACAGGCATGTGCTTTCATCAGACAGCCGAAGCCGCAAAACGCCAAAATGAATGAAGAGACTCCAGATCATAGACTCCACTACCATCACGCCCGCATCGTTACCTACGTGGACGAAGTGAAGCACAAGCTCATATCCCTGCTCACAAACGACAAGGACTTCAATCCGGAGGAAATCGTGGCCATTTACCGCAAAAGATGGGAAATAGAGCTGCTCTTCAAGCAGATGAAGCAGAACTTCCCTCTGAAATACTTCTATGGCGAAAGCGCCAATGCCATTAAAATACAGATCTGGGTGACGCTCATCGCAAACCTGCTGCTAATGGTCATGCAGAAAGGACTGAAACGCCAATGGAGCTTCTCCGGCCTGGCGACAATGGTGAGAATCACGCTTATGTACTATGTTGACTTCTACAGTCTTTTCAACAACCCCGGGAAAGACTGGGAGTATGTCCCTGCTGAAACTTCTGAAATGCCTCCAGAACTGACTCTTTTTGACTGAAGGTGGCCTGTCTTTGGACACGCACACAACCCATTGCTGAAAATCAATGGGTTATAAATCCATTTTATTTGTTTTTAGTTTTTATCGGACAGCAATAAAACAATTTACGCTTTGTACATCAATTTACAACTTATTTAACAATGACACTATGCAATTATTTCCATACCTGATACTTTTGCATAAAAAAACGTTAAATTCTTATGAGTTAAAGAAATTTGGCATACCAACATCACTATAAACTTTGTCCACACTTAAAACTCAAACGTTTACTGAACTTATTCTTGACTTTGTATCTTCTAATCGCCAAACTTTCGAAAGCCTCAAATCAATAGCAAACGCTATATCTCATACACAACTACCCATAACTAACAATAACTTAAATGTATTGATACACAACAATATAAATAAATAGAGATAGATTCCTATTATCCTTGTTACTCGTTATTTTATCTTATTTTTGTTACCTATTTGTTACTTGCATATTGATATTTTTCGTATCTTTGCAACGCAAGAAAACAGAACAATATGGCACGAAAACGAATCTCAAAAGCAAAAGAACCCAGTAAGTTGCAAGGGAGAATATCATTATCGCAGTGGCAGCACCAAACAAGAGTTGAAAGGTGCGGCATTGGATAAGTTCTTGCTTGGCAAGCAAGGTAAACATTGGGACGGCGTCCTTGTTCCTCATGTTACCGTTACTGACTTGAAACAAGAAACTTTCGATTTTTTCCGTAAGAAAGGTGTAAAAAGTAACCGTCTCAGCGAAGATGCATTAACAGACAGTAACGAACTTTTGCTTAACAACTTAAAATTGAACGATGGTGATTATCTGAAACGTGCTGCCGTGCTGCTATTCCATCCCGACCCCGAGAAGTTTGTAACTAATGCCTACATCAAAATCGGATTCTTTGAATCAGATAGCGACTTGCGTTTTCAAGATGAGATACACGGCAATCTGTTTGAGCAGGTGGAAAAAACTATGGAACTGCTTTTCACCAAGTATATCAAGGCAATAATAAGCTATGATGATATTTATCGAATCGAAACCTTTGAATATCCGAAAGAAGCCATTCGAGAGGCTCTGCTAAATGCCATTGCCCATAAAGATTACACTGGAGCCACACCTATTCAAATCAGTGTTTATAAAGACAAGATTATGATATGGAACTATGGCGAACTGCCTGAAAATTGGACAATTGACACATTGCAGAAGAAGCATTCTTCCATTCCTCACAATCCCGATATTTCCAACGCATTCTTTCGTATCGGCTACATCGAAGCATGGGGTCGAGGAATCCGTAAAATGAATGAGCAATGTGTGGCAACTGGCTTGCCTCAACCGCTCTATTATTACGAAAGTTCAGGCTTTTGGGTGGTATTCCGCAAAGATTTGTTTAACGAAGAAGACCTGCAAGCAAAAGGCTTGAATCCTCGTCAGATAAAAGCTGTTATGTATGTGAAAGATAAAGGAAAAATTACAAATAAAGAGTATCAGGAAATCAATCAAGTGTCCAAACGCACATCCACGTCAGAGTTGACCGATTTAGTAAGCAAATATAATTTATTGGAAAACAAAGGTGTTGGAGCCGGTAGTTTCTATAAACTAATTGGGCAATAATTGGGCAATTGGGGCAATAACAGAATTTGCCTCAATTGCCTCATGAATGATTCAAGAATACCTCTTTTTCCTCAGGTATAGAGATAAGTATGGAAAGGGATTGGTCAATATAGTCAATTAATGGTCAATTGCCTTATAAATGCTGAAGTAAAAATGTACAAGTGGCATTCAAGGGAATTATAATTGAGCGATTAATGGGCAAATTGGGCAATAATGGTGCGAAAATTGGGCAATATGTTCTTTGATACCAGCCCCCGCTTCAATTTTCGTGCAAGCCGAACGCAGTGCCAAACTTGTTTGGGCATTGCTGAGGCGAAGCCGAGATTGTCCGAAGGAAATTTTTTTCGCCACCCTTGCAAGCACCGCCTGCACACTCCGCTGTTGCGCTCCAACCCATTCCGCTACGCTCCATTAGGTGCTCACAGTGGGCGTGCTGTCTTGTTTTCTTCTGCCAAGCGTTCGCTCAGTCGTCATCCGCGGCTACTCCTGCACCCCATACCCCAATAAGGTTTCGCTACGCTCAAATATGTATAAATAGGGTGCAGCCTCCGCTTATTGTTGTGCTCGCCTGCTGGTCGCTCGGGATAATCGGGCTGTCAGCGCCCTCATTCCGCTTCGCCCACACACAGCCCTCGACCACCCACCCCTGAAGAAAGTGGAATAGCAGTTATATAACAGCCGTATTGCATTGAATATATGTTGATTGTATATTGCATTTTGCTTTCTGTTTTGGTCGATGTGAAATTTTTACGTGATTTTTTCACGCAACATAAAGAAAAAAGTTGTAACTTTGCAGACGTATTTTTTAATCAAAATAGAGGATATGTTATTAAGAATTGAAATAGGGAATTTCTTATCTTTTTACAACAATGTTGTATTTGACATGTTCCCCAATCCTAAAAGAGAACATCTGCAAAGTCACATACTGAACCAAAAAGTGCCTTTGTTGAAACAAACCGCTATATACGGAGAAAATGGTGCGGGAAAATCAAACTTTGTTATGGCCTTCGTATTCCTGAAACAGTTTGTCGAGAATACAAATTTCTTGTCTCAGATTGATTTGGGTCGATTCAAATTTCAATTGTCAGAAGTGACCTCTTCCCCCATTAATATTACTATAGAATTTAATCAAAATAACAAATACTACATATATCAACTGCAAATCAATTCGCAAATCACAGAACGATTCTTTAAATCAGGGATTGGACAGCAAGAGAACACTTTGATATTTGAGCGAAATGGAATAGAGTTAAAATCAGAATTAGTGTCAAATGCGGAATCGTCAAAACAGCTGCTACAAAAAAACAAACAGTCATCTGTGTTGTCACTAAACAAGCAATTCCCGATATTGTCCCCTTGTGAAGAATTATCGGACATAATCAATTGGTTCAACTCTCTTGAAATTGTAACCATAAATTCAGACATTCCTTTTTTGATTGGGTTATTGTCAAGGAATAGAGATATTATGGATTTCTCCAACGAAGTATTGCAAAATGTCGGCATAACCAGCTCATTGTCAATCAAGAAAACATCCCTTGAAGAATGGTTGCTGCATCAGAACAATGCTGAGAAAATCAAAGATCTTATTGAAAAAAACAATATAGATGAAAGCACTTCTTTGTCGTTGTCGTATCATAACAGAAACGAATATGATTTCACTTTGGATAAAGGCAGCAAGATTGTACAAGAGTTTATATTTGAGCAATTGGGTGTAAATGGATATAGAAAAGGCATGACTATAACTTCTCAATCAGATGGGACGGTACGATTACTTACGTTGATACCAGCATTCTATAAAGCCATGAAACAACACGGCGTGGTTGTTATTGACGAAATAGAAAACAGCATGCATCCCAATTTGATATACCGCATGGTGGAATATTTTGCCAACAACAAAACAAACGGACAACTAATTTTCACCACGCATCTTACCAAATTCCAAAATCAACAAACTCTGATGCGTCCCGATGAACTTTGGATGACTGAAAAAATTGACGGATGCACACGAATGCGTTCATTCAACGATTTCAATATTCATCATACAATGAATATCGAAAAGGGTTATCAAGAAGGACGATACGGAGGAGTGCCAACGATTACACGAATAGCGGCAGATGAGCAATAATTGGCAATATCAGAAAGGAAATCCAAACAATACGTTACACGATGCGACTGAACAGAATCACATCGCACCTGATTTTAATGCCTCGGAATTAACAACTGTCGCTTCAAATTACCAAAAGGGGGATTCTTTCGACACCCCAAAATCTTTCATTGTGATATTCTCGGGAGGCTCTAAAACAGAATTGGAATATTTCAAGCCTATTCGCAATAATAAATGTTTAAGTAATATCAGAATTGAGATATTTGTGGAAGACACCTTCAATAAGAAAACAGACACTTTATTGTTCAATCCACGAATCTTTGATTACGCATACGACAAAGTTGAAGAGTACAGAGAAGGAATGTCGCCTGATTTACCCGATGCATATTTTATCATAACGGATGTTGATCATTTTGGTGAATCAATACAAGCGAACTGCGACAAATGCAAACGAATCGGAATAGAGCTTGTTGTCAGCAACCCCTGCTTTGAGGTCTGGCTTTATTATTCGGCACATTCCGACAGATTTGAAAATTTTGCGATTCCACAGAAGGAGTTTAGCAAGACTCTCAAGAAATACGTACATACAAGTGTTGCCGGAGGATTGGACACTCGAAAAGCCATCTTCAACATTGAGCAGAACATAGTCAATGCAAAGAACAACTATACCGAAGAAAACGGCTTTCCGACTTTGTTCTCATCCCAAATGTATCGGTTGGCTGAACAGATGCTGCCTTTTGTGAAAGAAGGATTGGAGTTGCTGAAAAAAGGGAACAAACGATAAAAAGTTGAATATAAATTGTATAATTAATAAAAGATATAAAATATTGAAATAGAGTAAAATAAACATAGTATTAATTATAGCGTTCGTCGCTGTTCTGAAAACATCCTAAAGTTTGGCCGCCGAAGGAATCAATCTCAGATGACAGTTGCGAGTGCCTGCGTGTATAGCGTGGGCATTCCTTGTCTGAGATTGAGGGTTAGGCCAAACACCCAGGATGTGGATGAGGATGTCCACGTTTCTTTTGGTGTTTGGCCGAATTGTTTTTAGGTGAATGACGAGCGTGCCTAAAAACAAGTAGAGAATGGCAGAACATGTCAAAAGTCATGGGCGTGTCTATACGCCTGACCATATTGTAAATCTAATCCTCGATTTTGGCGGTTACAATACTACCGAAATATTGCAAAAACACGTCATTGACAATAGTTGCGGCGATGGTGCTTTCCTTGTCGAAATTGCAAATCGTTATTGTTCACATTTTCTTCGGATGAATAACGATTTATCTGTTTTAAAATGCGAGTTAGAAACGTACATACATGGTATTGAATTAGACAAAACGGAATGCGAGAAGTGTAAAATCAATCTTGATAAGATCACAGAAAAATTTGGAATACACAATGTTAAATGGAACGTACTAAATGCCGACACTCTCACTGTTGCCCATTTTAATGGGAAAATGAATTTCGTGTTTGGGAATCCCCCGTATGTGCGAGTTCACAACCTTGAAAGCAGTTACGATGCAGTAAAGAAATTCAAATTTGCCGAAGATGGAATGACCGATTTGTTCATCGTATTTTTTGAAATCGGTTTTAGTATGTTGGCGAAAAATGGTCTGATGTGCCTAATTACGCCAAGTTCGTGGTTAAGCAGTTTGGCAGGTAAAAACCTTCGTGAATATGTTTTTGCTCATCATAACCTTTCTGGTGTTATTGATTTGGAACATTATCAACCTTTTGAGGCGACAACATACACACTCATTTCTCGATTTTCTAAATCTCAATGTTTCAGCAAAATAGAGTATTTCAATTTTGATGGCAATATACTTGATAAGTGTTTTCAAGATAACATCTCTTATAACAACATCAGAATAGGTAAAAACTTTTATCTATCTAAAAATGAAAACCTTGAATTGCTTAGAAAAATAAAAACAGCCTATTCATACCAATATGTGTCTGTAAAAAATGGCTTTGCAACACTTGCCGACAAAATTTTCATTGGCGATTTTGATTTTTCTGATGGTACAATCAGGATTCTAAAAGCCTCTACTGGGAAATGGAGCAAGTGCATTTACCCATACGACAATAACGGCAAACCATTGTCACAAAGTGAATTTATGAAAAACCCAAATGCGTACGATTACCTTTTATCGCACCAAGACAAACTCGCCAAAGGAAGAAATATAGAAGATGATAAGTATTGGTTTCTCTTTGGGCGTACACAAGCGCTAAAAGATGTTTCAAAAACGAAATACGCTATAAATACAATTCTCAAAAATATAGAAAGCATCAAATTAGAAATTGTTCCACAAGGCTGTGGCATTTATAGCGGACTGTATATCCTGACCGAAATAGAGTTTAAAACAATCAGACAACTCATTTGCTCTGAATACTTTATAGAATATATAAAACTTCTAAAAAATTACAAAAGCGGAGGTTATTACACTTTCGCTTCAAAAGATTTAGAGCAGTATTTGAATTTTAAATTGACAGAAAAATATGGACAATCAAGAATTTCTAACGGTAGTCGGGAACTCTTTTAGAAAGTTCCTCGAAACAGGTTCTCGAAGTAATGAAAAGTTAAAAATCCTGCATGGTGCAATCGCCAAAGATTTAAAAAATCGCTTAGGTGCTGATTATTCAATACAATCACTTGGCATTGGCAATGGTAAAGAGATGAAAATTGATGGTCGCTACATTGACAAAGCTATTGACATAACTATTTTGAAGGGTGTAAAGCCTATTGCTGGCATTGGCGTTAAATTTGTTATGCAAAACTATTCGCAAAACTCAAACAACTACTTTGAAAACATGTTGGGTGAAACGGCGAATATTCGTTGTGCGAATATTCCTTATTTTCAAATATTTATCATTCCTGACAAACTGCCTTATTACAAAAATGATGGTACATTTCAGAAATGGGAAGAGTTTACTACACACAACTCAGCCAAATATCTAACTTTATCGAAGGACGATATTCAAACTTCAATTCATACGCCAACAAAAACACTCCTTTTTGTTATTCATCTACCTGAAATTGAGAAAGAAATACACGACAAGAAGGAATATACAACATATTATTCAAACTACGAAAATATGTGCGTTTGTGAGTCGGAAGCTGAATACGGTAAGTTCTCTTCGGCAGTCATTTACAATGATTATGAAGATTTTGCAGAGAAGGTGGCGCATTACATCAAGTTCTTGTGAGTTGCTACTTTTCCCCCATTCCCAACCCACCTCTTTCCACGAATTACAGATTGGGGTATCTTCCAAACATCATAAAGGTTCAAGTTGGAAGGGCATCAGCTACATGCGAGGCAGAGCCCAACATGTTCACAATCCTAAAACTGAAGGACAGATGACGCAACGAAGCAAATTTGCTCAAGTATTGGAATTGCTGAAACCAATCACAGCGTATGTTCGCATAGGTTTCAAGACCTACGCCAACAAGCAAACTGCATTCAACGCTGCGATGTCGTACATTGTGAAAAACGCTGTTTCGGGAGTTTATCCCAACTACGCACTCGACTACTCGCTTGCGCTCGTGTCTCGTGGCAATTTGAAACA
>JAZLLK010000059.1:0-1499 GCA_045598105.1 Bacteroidales bacterium | reverse complement strand
GCAGATAATATCAGCTGTTTTAACAATTGTGTTTTTACAGTGGATGATAATGCATATTTTGTAGCAGACACGGGCAATGTGCAGGTGGCGTTATATAATGTAAGAGGTGTGCAATTCAATGGTTGCCAATTTGAAGACATGCAAACCAAAACCGATTGGCAAAATTTTGGTACTGCCATATATGCCTGCCGGGCGGGATTTAGAATGAATGAGTTAACCGATATGCTTCAATATCCTGCCACATATTACAGTACCCCATGTACATTTAACAATTATAAGAATGCCATTGCCATAGCAGGTTCCGCTGAAAAGCCGATAAAAATATATAATACCATGTTCAGCAATAATAGTATAGGCGTAAATGCTAAAAATGCTGATGCTCTGAGTATATTGTCCTGCTATTTTTCAGGAGGAAATGAATCCTTCCATTCGGATGTGCACGGTTTGATATTGGATTCCTGCAACCTGTACAGAATAGAAAACAACCAATTCTTCGGTATAGGCAACGGAATAAAAATTATAGGAAAAACAGCGGATAACAATACCATACGGCTGAATACTTTTAACAGTTTATGTAAAGCAATAGAAGTATATGGAAATAACGGAAATGTAAACTATGATAATCTATCCGGCGCATTAACAGGCTTGCAATTTGAGTGCAATGAATTTATAACAGATAGTACAGATATATACGTAGCAAATCAGGCAATTGTTAAATGCTATCAGGGGTGGAATGGAAAGGCCTGCGGAAATTACTTTGGTGACCAATCCATCATGCATTTGAACAATCTAAGCGGACGATATTATTACTACTTTTATGATAGCAATATTCCGGCGCAAATGCCTTCGCGGCATCATTATCTTTTTATTACAGGCACTACTCCGGATATTTGCGGCGAAAGGCACGGCTATATCGGGGATTCGTATTACGATATGCAAACAACAGTACCGTATTGCGAAGATAGATATAACGACCACATTGAACTTTATTTGACCGCCCTGGATAATTATAATACCACTTATGAAGGTATTTCCATAGATTGGAACAATATTACAGCCATAGATGAAACGTCTAATCCTCAACTATTTGATTTAGTGCAATTGTCGGAATTAAAGAATAGTTTGGATGAAACCTGCATAGCAGCCATACACCTGCTCGGCAATGCAACGGAAGTGGAAATTACGGAAATAACCTCATGGATGCAGCGATTATCTTCTTTGGATGCCGATTTATTAGGCATACACTATATTGCACAAGGAAATGACGTGTCTCAACTGCAACTTGCATGGAATCAAATTACGCAGCATTATTCCGGTGTTAATCCTGAAGATACATCATATTATCAGTATTGTATCAATCAATTAAACGCATGGGCAAGAGATACCTCTATTGATGTAAACATCTCACAAGGAGCTATTGACACCATAATTGCTATTGCCAATAGCAACAATACCGCAAGCCCTTTTGCCGTATCCGTTTTGGAGTGCATCAATGAACA
>JAZLLK010000058.1:0-2263 GCA_045598105.1 Bacteroidales bacterium | reverse complement strand
CTTACCGGCGTAGCTGCCATGGCTCAAAACGACGGCATAGTATTGAATAAAACCGTGGCCAACCAAATATGGGATAAAACAACCCAAAGCAAGCTCACCCTGGAGGCTTATGCCACCGGCGAGGTGGTTATTACCGAAACCGAAGAGCAGGTGCCCTGCGACATAGTATTAGTAATGGATGCATCCGGCTCAATGAACGACCCCATGCCGTCAAGTGAATACGAAGCCGTTACAAAAGGTTTTTCTCCGTCTGATATATTGAATGCAACCGGATATTATCGCAATCCTTATTATTATTTGGAAAACGGCGTATATTATGAAGTTAAATATAATTATACTGTTCAAAGAAAATGGTATATATATATTGAGAAAGATGGAATTAAGTACTATTTTTATGAAGAAGGTTCACCCGGAACTGATGTGTGCTCAACTGGTGATCCGATGAATATACTATGGACGGGAACATTGTATCAAAAAAATGAGTTAAAAATAGATGTATTTAAAAGTGTTGTATGTAACTTTATAGATATAGTAGCCGATTCGGCGGTAAAGAATAATGTGGACCATAAAATATCCCTTGTTAAATTCGGGTCACCCAAGTATTATATATCGGAGGAGTCCTTAGAGGAAAATGATGAATTTATACTTGATACATTTGACTATTATTATTATTATGATTCCGCGGGTAATTATTTGAATTATAATGGAACAGGTTTTGAATATGAAGATGGTACAACGCTGCCGGAAGGCTCAACAGTAGATACGCTTTCCGATTATTATTTTATGTTTAATACACTTTATGATTCCGCGGGTAATTATTTGAATTATAATGGAACAGGTTTTGAATATGAAGATGGTACAACGCTGCCGGAAGGCTCAACAATAATAGCTGAGGATTTTGATGAAGATTTAGCGATGGAGACATTTAATGCCACGCAGGTAATGAAAAATTTAAAAAATGTAAGCAGTGCAGCTAATGTGGAAGCCCTAAAAGCGTCAGTGAATAAATTATCTCCCTTAGGAGCTACTGCCGCGGATTATGGCATAACCAAAGCCACATATATATTACAGCCCTCCAATCCGGACTATGTGCCGGGCACTACGGAGCAAAAAAGGAATAAGGTAGTAATACTTTTTACCGATGGCGAGCCTACCCATGCAAACCATTTCAGTGAGTCGGTAGCCAATAGAGCCATAGCATTGGCAAAGGCTTTAAAAGATTCCGGTGCGGTGGTATATACCATAGGGCTGTTGGATGAGCTGGATGAAAAAGTGTATAAGTATATGTCTTATGTTTCGTCCAAGTACCCGTCGGCTACGGCCTTAGATGCTCCCGGCAGTGATTCCGCAAGCGGTGATTATTTCTTCTATGTAACCACCTCCGAAGGCTTAACCGGCGTATTTGAAAACATAGCTAAGCAAACCCCCAGCGGCGGAGCCATGCTTAGCGGACTAAACGAAACCACCGTAGTAAAAGATGTGCTCACCAAATATTTTAAACTGCCGGCAGGCACAAATACAAGTGATATAAAAGTATATACCGCCAATTATAATGCCGCCACCGAAACTTTTGCCGCTCCGCAGGAAATCAACAGTGCTGTCATAAGCTTTGCCGACAGCAATAAAACCATTAATGTAAACGGATTTAATTTCAGTGAGCACTGGTGCGGGCCTAATGCTCCTGACGGACAAAAGCTGATAATAGAAATACCCATAGTATTCAATAATGTGCCGGAAGACAAAAGCTTTGACTGGACACATGTGCCTACCAATGAGGATGAATCGGCCATATATGCATCCGACGGAACCCTTATTAAACGTTTCCCCGTTCCTTATGCCGACCTGTCGGCCGTGGTACTGCCCATAGAACTTATAGCCTTTCATGCTGAATGTACGGATAATGCTATACAATTTACATGGAGTACCGCCACCGAAACCAATAATGAATACTTCACCTTAGAACGCAGTGATGATGCCGTCCACTACACCGAAGTTGCCCGCGTACAGGGCGCCGGCACCTCCGCTTTCAGGCAGGACTATAGCTTTATGACCGATAATACCACCAATAAAACCATGTATTACCGCCTGCGACAAACCGATATAGACGGCACCACCGAAGCATTTTCACCCATAGCCGTACAATGCGGCACCACCGGCAAAACCGATGTGGTAATATACCCCATGCCGGCAACCGACCAATTACATATAGCAAGCAGTGAGGAAATATCCTATATGCAATTCTACAACGTGTATGGTGATGATG
>JAZLLK010000057.1:0-2623 GCA_045598105.1 Bacteroidales bacterium | reverse complement strand
GCCGGCCCGCACGCCGCATACGGCGTTGGCTATTACGGCATTATTCAATATTACTTCACCCTGTTGCGGGGAGGTGGCATTAGGGTTTACCGTATATTGGCCGGCAGAAGGGGTGCCCCATACTTCTATGCCCTGCCATAATACGCTAATGCTATCAGAGGTGAGTGTTGCATCATGTACAAGTAATTTTCCTCCGGATTTTACTGTTATTTTGGCCTGACTAACAAATTCAACATCACAGGAAATTTCTAAAACAGCATTGGAATCCACTTCCACATTTTGATATACTTTTCTATTATAATCCCAAACAACATTACCTGTAATATGTATAGGAATATTACTATATCCATACGCATAATTTCTTAAAGCTGAAACGGTTAAAGCCCTATGTATTCTACCACACTGCAATGCGGAAAAATGTCGGCTGTTTTTACTTCCCCCCATTATATTATTAGTACAATGAGTATTGGTATCAGCATAGTCACAATCCCATCCGGCAGGATGATAACAAACATGAGTAGATGGTGAACTACACCACGATGGGGTAACACGACCAAAAACATCCCATAAAAATTCACAATTATCTATTTGCGTAATTTCCGAATTGTAGGTATGGCATAATCCGAAATTATGCCCGAATTCGTGTGCCAAATGCACAGCCAATGCATATAAATGCTTTTCTACACCTTGCTTAACGCTAATAATTGATTGATATTGTGAATTGTACCCTGATGATTCGCCTGAATACGAAACTATAGAATTCAATGATAAATGCCAATTAAACTGCCTTAATCTGCTTGGGTAATTGTTCTTCAAATAATTGGTATAATCACTAATATTGGCAGAATGTGCTACAAAAGAATTATTGTAATAATAATAATTTACAACTTTAAAACGGACTCTTGTATCACTTATAAATATGGCATTTGCTATATTTAAACTATATGCTACATTATGTGAATATATATAATTCAAATAATCTATTACCTTTTGTAAACTATCTCTAAAAGCATCATTATCCTGCCAGTAAGAACCCGAACCATCATCTTCTCTCCATACATTAACATTTATAGGAATTGTTATTATTGGTGTAGCATCAGATGGAATATATGATGAAGCGAATAAATTTGTATCACAATTATTCAAAGGTATAGTTCTTTTACACATATCATTAACATATACATTTTCATAATTATTACCAATATTTCCGCAATAATATTCTTGTGATATACTATGCAGGCATATAAAAATTAATATAAATAGTAATTTATTTTTTTTCATATTATATAATTACTTTTTTTGTTATAAAAATTTTATTATTTCTTCTTATTTTTACTATATATAATCCTTTTGCATAACCACATGTATTAATATGTAATATATCGGAATTAATTGTAGCATTATACACACACTGAGCATAAATATTATATATGGAAACATTATAAACATCGTTATTGGGAAACGACAGATTTATAGTATTTGCTTCTGAATTTACCAATATTACCACACTTTCTTTCATTTCATCAAATTCAATAACCTTCGCATCCGAACCCATAGAAAAACAATCTGAATCATTGTCGTCCAAGCAATCTAAACCCGTAAAATACACATTATCATTACTGTCACTATAACATAGTAAATATTGTGGGTTCAACCCGCAGGTACTTAAATGCTCAGGACCTGACAAAAATCCGCTACTACTACCTATTCCTTCTATCCATACTTTAAACCGTGTATTAAAACATGAAAATTCGTTAATAAGTATTCTTTTATGAACTCTATCATTAACACGTACAATAGAATCGTTATTCTGATAATTAAAAATATTAGCATTACCGGCATCTATAAAAATGCTATCTGCTCGTGTTGCTAATACTTGTACAAGTCCACCCGATTCCCACTTGTAGCATACTGCCGTATCACCGACATTTAAAGAAAAATCATATAATAGAAATTCGGTATTATTGTTTGTCATACCTTCACAACAACCCGTTTTGTTATATATATTAATACCATCAGGTATGACTATATAAACTCTTTTTTCGGCAGTATCGTTTCGGATAGAACAAAAATAATCAGCCCTGCCTTCAGTATAATCAAAAGGCGTATTTTCAGTATGCTTATACACTTTAATATAAGATAAACCATTAAAAATGGTATCACCTGCAGTTCTATATTTACTATTATTAACCGACCATGTTGCACTTTGGATAAACGGCATATAAGATTTGTCATTTTTTTGTGCTTGTACACTACCCATGAGCAACAAGGTAAATAAAATAAAAATCGTTTTTCTCATATTATTCGTTTTTTAGCATTTTTCTTAAAAATTTTACTTTATACCCTATTTTTATGGGCAGATATTTGTTTTTAGCATTTAAACTCTTTATTATGCAAAGGTAATTAAAAAAACAACTCCTACACACATATATATAAAAAATTATCAACAATTTATTAACAAAATTATTAACAACAAAAATGATTTTAATGTTTCACTATTTTCTTTACTATTTCCTGTCCGTTGTCCAATGCACACTTAAGCACGTATATGCCTGCGGCATAGGGAGACAGGTTTATACAATATATATTGTTATTTGCCTTTATATTAATTAATTGCTTTCCA
>JAZLLK010000056.1:0-51714 GCA_045598105.1 Bacteroidales bacterium | reverse complement strand
CCCCGTTTTTTTACCACTTTTTTCTTCTTTTTACCCTCTTTTTTGCCCGCTTTTTATAAACATGTTAAGAACATTTGGAAGGATTTTGAACCTTACACCGCTTTTTTCATATCTTTTTGCCCGCTTTTTTCACCCCGGTTTCTATCCTTTTTACCCCCATTTTTTCTACTTTAAAAGGAAAAAAACGCATCTGTTTCTCCCCATTTTTCACCTTCCTTTTATACTTTTTTTATTCCGTCTTTCATATCCCTATTATTATATATATTATAATGTATAATTTTCTTCCATACTTTCCATCCTCTATCATGCCTACATATATATTAATAGTGTACCTTTGCAACTTTGATAAAAAAGAAGCATTAACAAATATGAAACGAGGATTTGGAAGCGATAATCACTCCGGCATAAGCCCCGAAGTACTGCAAGCCATAGCAGAAGCCAATGTTAATCACGCCATGGCCTATGGCGAAGATGAATGGAGTGAAGAGGTAACACTACTGTTTAAACAATATTTTGGCCCGCAAGCCGAAGTATATTTTGTATTCAACGGCACCGGTGCCAATACCCTGTGCATTGACGCCATGACACGCTCTCATGAAGCCGTAATATGTGCCGATACCGCCCATATTAATGTGGATGAATGCGGATCCATACAACGCATAGTGGGCTGTCGCCTGCTAAGCATACCCACACCTGATGGCAAACTCACACCGGAACTCATACGCACCCAACTGCACGGATTTGGCTTCCAGCATCACTCACAACCTAAGGTAATAAGCATTACACAGCCCACCGAACTGGGCACCCTATATACCATAGACGAAATAAAAGCCATAATAGACCTGGCACACAGCTACAATATGCTGGTACACATGGATGGTGCCCGCCTGGCCAACGCCGCCGTTGCCCTCCAATGCAGCTTTTATGACCTCACCACCCGCTTGGGCGTAGATGCCCTATCATTCGGTGGTACCAAAAACGGACTTATGATGGGAGAATCAGTAGTACTGCTTAACCCCTCTCTTAATACACAATTCCTATATCGCCGCAAACAGGCCATGCAGCTGTGCAGCAAAATGCGATTCATAGCTGCTCAATTCAAAGCCTACCTAAGCCATGACTTATGGAAAATAAATGCCACACACTCCAATGCCATGGCACAGCTGCTATACCATGCCGTTAAAAATATGCCCTACGCTAAAGTGATGTATCCCGTACAGGCCAATGGCGTATTCGTACAGCTGCCCCACGCTATATGGACCGCCCTACAGCAGGAATACTTCTTCTACGACTGGGACGAAGCCCAAAATGTGGTACGATGGATGTGTGCCTTTGACACCACAGAAGAGGATATACATAATTTTATTGCCACCTTACAACGTATAGCGGCTCATCAAAAATAAAAACCCGATTACAGTTATATATAGTTGAATGCCTGCACGGCAAAAAAAAATCGCCTTATTATACTTGATAACAAGGCGATTTTATTATATGTCAATACGGAACTACACTTCCCAGGTGTCACCGCTATTGAGCAAATCATCTACGCACTTATATTTAGCGTTAGCTTGTGCATCTTCCATTTGATTTTCAAACATTTCGGTATATGTAGCCTTTTTAACCGAACGAATAACACCTACTGCTACAGGTAAGTCACCCTTCATTCTGGCCAACATCATGTGTATGCCGGTATCTTCGGTAGTAGCATCATGTACCAATATGTCATCCATGGTAATACCATTTTCGCCTATGGTAACTGCTTCTAAGCAACGACCATTGAAACGGATACCTTTATCCTTATTTTTACCGAATATCATAGGTTTGCCATGTTCAAGTACTATGATTTTATCTTCACGTACTTCTCTATCGGTAATGGCAGCATGGGCTCCGTTATTAAAAATCATACAATTTTGCAATACTTCTACTACGGATGCTCCATTGTGTTCGGCAGCGCATTGCATAATTTCGGTAGTCAATTTAGGATTTACATCCAATGCTCTGGCAAAGAATGTACCTTGCGCACCCATGATTAATTCACCGGGGTTAAAAGGATAATCTATGGTTCCAAAAGGTGAGGTTTTGGTTATTTGACCGAATTTGGTAGTAGGTGAGTATTGACCCTTTGTCAAACCATATATTTCATTATTGAATATGGTAATATTCACATCCAAATTTCTACGTACTATGTGAATAAGGTGATTACCACCTATAGCCATAGAGTCACCATCACCCATATTAATCCACACACTTAATGAAGGATTGGCTATTTTAATTCCGGTTGCTATGGCACAGGCACGTCCATGTATACCATGGAATCCATAAGTATCTACATAGTAAGGTATTCTGGAAGAACATCCTATACCTGAAACCATACATATGTTTTCCTTTTTATGATGTGTTTTAGGGAAAACATTTAATAAAGAGGATAATATGGCATGGTCACCACAACCGGGACACCATTTCACCATTTGATCACTTGTAAAATCGGCTTTTGTTAATTCGACATTCGATTCGGGAACGTAATGTCTTTCCATTGTATGTTCCATATATTATTCTCCCAAAATTTCGTTAAACTTTTCTTTTAATTCAGTAACCTCAAAGGGCAAACCCATAATCTTATTGTATTGGTGCATGGGGTATTGAGGATATTTACTACGAAGATAATTTACAAATTGACCGCTATTGAGTTCACATACCACTATCTTCTTATATTTTTTCAATATATCTTCGGTATTCTTCGGCAACGGCATTATGTAATTGAAATGAGTGTAGGCCACTTTCTTGCCTTCTTTATTCATTTCTTCTACTGCCAATGTTAAAGCACCTGCAGTACCGCCCCAACCTATTACCAATAAGTCACCATCTACATTACCGCTAACTTCCTGATCAGGAATGTAATTAGCTACTCTATCTACCTTTTCCTGACGATTATGAACCATTAAAGCGTGGTTTTCGGGATCAGTACTCAAGTTTCCTTCAGGGGCTTTTTCCAAACCGCCTACTCTATGACGCAAGCCTTCCATACCGGGCAATGCCCACTGACGGGCGTAAGTTTCCTCATCACGATAGTATGGTTTAAAGTTAGGATCATTAGGTGTAGCCAAACGAGGAGTAATGGCCGGCAATTCTGCTACCTTAGGTATGCGGAATAATTGTGAACCATTGCCCAAATAGCCATCAGTAAGCAATATTACCGGAGTCATGTGTTCCAAAGCTATTTTGGCTGCATTATATGCCCAATAGAAACAGTTAGCTGATGAAGATGCGGCTACCACTACTATAGGAGCCTCACCATTACGACCATATAATGCCTGTGCCAAATCCGATTGTTCTGTTTTAGTAGGAAGACCCGTAGAAGGACCGCCACGCTGAACATCTATTACCACTAACGGCAACTCTGTCATAACAGCTAAACCCAAAGCCTCACTCTTTAATGACAAACCCGGACCGGAAGTAGAAGTACATGCCAATGCACCTGCATAGGATGCTCCTATAGCCGAACTTATACCTGCTATTTCATCTTCTGCCTGAAAAACACGAGCACCTAAGCCTTTATGCTTAGCCAATTCTACCATTACGTCAGTAGCCGGCGTAATAGGATATGAACCTAAGAACAAACGACGACCACTACGCTCTGCTGCTGCCAATAAGCCCCATGCGGTAGCTACATTACCGGTAATGTTACGATACCTGCCTTTAGGCATTTGTGCCGATGCTACTTCCACTATTTTAGAGTGGATAAGTTCCAATTTATCAGCATATTCAAAACCTTCACTCAATACAGCCTTGTTCAATTTAATTACATCGGGCTTTTTAGCGAACTTACGTTCCAAATAAGCAAATGTTTGATCTAATTTTTTATGAGTAAGATAAAATATCATACCTAATGCAAACATATTACGGCATTTACCGGTGGTAGCTTTATCTGCACCCATTTCAGCACCTATTTTTTCGGTAAAAGAGGTGATAGGAGCCTTAATAATAGTATAGGCGTGTTCCAATTCCTCAGTAAAAGGATTTTCAGTGTAACCGGCCTTACTCATAGCTTCATCAGTGAAAGTATCTATATCCAATATAATGGTAGCACCTTTCTTGGCCCATTTGGTTTGGGATTTTAATGAAGCAGGATTCATAGCTACTAATATATCACACTTATCACCCGAACTGTAAATATGGCTACCTACGTGCGTTTGAAAACCGGATACTCCGGCCACAGTATTATGCGGTGCACGTATTTCGGCAGGATAGTCCGGAAATGTAGCAATATCATTACCTGTTAATGCTGAAGCATCTGAGAATAATGTACCGGACAATTGCATTCCGTCACCGGAATCTCCGGCAAAACGAACCACAATGTCATCTTTTTGAACGACGTTTTGATTTCTTTCTATCATATTATCAAATTGTTTATTATTTTTTTCTTTCCAATAAAGTAATCTGCAAAGGTATAGTTTTTATTGGAAACAATCCATATTTTTCAACCTTTTTTTCATCTTTTTCCCCATATTTTTTTCTGATTCTTTTTTTTAGCATAAATTAACATAAAAATACCGCCGGCATGCAAAAAAATATTATATTTGCAAGATGAAATGTATGTTCATTACCACATCTAAATATATTTGATAATGAGCATATTTGTAATTTTATCAGATAAAATTATTAAAAAAAATGGAACAAATATTTACATTGATTCTGTTAGGAACATGTACATTCATACTATCACTTTTAGTAAACACATTTTTACTGCGATACTCAGGTAAACGTTTTGCCAAAGACGCCCCTGCAAATTCCACGCGATGGGAAACCAAACAAAAGCCGGTAATGGGCGGCATATCCTTCTTTATAGGCTTCATGGTGGCCATGGTTGCATTCTTCCTGTTTGCTCACACACCTGTTATACACACATGGCAAATATGCGCCGTTATACTCTGCATATCCACAGCATTTGTATTAGGCTTGTATGATGACCTGCACAATGCTTCCGTTATAGCCAAATTCGGCTTTCAAATTCTTATAGCATTCATACTTATATGTAGCGGTATATACATCAAATGCACACCATACACAGTACTAAATCAAATCCTTACACTACTATGGGTAGTAGGTATTATTAATTCGCTCAATATGCTGGACAATATGGATGGCGTTACAGGTATGACTTCAGCATGCATAATGGGTGGCCTGCTTACTATAGGTACGCTATATGGTCACATAGATATTCTACATAGCTACCTGCTGGTAGGCATGGCTTGCGCAGTTATAGGATTTTTGTTCTTCAATTTTCACCCGTCAAAAATGTACATGGGTGACATAGGAAGCCTCACCTTGGGATGCACTTTGGCCATATTCAGCACACTATATTTGTGGAACCCGTCCATTTATTTTTCCACTAACGGCGGCAGCCTTAAAATGATACTATGCCTCATATTGGTATTCATTATACCGCTCACCGATACCACTACCGTATTCATTAAGCGTATCAGCAAAGGCAAATCCCCATTTATAGGTGACAAAGGACATACCACCCACCATTTGGTATACGCAGGATTTCCCCAACGATGGGTATGCGTACTATATGCCGGCATTACCATAATAAGCATAGCTATAGCAACCTGCATATTGAATAATGCCTGTACTTATGCCTATATCATAGGTATAATATACTGCATAGCCGTATTTGGCACCCTATTCGGTATAGCACTCACTCATACAGACAAAGAATAAACAATGCAAAAAAAATATATTATCATTAATACTGCTTTTATTATTATAATAGCTACTATTACCTGCATCATACTTATATCACACTGTACAGGTACATCCCCTGAAGATGAAGACTATAACAAGGCCTTTAATAATGCCTATGGTCTGTATACCCCTCCTATACCTCATAACCTCACTTTTTGTGGCGAAGCCGTACCCATAGACCGCTACGACGTGCGTGAAGCCCTTGACAGAGAACTATTGGTAAATACATATTGGCAATCGAACATTCTGCTATATTGCAAGCGTGCTTACCGATATTTTCCCATCATAGAAACCATACTACAAGAGCAAGGCGTACCTGAAGATTTTAAATATTTAGCCCTCATAGAAAGCGGACTCACCAATGTAGTATCACCGGCTAAAGCCGCCGGATATTGGCAAATACTTAAAAGCACAGGTATTAATTACGGATTGGAAATAACCGAAGAAATAGACCAACGCTATAGTGTGGAAGCCAGCACGCTGGCAGCGTGCAAATACCTGAAGAACTCCTATCGCCAACACGGATCATGGACAGCCGCTGCCGCCGCCTACAACATGGGCGACGGAGGCTACAAACGCAATGCCTCTAATCAGCACACATCCTGCTATTGGGACATGCTACTCAATAGCGAAACAGCCCGCTATGTGTACCGTATATTAGCAGCCAAAATTATATTATCGGACTTGCCTGCCTATGGCATACACCTGAGAACTAAAGATATGTACCCCGTTCTGCCCTACCACACCATTACTATTGACACCTCAGTGAGTAATTGGATTAACTTTGCCATAGAACAAGGCATTAGTTATAAACAACTAAAAGACTATAATCCGTGGATACGGGCTACCCAGTTTACTAATAAAACAGGTAAATCCTATACCTTAAAAATACCCGATGAAAGTTCATATAGCCAACTTATCAACCTCATGAATAACAAGAATGAAATAGTAGAAAAATTATAACTATACTTATTTTTTTTCCAAAGGTACATAGCTCTGTTCCATATTACATTACCCTTTACACATATACACTATACCTGTTTTTTATATTAAGCATAATACATCCCCCCCCCAAAAAAAAAGGGCTTTCCTATCGAAAAGCCCTTTTATATTGTATAGCACTGATTTTACCTTCCTAATGCCTTTATAGCGGCATTTACTTCATCCAGTTTTTCATTTTCATTCAAACGGGAATAAACCAATTTCAACATGAGTAAGGTGTTGTAATCTTTAGGATCTATTTCATGGGATTTTTCCAAATAAGGACGAGCCTTGCCAAGTAAGCCTTCAGCTGTTTCTTTTGCCTTATTGTACTCATTGTCATCCAATATATCATCTATACCTTTCATTATATCCACATAATTATTATAATAGCAGTTTCCAAGGTTATAGTTAGCATATATATCGTCCGGTTTCATTTCTATAGCTTTTAACAAATATTTTTCTGCCTCGCCATATTGTTTTTGATTAGTAAGCTCGGTACCATAATTAATTAATAAGGTATGATTATTAGGATCCTTTAACAATGCCTTATTCATAATATCGGCAGCGGCCTCACTTTGACCTGCCCACATATATATCAATGAAGCTGAAGAGGCCATATCCACATCATATTTTTCTTCGGTTAAGAACATGGATTCGGCTATTTTCACCACCTTAATGGCATTGGCGGTATCATTGGCTTCTTTATACATATTGGCCAAACGAACGTAAGGATATATGTTACCTTTCATTCTTTTTTTCACCAAAGCCATGTAGTTAGCTTTAGCTACATCCTTTTTGCCACTCAATTCAGCTGCATAAGCATATATGTAAGTGTTGTTATCATCACTTTTATCGGCTATGTGTGCTTTTTCGGCCAATTCATAGGCTTTATCCATATCCTTGCCTGATTTAAGCATATCTACAGCACTTTGAATCAACATTTGTGAGCATATTTTTAAACCCATAGCAGGAGTGGGTATACGCATACCTACGCTTATAGAAGGATCTAATTCCAATGCTTTTTCATAGGATTCAAATGCAACTTCTGCTGCATTCATACATAATCTTTTATACACTTCATCTTTACTGTCGGCAATAAGCAGATATATGTTACCGCGATACATCCATGTTTTTGCCTCATTTTTGGTATCTTCAGCTTGTAAGCAACGTTCTATAGCGGCTTGTGCCTTATCCAAATAACCATTACTATAATGATTATATGCGTTGTTTAAATCTCTTTTGCCCGACTGAGCAGTTGCTATTACCATAGCAAATAATAAGGGCAATACTAAAACTAACTTTTTCATATCTATTACTTTTTAATCGGTTATTATTCGTTATTATTATTGTTTTCGTTATTAATGTTTTCCTGACCGTTATCGTCTTTAACTGATTCTTCCTCCTCCTCCGATGTAGGCACTTGCGTAACAGCAGCTATGCTATCGGTGTCTTTTAGATTAATAAGCCTTACCCCTTGTGCTGTACGACCTAATACTCTCAAATCAGCCACCTTTAACCGTATGGTAATACCACTTCGGTTCATTATCATAAGGTCATCATCATCGGTTACTTCCTTTATGGCTATTAAGTTACCTGTTTTTTCGGTAATATTAATAGTTTTTACACCTTTACCGCCACGGTTGGTTTCCCTATAGTCCTCTAAGGAAGAACGCTTGCCGTAGCCGTGTTCCGACACTACCAATATATCCTTATCACTTTCACCTTCTACACAAATCATGCCAACCACTCTATCAGCACTGTCTGCCAATGTAATAGCCTTTACTCCGGAAGCATTTCTGCCCATAGGACGCACCTGCTCGTCACGGAAACGAACGGCCTTACCGGCATAGGATGCTAACAATATGGCCGACTTACCATCAGTTAAACGGGCTTCCAATAAGGTATCTCCATCACGCACGGTAATGGCATTAATACCATTTTTACGGGGACGGGAATAGGCTTCCAATGATGTTTTCTTTACTATACCATGCTCGGTACACATAATAACATAATTATTATTAATATACTCTTCATCAGTAATGCTCTTCAAATTAATAATAGATTTTATATTATCACCTTCTTCCAAATTGATAAGGTTTTTAATATATTGGCCTTTGGCCGTGCGGCCGCCTTCTACTATTTCAAATACACGCAACCAGAAGCATTTACCCTTTTCGGTAAAGAACAAAAGGTAGTTATGATTAGTAGCGGTGTATATATGCTCTATAAAATCATCATTTCTGCGGGTATTGGCGCCTACCAAACCTTTACCGCCACGATTTTGCACGCGGTATTCACTCAATCCGGTACGCTTAATATACCCCTGGTGCGTAATGGTAATAACCACATCGTCATCGGCTATAACATCTTCTATACGGAAATCGGAAGCGGCATATTCTATACGACTGCGACGCTCGTCACCATATTTGGCCTTTATTTCTAATGTTTCGCTTTTAATTACGTCCATACGCATGACTTCATCTGACAATAGACGGGTAAGGTAATCTATTTTAGCCTTAAGTTCATCATACTCATTCTGCAACTTTTCTCTTTCCAAGCCGGTGAGTTGACGTAATCGCATATCTACTATAGCAGCGGCCTGCAATTCCGAAAATCCCCACTTGTCCATTAAGCCCTGACGGGCATCTTCTACCGAACGTGATGCCTTAATGTGAGCTATAATTTCATCTATGATGTCTAATGCCTTAAGGAAACCTTCTACCAGATGCATACGCTCCTGTGCTTTACGCAAATCGAACTGAGCCCTGCGAATAACCACCTCATGACGATGATTAACAAAACAGGATATAAGATCTTTTATATTTAAAGTTCTGGGACGACCATCAACTAAGGCTACATTATTTACACTATAAGATGTTTGTAACGGAGTTAACTGATAGAGTTTATTTACCACAACACTGGGGCGGGTATCACGCTTAAGTTCCAATACTACTCGTATATTACGCTTAGATTCATCACGAATATCGGATATTCCCTCTATTTTACCCTCCTTGGCCAAATCGGCTATTTTTTTAACCATTTCCGACTTATTCACCTGATAAGGTATGCTGGTAATAATAATCCGATCACGACCATGTGCGTGTTCTTCTTCTTCTATAACCAAATCACCCCTCATAACAACGCGACCTCTGCCTGTAAGCAGGGCTTCTTTCACCCCATCATAACCATATATGGTACACCCCGTGGGAAAATCAGGAGCCTTTACATATTGCAGTAATTCTTCCGGTGTAATTTCCTTATTATCTATGTAGGCTACTATACCGTCGCACACCTCGGATAAATTATGAGGCGGCATATTGGTAGCCATACCTACTGCTATACCCGATGAACCGTTAATGAGCAAATTAGGTATTTTTGATGGTAATACCACCGGCTCCTTAAGAGACTCATCAAAGTTCGGCTGCATATCCACAGTGTCTTTATCAATATCCTCCATCATGTCTTCGGCCATTTTACGCATACGGGCCTCAGTATAACGCATATGTGCAGGAGAATCACCATCAATAGAACCAAAGTTACCCTGACCTTCCACCAACGGATAACGCAACGACCAATCCTGTGCCATACGCACCATGGCATCATATACCGAACTGTCACCATGAGGATGATACTTACCCAATACTTCACCGACTATTCTGGCCGACTTTTTAGTAGGACGGGTTGAAAAATTACCCAACTCATTCATGCCAAATAATATTCTGCGATGTACAGGCTTAAAACCGTCTCTTACATCGGGTAATGCTCGTGAAACTATTACCGACATAGAATAATCTATGTAGGCCGATTTCATTTGTTCCTCAATGTCAACAGGAATAATTCTTCCAAAATCTTCCATTGTATCTATTTTCTGTTACTATAATATTCTATTAAACAATATATTACATTTTCATGTAATAACATACGAAAGTACAAAAAAAAACAATATAAAACATCATTCTCACTCACTTTTTATTCAACTTTTTTTTGTTAAAAAAAAGCAGGTATTTAAATTGGCCTATTACTATAAATATTATAATTTTGAAAATTAATTTATTTTAACACTATAACTTAACATAAGTATATGAGCAAGTGGGAATTATCAAACGATATGATAGAAGTTTTACACAATAGTGCCTTGCAGGCTCAAGCCTTTAACAGCGCTATGATAGGTGTAGAACACATTTTTTTAGGCTTATTGATAGGCAATTATTCCGCCATAGAAGATATGTTCAACGTAATGGGCGTAAATAAGCAATACATAGCAGAATCGGTAGGGGCCAAAATATACATACATGATGACAACTATATGCCGGCTAAAGACATTACGCAAATGCCGCTTATAAAGCAGGCCACCACCTTATTAGACATAGCCTCGGTTAAGGCCAAATCATTGAATAGCCACACTATAGAAATAGAACATTTACTTTTGGCCATTACGTGGCAGGACAATACCGTGCCACGAAAAATACTCAATGACAATGGAGTAACATATGAAAAAGTATATAACTACTTTAAATCAAACAATATAATTCAAACCGGCAGTAATCCTGCAAAAGATGCCGCCTACTTCAATAACAACGATGATGACATCAATGAACCATTGAATACACCTCACACGCATCACAATACAGGCGACAGAACAAAGAATAATGCCAAAAGAAAAAGTAGCACACCTAATTTGGACGCATACGGCAGAGACCTGAGTAAGGCAGCCGAAGAAGGCAGGTTAGACCCTGTTATTGGACGGGAAAAAGAATTAGAACGTATAGCCCAGGTGCTAAGTAGGCGAAAGAAAAACAATCCCATACTCATAGGGGAGCCCGGCGTAGGCAAATCGGCTATAGCCGAAGGCTTGGCATTACGTATAGCTCAAAAGCAGGTGCCGCGTATATTACTTAATAAACGCATAGTATCACTGGATTTGGGTACTATGGTGGCCGGTACCAAATACAGAGGCCAATTTGAAGAAAGAATAAAATCCATACTATGGGAATTGGAAGCAAACCCCGATATTATATTGTTCATAGATGAAATACACACTTTAGTAGGGGCCGGTGCCACCTCCGATTCCACATTAGATGCCTCCAATATGTTCAAGCCGGCTTTAGCCCGCGGCGAGTTACAATGCATAGGCGCCACCACGCTGAATGAATACCGCAAAAGCATAGAATCAGACGGAGCATTGGAACGCAGATTCCAAAAAATACTGGTAGAACCCACTTCAGTAGAAGATACCATACAAGTACTACACAATATAAAGAGCAAATATGAGGACCATCATTTGGTACGCTATACCGATGACGCCATACTGGCCTGTGTACAGCTTACACAACGATATATTACCGACCGATGTCTGCCCGATAAAGCCATAGACGTACTGGATGAAGCCGGTGCCAGGGTGCACATTAATAATATAGTTACACCTGACAATATTACAGAAATAGAAAAACAAATATCGGCCTTAGACACGGAAAAACGATTGGCCATAGAACAACAGCGATACGAAGAAGCCGGCCGCATACGTGATGACATTTCCCGATTGGAAAAAGAGCTGAAACAAGCCAAACAGGAATGGAATGAAACGCTAAACAATATGCGTGAAGATGTTACCGAAGAAACAGTGGCCGACGTAATAGCCATGATGACAGGCATACCGGTAAAACGCATTAATAAAAACACGGCCAACAGGTTGCAAGATATGGAGGAAGAATTAAAAGCCAGCGTAATAGGACAAGATGAAGCCATTACCACCATATGCAAGGCCATACGGCGTAACAAAGTCGGCCTAAAAGACCCTTCCCGCCCCATAGGCACGTTTTTATTTGTGGGGCCTACCGGCGTGGGGAAAACTTTTTTGTGTAAAATATTGGCAAAATACTTATTTGACAGTGAGGATGCCATAGTAAGAGTAGACATGAGCGAATACATGGAAAAATTCTCTATTACCCGTCTTATAGGTGCACCTCCGGGATATGTGGGATACAATGAAGGCGGAGGACAGCTCACCGAAAAAATACGTCGTAAGCCCTACTCTATAGTGCTTTTGGACGAAATAGAAAAAGCGCACCCTGATGTATTTAACCTGCTACTGCAGGTATTTGATGAGGGGCACCTTACCGACAGTCTGGGGCGAAAAGTGGACTTTAAGAACACCATTATTATCATGACCTCCAATGTGGGCAGCCGACAGCTTAAGGACTTTGGTCAGGGTGTGGGGTTTTCCACCAATGCCCGTGCAGAAAACTATAACAGGGATGTACAACGCATAATAGAAGATGCCATATCCAAGCAGTTTGCCCCCGAATTCATTAACAGAATAGACGATATAGTTCATTTTCACCCGCTAAGCAAAGAGAATATTCACAACATTATAGATGTGGAACTTAAACGTTTATACAGTAAATTAACCGAAATGGACATACAGGTTAAACTTACCGATAACTTAAAGGACTACATAGCCGAAAAAGGCTGGAATGCACAATATGGAGCCCGCCCGCTTAAACGCGCCATACAACAATATATAGAAGACGTATTGGCTGAAGAAATAGTGAATGGCACCATACAAAACGGAGATACCGTAAGCATAGATTACAATAGTGAAGCAGATAAAGTAACCGCAACCAAACAAGAATCTTAAAAGCATGAGAATAGGCATAAACACAAGGCTGTTTGTAAAAGGAAAAATGGATGGTATAGCATGGTACTCATACGAAATCACCCGTCGCCTGGTATTGGAGCACCCACATGATGAATTTGTATTCTTCTTTGACAGAAAGCCTGACGATTATTTTATATTTGGTCCCAATGTAAAGCCTGTAATAGTAAGACCGCAGGCCAGGCATCCTTTTTTATGGATATTGTTTTTTGAAATAGGACTAAAACGTGCCCTAAAGAAAGAAAAAATAGACGTATTGTTTTCACCGGACGGTTGGCTGTGCATACACACCCCCGTAAAAACTATAAACGTAATACACGATATTAATTTTGAGCATTTTCCGTCAATGAGTCCGCCCATATATCGTGCCTATTACAAATATTTTTTTCCTAAATTTGCCCGTAGAGCTGACGTGTTGGCCACAGTATCCAATTTTTCAAGACAGGATATTATATGCCACTATAACGTGGACCATAAAAAAGTGATAGTAACACCTAATGCAGCTGCGGAAGATTTTTTTGAAATAACACCGGAAGAAAAAGAGCAAATACGCCAACAATACAGCAACGGCTACCCCTATTTTATATTTGTTGGCACTGCCAACAAAAGAAAAAATGTGAAAAATATACTGCTATCGTTTGAACTATTCCGAAGCAAAGGATTTATGGCTAAGCTGGTATTTGCCGGCATGAAAAAATATTGGGACTCCGAAATGAGCCAAACCCTACAGGACATGAAATTCCGTCAGGACGTAATATTTACAGGCTATGTAAGCACTACCGATATGAACCGGCTCATATCCTCATCCATAGCTTTACTCTACCCTTCTTTATTTGAAGGCTTTGGCGTACCCATATTGGAAGCTTATGCCTGCTCTACGCCCGTAATCACTTCTAACTGCAGCGCCATGCCCGAAGTAGCCGGAGATGGTGCTATAAAAGTAAACCCGATCAATATAAATGAAATATGCAAAGCCATGATAAAAATAGTGCAACATGACGATATTCGTAACATACTCATAATCAAAGGGAAAGAGCAAATAAAGAAATTCTCATGGGACAAAAGTGCCCACACTATATGGCAACAAATAGAAAAATTGTACCAACAGCTATAATATAACCAACAACTTATTATCAATACGATAAAGATGCCCGATAAAGCATGCGTTTATCGTATTTTTTATGCTTCGCTTTCATTATATGATAGTTATATTTTATGTGCGGCCTACAGGCCGCACATAAAAAAAGTGTACCCAACAGAAGAATTCTATCGGGTACATACCAACCTAAAAAACTAAGAATACTAGCGGAGAGAAAGGGATTCGAACCCCTGGAGCTGTTACACTCAACGGTTTTCAAGACCGCCGCAATCGACCACTCTGCCATCTCTCCGTGTGCAAAAGTATAAAAAAATACATTACAAAATGCATATTTAAATAAAAAAAAACAAACTAATAATCAACAACATGCAAATAAGCATACACAATTTTCCCATTTGAGCAAAAATTTTTATGCATCATTTGGAAGAATTTTACCCGTATTCCATACTATTTGCATGAATATGCCATCACAAAGCAAAAAATGTTTTTTTGTATTTTTTTTGTTTTTATACCGTCTATTTCAGATATTTTTAGGTATCTTTGTCATTTATTAATATGCAGTAATTGTGAGCACAGGTAAAGCAGCTAAAACTTTGATAATAAAGCATAAAACAATTACAATAGTAGTTGTTTTATGCTGCATATCCTCTATAATTATGGGGCAGGATATTCATTTGTCACAATTTTGGCTTTCCCCTGTAAGCATTAACCCGGCTACTGCAGGATTTTTCAATGGTACTGCCCGCATAGGCACCTACTACCGTAATCAATGGAGTGCCATATCCAAGCCATACCAAACCGTGGGCATATTTGCCGATATGCCACTAAAAAAAAGGTATAGACAACAGGACATATTCTCTATGGGCGTAAACATAGACTATGACCAGGCCGGTGATTCCAAATACGCATCGGCACAAGGCATGTTATCATTTGCGTACGCTCATGCACTTAATACACGTAACAATCATTTTCTCATGGGAGGCCTTACTATAGGGGCGGTTCAACGCTCATGGGACTATTCCCGGCTAAAATTTGACGAACAATATGCCGATGGTATGTATAACCCTGATATACCGCTCAGTGAGGTATTTACACAAAACAGCTTTTGGTTTATGGACTGTGGTGCAGGCCTTGCATGGTATTACCAACCCTGCATGGAGCATTCCATGCAGGCCGGCGTAAGTGTATATCATCTCAACCGAGCCCACATATCATTATATAAAGATGACAACATACGGCTTCCCATTAAAACCCTGCTTTACTACACAGGCACTTTTGGCGTACACACCAGCATAGCATTGGAGCCCAGCATATATTATGCCATACAGGCCAAATATCAGGAATTACAAATAGGCATGAATGTGGCCTACCTGTTCCATTTTGACAGCCGATGGTATATTAACCGATTCAATATAGGTATATATTATCGATGGAATGATGCCGTATATATAAGCACCGGTGGAGAATGGAGAAGAATACGATTAGGCATAAGCTATGACTTTAACGTATCTAAACTTACTCAAGCCAGCCACGCACGAGGTGGTGTGGAAATAAATTTATCCTACATATTTAAATCGGAACACACGCCCAAGCAACATCGGATACCCTGCTATTTATTTTAGCCATGACAATAATATGAAACGTACATATATTATAATACTGCTATTAACAATTGCCGCTTATGGTCACGGACAAAATTCCAATATTGCCACTTATTGGAACATGGTTCAATACTATGAAAAAAACGGTGACTACCCTGCGGCTGCCTATATGTATGGTGAAATACTGAACAGGCAACCGGAACAGAGCATAAGTTTTTACTATCATTATGCACAGCTATGCCATAAAATAAACAAATATAATCAGGCTGCTACCTATTATGAAAAGGTGTGCCATAGTGACAGCATACTACACATGCCACAGGCATGGTTTGAATTGGCCATGGCACAAAAAAGCCTGAGCCGATATGACAAGGCTCAATATTCACTACAGCAATACATAACATTGGCAAACAGCCATAACGAGCTATACCACCGATGCAAGCAAGAACTTACATTTATGGAACACATGCACACTCACATGCAAGACAGTGCATGGATAAATGTGGAAAAAGCCTCCGAAAAAATCAACAGCATATACTCAGAATATGGCACCATGCAAGACGATGAGTATGGTATATATTTTTCTTCACTGCGTCCCAAGTCACAAAGTGAATACAATGACATATTAGATGACTATTACATATCACAAATATACATGGTTCCCTACTCTTCCCGCGGCTTAGGGGAAGCCTACCCTATAAGCCCGGTTATTAATAATGAAAAATATCACATAGGCAATTTCTGCTTTGACAAAGAGAAAAAGCGACTATTTTTCAGTCGTAAAAAAGTAAGTGACGGAGCACAGGGAAAATGGAGCATATGGACAAGTCATATTAATGATGAAGGAGCATGGAGCAAGCCTGAAAAGCTCAATGTAGCAGTAAATGCCGAGAACAGTTCCAACAGCTCCCCATGCCTGGTTGAAGGAGAAGATTATGATGTACTCTATTTTGTATCGGATCGTAGCGGTGGCCATGGCGGTGACGATATATGGTACACCACCATAGTTCAAAATCAGTATGCGCCGGCAGTAAATGCGGGACCGGTAATTAACACGGCCGGCATGGAAGGCAGTCCGTACTATCACGAAAAAGAGCACCGCATGTATTTTCATTCCGACTATCACCCCGGCTATGGCGGCAGTGACATATTTTACGCCGAAGGCGAATACGCCGCATGGAATACACCGGTAAACATGGGCTACCCTATTAACTCTCCTGCCAATGAAAGCCACTTTATATTCAATAAAGATGACAGCAGCGGGTATTTTACCTCCAATAGAAAAGGGTCATACTATATAAGTGAAGAAAGTTGCTGTAACGATATATACTGCTTTGAAATAAAGCCCGATACCCTTATACAGCATTATGATACTTTATGGTGCATGGCTTCGCATATAATAAGTGATACCATACAGCACATGCTTCCGGTTACCTTATATTTTCATAATGATGAGCCTGATGCCAAAACTACCGCCACCACCACCACACAGGACTATTTATCCACCCTTACCCGCTATAAGGCTCTACGCAGATTATATCAGGATGAATATTCCAAGGGACTTAAAGACAAAGAAAAAGCCGGTGCTATAGATGACATCAACTATTTTTTTGCCTCCAAGGTGGACCACGGCATGATGCTACTCCACCAAATACGCCAATGGCTGCTGATAGACCTGCAGTGCGGCAATGACGTAACCATTACCATAAAGGGATATGCCAGCCCGCTATTCTCCGACACATATAATACTAACCTGTCATTGAGAAGAATATGCAGTTTTAAAAACTATTTGAAACTACAGCCTGAAATAGCACCCTTCATGGACAGCACCACTGCCGGCAATCATTTATACTTTATAGAAGAGCCTAAGGGTAAAAGCATGGCCGATAAATATGTGAGCGATAATCCTAACGACAAGCGTAATTCGGTATATAGTATAGCCGCAGCCATGGAACGCCGCATACAAATAACCCGATACACCAGCACTCCGCATCGTACCGCTCAAGATCAAGCCATACTGCTGCCCGCACTGAACAATATAGCGATGAAAAAAATAAAAAACACCGATATATACCACTACTATGTAGAGCTAAAAAACATTGGGAATAAAGAACTTACAATAGACAGCGTGAGTTGCACTATTAACGGACTTACCATTGAGGCTGAAAAAAATATCATAAATGAAAACGAAAATACATTTTTGCACGTTATTTGCACATCAAATATAATGAACGCTCGTCCAAGTGGGAAAATTATGCTTTTTTCAGGCAACAGGAGTACGGAGATAAGTGTTTCTACTATAAGCAAATAACAATATTATGATATCAAATAAAGAAAAAATAGGCACTTGGATACTTACCACTATTACAGCATTGGTACTATGTATTACCATGTTTTTTATGAATTTCCTAATAGATAAAATAGTGGTATCGGAGCGTAAGGACATATCTATATGGGCCGATGCTATACACCGCAAAGCCAATATTGTAAATTCCACCACACAGTTTTTCAACACCTTTCATAATGACCAGGAAGAGCGGGCCAAAATTATAGGTGAGGCCTTTATGCATATAATTACTGCCGACATGGGTGAAGACATCACCTTTTATACTGACATTATAGTAAGTAATAAAACCATACCCTGCATATTACTGAATGAAGAGGGAAACATAACCGAGACCAAAAATTTGGATAGTGCCACACTGCAAGACATACGCACACCTGAAGGACTACAACGCACACTAGAACAGGACAACTATGAATGTATTCCCATTAATTACTACGGACAAAACTTTATATACCTGTACCACAAGGAATCCAATATTTGCACGCAAGTGCGAAATATGGTAGAAAATCTGGTAAAAGGATATTTTGCCGAAATAATCAATAATTCACCATCATTACCTGTTATTATTACCGATTCCACCTTTAGCAGGGCTATAATATATGGCAATATAGATAGCGTAAAAATGCAAAACCAACACTATGTTAGCAAACGAATACAAAAAATGAAATCGGACAATACACCCATACAAATAAGCATAAGCGAAAACGAATACGCCTATGTGGTGTATGAAGAATCGCTCATGCTGAGAATGCTAAGATATTTTCCTTTATTACAAGCAATTATATTCATCATGTTCATTATTATAACCTTCTACATGTTCAATAAGGACCGTTTGGCTCAAATCAACTACACATGGGTAGGTATGAGTAAGGAAACAGCACACCAATTGGGCACGCCCATATCATCGCTTATGGCATGGCAGGAGTTATTAAAAGATATGAATGTATCACCTTCTATTACAGAAGAAATGGGCAAAGACATCACGCATTTGGAGCGTATATCACAGCGATTTTCCAAAATAGGCTCGGAGCCTGAGCTCACCAAAGAGAACCTGAATGAAACCTTAGATAATTTTGTAAACTATTTTAAAAACCGAACCTCTTCAAAAATACAATTCACCATCAACACACCTCCAAGAAGCATATATGCCAATATATCCCAATACCTGTTCGACTGGGTAATGGAAAACCTATGCAAAAATGCGGTAGATGCCATGCAGGGTGAAGGTGTAATTACTATTACATTATATGAAGAAGGCGACTTTGCCTACATAGAAGTGAACGATATAGGCAAAGGCATAGACAGCAAAAAACTGAAAAACATATTTGAGCCCGGTTACACTACCAAGGAACGGGGATGGGGACTGGGACTCACCCTTACCAAACGAATAATAGAACAATATCATAATGGTAAAATACAACTGAAAAATTCCACACAGGGAAAAGGCAGTACATTTTTAATAAAACTAAAAAAAGCAAAATAAAATAATAGCATATAGTATGAAAAATAAAATATTAATAACAGCATTATTGGCAGGTATGTGGTGTGCCGTGCAGGCACAAAAGCCGCAAATGATAGTAATATCACCCAAGCAAACACAGCAGGCGGAAAAACTATATAACAGCGGCTTGGATAAATATAACAAAAAGGCATACCGTGAAGCTATTACCGATTTAAAGGAATCCATAAACATTAACACCGAACTTAAAGATGCATATAAACTTTTGGCTTCGGCCTACCAGGCTAATAAACAAAACGAGGAAGCCATAAGCACACTGCTCACCTACGTGGAAAAAAGTGACAGTAAAGATACAGCCTATTTTTTATTAGGCAAAGCCTATTTTAACCAAAGTAAATATACCGAAGCCATAACATGTGCCGACAAAAGCATAGCCTACAATGACAAGAACTTTAAAGTACATTATTTAAGAGGCTTATCTAACTTTTATATGCACAACTATGATGCGGCCATAAGTGACTATAACCATGCCATAGCCCTAAGCGACAAAATAGCTCAAATGTACAACGACCGCGGCAGTGCCTATAAAATGAAAGGAAACCTGAAAGCTGCCATAGAGGATTACCGGCAAGCCATAGCTTACAGTTCCAAAATGGGTATATATTATAATAATTTAGGCAGTGCCTACTATGACAATGAAGAATACGCACAAGCTATAGAAGCCTATACCAATGCTTTAGATATAGACAACGAATATTATATGGCCTACAATAATCGCGGAGTAGCCAAAATACAGAATTTGGACTACAATGGTGCTATAGAAGATTTTACCAAGACTATTGTACTCAAAGACGACTTTTATCAAAGTTATAGTAACCGAGGATTCGCCTATTACAAATTAAAACAATATGAAGATGCCATTACCGATTTTGACGAGGCACTAAGAATTAACCCCAACTATGGCGAAGCTTACATGCACCGCGGTAATACCAAAGAAATGATGCGTAATGCCAAAGGTGCATGTGAAGACTGGGCTAAGGCAGCAGCCTTAGGAATAAAAGAGGCTCAGGAATATGTAAATAAACAATGCAAATAGGATACCATGAAACGATTATTATATATTATACTTATAAATATTTGGGTAATAAGTGCTATGGCCCAAAATATAGAATTTACGCAAGAGAATTTTCCTAACAACAAAAGCGAACTGAAAGCAGCCTTGAACAATATAAAAGAAGGCGACAAAATATTTGAATACGCAGTGAGCGGCATAGAATGTTCATATGCTGTGGAATACTATTTAAAAGCAGCACAATTCAACCCAAACAATGCCGAACTCAATTATAAAATAGCCAAATGCTATTATGAATCGGGAAATACGCAAAAAGCCTATAAATATGGCGAAATAGCCTATAATTTAGACACCGGCATTGTATATGAAGCCATGCTATACAAAGGAGGTGCCCATCAGTCACGTATGGAATACGATTCAGCCATATACATGTACACCCTATATGCCCGTCATGCCATGGCTACCAATAAAGAAAAGGCCTTGGCCCAAAAACGCATATCCGAATGCGAACGCGGTAAAAATATGGTAAGATATGAATACAACTGTTTTATTGACAATATAGGCAATGTGGTAAATAGTGAATATGACGAATACGGACCTGTAATAACACTTGACAACAGCACCTTGTATTTTACCTCACGCCGTGAGGGTCCCAAAATAACCTTAGCCGAAGACGGCAAATACTATGAAAACATATATTGCAGCCACATAGATGATAAAGGCAATTATGGAGTTCCGGAGCGTGTGATACAATTATGCGATAAAAAGCACGTGGCCGTACAGGCCATATCTAAAGATGGCAGCCACATTATAGTATATAAGCCCGACAATGGTGGCGACCTATACGAATCGGTACTGAAAAACGGCTATTTTCAAAAACCCAAGAACATAGGTAAAAATGTAAACACACGATACCATGAAACATCGGCCTCCTACTCTATTACAGGTGATACCATGTATTTTTGCTCCGAAAAGGAAGGCAGCTTGGGCAAACACGATATATATATGAGCATACGTAATGCCAAAGGAGCATGGGGACCGGCCAAAAATTTAGGTTCTACCATAAATACTCCCGATGATGAAATATCGGTATTTGCCCATCCTGACGGCACCCTATACATATGCTCCGACGGACATGAAACCATGGGCGGAATAGATATATTCAAAACCAGAATGGAAAATGGAGAGTGGACCAAGCCTCAAAACATAGGCTACCCTATTAACACACCCGATGATGATGTATATTTTGTGGTAACACAAGATGGAAATTACGCTTTTTATGCATCGGCCAAAGCCGATGGCTATGGCGGACAGGACCTGTATAAAATAACCCTGCTGGGTCCTCAAAAAATGTTTGCACTCTACACAGGTAATGACCTTATAGCACCCTCCGACCTGCTCAAAGACGAAATACTGCAGGCTATGACCATAATAAAAGAAAAAATAACCACTGTGAAAGGCAAAGTGCTGGATGCTGATACAAAATTACCCGTATACGCACATATAGAGCTATCGGATGTGGAAGAAAATGCACAGCTGGCTACCTTTAATTCCGATAGCATAAGCGGAGAATATTTACTATCACTACCATCAGGTAAAAACTACGCCGTAGCCGTAAAAGCCACAGGATACCTGTTCTACTCCGAAAACTTTAATATACCCGACACCGCTGAAGACCAGGAAATAGTACAAATAATATACTTGGAACGTATAGCCGTAAACAAAGCCATAGTACTGAAGAATATATTCTTTGATCATGACAAAACCACCTTACGGCCGGCTTCTATAATAGAAATAGAAAATGTATATAAGTTGCTGACCGAAAATCCTACCTTATGCATAGAAATATCAGGACACACTGACAATGTAGGTAGCGCAGCCTATAACAAAAAGTTGTCATTAGGACGTGCTAAAGCTGTAGTAAATGCCTTAATAGATAAAGGTATAGGCCCTGCCAGACTCACCTATGCCGGATACGGATTTGATAAGCCTATAGCTACCAATAAAACACCTGAAGGCCGACAACTTAACCGCAGAACAGAATTCAAGGTTACCAAAATGTAACACGCACATTAATCATAACCGCAAAAGGTCAATGCAACAGCATTGAACTTTTTGTATATATACGCTCGCTATGTAAACGTTACTGTGTACCTGCTGTATATAGTACGCCTTACGCTTTCCTGTATATTGTAACGCTACTGTAACAATATATACAACCGCATAATATATTACACACACTTCGCCTACAACTCACACAAATGCATGTACGAGCACATAATTACACTACATATAATATACACAAATATTTAATATTAATAACAATAAATATATACAACATATATATATTTTAATTTGTTTGAATGCATGATATATATTATTTATTTTTTTTAATCAAATGACCGAATTCATAGCCGAAATTGGCTGTGATAATAGCGTGACCACCAAAACCGACTTCAGCGAATACGTATATTGATGGCTTATTAAACTTAACGCCGCCCCGCATAATAAAGGCCACGGAGCTAGCATAAGTATTGCTACTTTTCCCTTTTATATTTACGCCCACAGCGGCTATGCCGGACATTGCATTACTTTCACTTCCTATTTGGCATAATGGACCTATAGAAAAACCATGCAGGTGTTTAGGCTTAGCTATGGCTCCTTCATACGCTATAAATCCGCCTATGGCGAAATTATCTTTTACCTTAGCAGCTATATCAAAACCCACGGAGATATCAAATCCGCCGGATTTTTTAGGATATGTTTCAGCAGTGGAATCGGTTTTGGCACCGAACATACCACCCAACCCTATATTCACACCCATAAGTAAGGAGGGCTTTCCTTTAGGCCGTGAAGGAACTTTTACGGTATCTTTTTCTACCTTGACAGAATACTTTTCCTGCGTATATTCCTGCTCATTACCAAGCGTCCAGCGTACTTTACCTTTAAAACTTGGTGGCACAAAACAATTCAAATCCTGCCAACGATTGATAAGACTTTTGGCAATATTTTCAAATTGGTTATTTAATGCGCTGAAATTATCTACCAGGTAAAAATGGTCATTAAGCGGTGTGGAACTGATGCCTTTAAGCACAGCTTCAAATTTTTGGTTATTATCCACATCATTACCTTTTACGGCTATAATATAGCTGTCAATAGGTTTATCGGCTATATTTTGGGTAAGTAAATTATCTTTTACATATTTGAAATACGGGTTATCCAATCCGTCATCGGGCACACCTATTTGAGGATCTACCGATGCGTTATCATAGCCATCGGTAAACGATACCAAATAGGCACCGTCATATTCCATATTTTCGTTCCAACGAATGGAATTTATGTAATTTCGTATCATGTTTACGCCTTTATTCATGGCATAATATAAAGCGGTATTAGGTCCTAATTCCAATTGGTATATAAACTGCTCCATACTTTTGCGGCCCATAGAGTCAAGCGGGCTTATGGGATACACCATGGCATCGGTATTCTTCATAGAATTAAATCCTACTATACCTATACTTACATTACCGTTAGAGGATCGGCTGTATATGGTTTCAATAAATTGGACGGCACTGCGTTTCAACTTAGTAAAGTCGTCATCACCTATAGACTTACTGCAGTCTAATATAAGCATTACCGTCATTACCTTATTCATGGCATACGAGGCGGTAGCATTTTTCACTTCGCTATCTATTTGCCATTTTTGGGCATCTTTTTGCCAACGCCAAAATTTTAGTCCTTCTTCAAATCCTCCCTGATAATCGGTGCGAGCTTTACGGAATACAAAACTTTGGAACCCCTCAGGGGTATCTTCTCCTATGATGGTGTCAACTGCGGTGAAATATATTTTATTAGAGGTAATATCGTAGAGCTTATACACGAACTTGCCGTCCTTCACATCTACTCTATATTCACCTTCAATATAATACTTAGCTTTGTCTGCTTGTGAAAAGGCCATGCTTAGCAATAGCAGGCAGGCCATGGTTGAACATATTTTTTTTAACATATTCATGTTTTTTTTTAGAATTTATTTTATTATTGATACAACGTTATTTTGCTTATATTATTGTTATGAGCTATTATTTTTGCAGTGACTTAATATCGGCACGGCTGCGAGGCTGTATGCATTGGAGCCCGTTTTCTACGGTTAACAATCCTGTAACGGTACATGTATCACTTGGCAGAATATCGCTGCTGAACCATGCTAAAGGAGATATTCGCATCCACAGCCATTCGTTACCCACCCTTAATGAATGATATGTAACACTGCCTGTGGTATCAAGGAACGGGGCTGTGCCTCCATTACCGAATACCACTTGCGGAATGCGTACCAAGGTATTCAGATGACCGGTAAAATCCTCCATGCAATACATTTCATAGGGTGCAATATCATACACATTATGTGATAGAAATACATATTGAGGACATTCCTGCTCATACAAGCCTTCAAACAATACTAACGCACTATCTATATAATACCGGTACATGCCTAATTGGAGTCCCTGTTCATTTTCTTTTAAGCACATATTACGGCAATGCAAATACAATTCCTGCCCTATGATATAATGCCGGTACAAATAGGGAGCATCAATATGGAGCACACATCCGCCGGTGGAATCCTGCACATAGAGTTGTCGTTCTATATTATTTTCCATATCATTACCTGCTACCACACATTTTATAATTATATCATCGGTTATAATGCCGTTACCGTGATTTTGCCAATACGTGTCCAATTGGCTAATGGTTGTATTAGCTGCGGGGCCGGTATAATGATGGTCATCGGGTTCAGGAATATAATATTTATCACAGGCACATAGTGCCAAAACCAATATTACAAATACTATTTTTTTCATTTTTCTGTTTTTTTAAAATTTAACACTTACTCCTAATTTAAAAGTAATACCATACATATAATGATAGCGGAGAACATCTTTCATGCTGTTATAAGCATTTTCCGGCACGTTAATAACGCCATACGCACCATTATATATACGCTTATTATTCAGTATATTATACACATTCACATATACATCTGTTAAGGTACGACCTATGCGAAATATTTTGCCCAGGCAGGCATCCAAGGTAAAGCCTTTACCGCTATAGGGCATATCATCATATATGCCGGACTGCTCATATATTAAGGGGATATATGGCACATAGCTTATTTCCATGCCACCAATATAATTGGCTGCCACTTCGGCATACCACAGGGTGGCATGTGAAAATTTAAGTCCCAAGGTGGCATATCCGTGATGATAATCAGCGGCAAAACTATATAAACGAACCATTTGGTACATATAGTCGGCATTATTTTCATACACGGCCACATAGGTATTAGCATCGGAGTGGCTGTTTTTGCCCACATTCAAATATTCGCCTGCATTAGCAGCCATAAATAAGGAGAGGTAATCGGTCAGTTTTACTTCCGCTCCTGCCTCACAGCCCACACGCAGGGAATTTTCAATGGAGGTAAGGCACACATTGGTATTGTGCAACGGGCTAAAATAGGAATTTACGCGGGTATGATTAAATTCATAATCAGCATATATTGACAGGTAGACTTGTACCCGCTGGTGTTTTACCTCATAATACACATCACCGGCCAATATGGCTTCATTATTCACTTCAGGCAGGTGTATATTGCATATTTGCGGAGCTATATACATATTAGCGGTGGCTACGGGCATATATTGAGCCAATACATGTATGCCTATATATTGTTTGCGGGGCAAGTGAAAGTTCACCTTGGCATAAACGCCTGCGCCCACTTGATGGAGCACGGGTGATTTTCCGTAGGAATTATCTACAAAACGGCCGTTTTGCATATTGCCGGTACGTGAGGTATGCTGAGCACACAGTTGCAGGGCATATTGCATATCGGCTACGGAATAGTTAAGCTTTAGTTGTGCCCATAATTGTTCTTTCCAAGTATTAAGAACATAATCATAGCTATACACATCACCTTCGTAAATATTAACATTGCCTTTAATATTATTACGGCTCATATCCGAATATATGCTTTGACCGTATGCATTGGAGCAAATATCGGTCCAGCTGTTACCGCCGAGGAGGTCGGTCATACTTTTATAATAGCGGGCTCTTTGATATTGCACCTGCATGCCGGCATGCAGGTGCACATGCTCGTTCCACATTTTATCATACACCGATGAAAGAGAGACCTGTACTTGTTTACGATGGCAGGCTGCCAGGGCATAGGCTGCCGACAGTTCGTTTTGATTCTGTATATAGTTGGTTTGGTACATATAGTCCCAATCCACTCTGCTCAGTTCTGCGTTATTGGCCCAACGTTTAATTACCTCAGTGGTAAAGCCTTCGGTATTATGCCATGTAGCATAAGGGGCTCGGGCATTTTGCCATTCAAGCGTGGTGGTACTTTCATTACCGAAGGTAATACCCAGGGTATTATGCAAGGAGGAGAAGGAATCAATATGCCATTGATGTGAAAGTACTATGATAGGATTATGATAGGATTGGGTAATAGCGTTACGTTTTTTATTACTTTGGTAGCCCCAGTATTCGTTATAGTAATTATTATTCAGGCTGGTGACAAAGGGGTAACGCACGGCTGCCTGAGCGGCTCTATTAGTAACGGCGCCCAGTGCTGTAAGGTTAAGGCTGTGTTTTCCTATAGCTTGATATAATGACAGCAGGTAGGAATAAGAAGTATAGGGGGTACCCTGCACGTATCCTTCGTTGCCGAATCGGGCGGTAAATGCCGCCATGGCGGCAAAGCCGGAGGGGGTAAGTCCGGTAAAGCCTGCAGCCGTAAGTTGGTTTACGGCATATACATTACTCACGTTATACTGTAGCATACCGCCTTTGAGATATTGGGCAGCACTGACGGTATAATTGGCGGCACCCGCCACATTGCCTGCGGCAAATGAAGAAGCCTCGTAACAGGAGGCGTTGCTATTTACCTGTAGCACATCGTACAATCCGCCCCATGAGGCAACGGGCACGGTGGAGCGAGTGAGGTCGTTCACCTGCATATCGTTAATACATATTGTTTGGTAAGCCGATGTATAGTTACGTCTGCTATAGCCGGCCATGAGCCAATGTGTTGCGGCCACGGCATCATAAGGATTATCATTAGACAATATTCCATAAGTAACGGCATCCTGATGGCCGGCGTGATAATAATCGGGGTCGGCTATAAGCGGTTCGTCATCATAGGATATATGTTCACGACCGAACATAAGCACATAATCGGTTATGGTGCTATCGGTGCTTTTAGCCATTTGTTTAGTGGTAATAACTATACGTTCGCACTGCTGACCTTTCCATACCAGCAGTGGAATATTCACCATACTGTCAATGTTAATTTCAAATATGCCGTCCTGATTGGTATATACGCATAAGTCTTCATGATGCCAAGGGTATATTTTAGCTTGCGTTACCGGCAGAGCTTGCATATTAAGAATACGGCCTTTAAAAGTGGACTGTGCCAACACGCAGCCATTGATTAACAGCCACATGCCAAGTAGTGATAATGTATAAAATTTCATACGATAGATATTTAGTTAATATAATATATTTTATTGTTGCAAGTACCATGCATACACCTGTTCTATACCCTTGCGTAAGGGGGTGGTATAATGATAGCCGGTATTATTAAGTCTGGTTACATCCAATAGTTTACGTGGTGTTCCGTCGGGTTTGGAGCTGTCATATACTATTTCACCTTCATACCCCGTTACTTCTTTTACTATTTGGGCAACTTCGGCTATAGACAGGTCTTCACCGGTACCCACATTTACGTGTATTTCATCGCTATAATGCAACATTAAATGCAACAGGGCATCGGCAAGGTCGTCCACGTACATAAACTCGCGTAAGGGGGTACCGGTACCCCACAGTAACACGTTACTGCTATGGTTTACTTTAGCTTCATGGAATTTACGGATAAGTGCGGGTAGTACATGTGATGTTTGCAGGTCAAAATTATCATTGATGCCATACAAATTGGTCGGCATGGCGGATATAAAATCGCAGCCATACTGGCGGCGGTAGAATTTGCACAATTCTATACCGGTTATTTTAGCTATGGCATAGGCTTCATTGGTTGTTTCCAAATAATCACTCAGCAGGTATTCTTCTTTAATAGGTTGCTTAGCCATGCGGGGGTATATGCAGGAGCTACCCAAAAAAAGGAGTTTTTTTACCTTATAGGTATAGGCGGCATGAATGATATTGGATTCTATCATGAGGTTATTATAAATAAATTCGGCGGGGAAGGTAGCATTGGCCATAATACCGCCCACTTTGGCGGCTGCCAGAAATACGTATTCGGGTTGTTCGGTGGCGAAGAAGGCTTCCACGTCGGCCTGACGGCGGAGGTCAAGCTCTTTAGAGGTGCGGAGCACAAGATTATGGTATCCGTTTTTTTGCAGGCAGCGTACTATAGAAGAGCCCACCAATCCTTTGTGGCCTGCAACAAATATTTTAGATTCTTTTTGCATCATGGTTTATCGGTTTTTCAGTTCTTTTTCCACTTGTTTCATATCATTGTCGGTCATGATACGTATAAGTTCATCAAATGATGTTTTACGGGGGTTCCATCCCAGCTGTTGTTTGGCTTTAGCGGGGTTACCCAGCAGCTGTTCCACCTCGGTAGGGCGAAAATAGCGGGGATCTACCTCCACTATTACGTCACCGGTAACCTTATTGATACCTTTTTCGTCGGCGTCGGTACCTTGCCATTGCAGTTCTATGCCGCAGCAGGCAAAAGCCTTGGTACAGAATTCACGCACGGAGTGCATTTCGCCGGTAGCTATTACAAAGTCATCGGGCTTATCCTGCTGAAGTATGAGCCACATACATTCCACATAATCACGGGCGTAGCCCCAGTCACGCTGCGCTGACAAATTGCCCAAATACAGTTTTTTTTGCAGTCCGCGGGCTATACGGGCGGCGGCAAGGGTGATTTTACGGGTTACAAAGGTTTCTCCGCGACGTTCGCTTTCATGATTGAACAATATACCGTTGGCTGCAAACATATGATAAGCTTCACGATAATTTTTGGTTATCCAAAAGCCGTACATTTTGGCAACGGCATAAGGTGAACGCGGATAAAAAGGGGTAGTTTCGCTTTGAGGTACTTCCTGTACTTTACCAAAAAGTTCCGATGTGGAGGCCTGATACACTTTGGTTTTGTGTTCCAATCCCAGCATGCGTATAGCCTCCAATATACGTAAGGTACCTATGGCATCGGTATCAGCGGTATATTCCGGTACTTCAAACGACACTTTTACGTGTGATTGAGCGGCAAGGTTGTATATTTCATCAGGCTGTATGGATTGAATAATACGTATGAGTGAGGACGAGTCGGTCATATCGGAATAATGAAGATTGATATTACGGCTTTGTTTCATATCACTCACCCATTCTTCCAAATACAAATGCTCTATTCTTCCGGTGTTAAAGCTGGAACTTCTACGCAATGTTCCGTGTACTTCATACCCTTTTTCCAATAAAAATTCTGCCAGAAACGAGCCGTCCTGACCGGTAATGCCTGTAATAAGTGCGACTTTTTTACTCATCATATAATTATTATATTTTTATATTCTTTTTTTATAAATTATTAATATACCATTCACAAGCTTTTTTTAGTCCTGACTTTACATCATACAGGGGCTTATAGCCTAAAAGGGTTTGTGCCTTGGCTATAGAGGCTTTAGAATGAGGAATATCGCCCACCCTTGTATTGCCGTGTATAACTTTCACATTAGCTATTTGAGGATTATATTGACTTAATATTTCTTTTAAATAATCGGTAAGCTGATTCAATGTGGTGGTATCGGAGCAGGCTACATTGTATATGGTATTTACGGCTTGTTTACATGTAGTAGTGGCGGCCAACACATTCATATGTACCACATTATCTATAAATGTAAAATCACGGGAGTAGGTACCGTCACCGTTAATAACCGGTGATTGCAGTTGTAAGAGTTTTTTCACAAATATGGGTATAACGGCGGCATAGGTACTTTCGGTATCCTGCCTGTAGCCGAACACATTAAAATACCGAAGGCCAACATATTCCAGCCCGTACAGGTCGCTGAACAGTTTGGCATATATTTCGTTTACATGCTTAGTAAGAGCATAAGGCGACAATGGCATACCGGTATGGTCTTCTTCTTTAGGCAATACGGGAGAATCACCATATACCGAGGAGCTGGTAGCGAACACAAAGCGTTTTACGCCTGCATCGCGGGCGGCCACCAGCATATTCAAATTGCCGGATATATTCACTTCATTAGTAGTTATAGGATCACTCACGGAGCGGGGTACCGAGCCCAGGGCAGCTTCATGGAAGACTATATCGGCTTCACGGCATACGCTATGGCAGTCGTTAATATTGCGTATGTCGCCCAATACAAATTCAAAATGTTCGTTAGGGATAAGGTGTTCTATGTTTGATTTTTTGCCGGTAGACAGGTTATCCAGGCATACTACATGATTATGATGTGCTACCAAATAATCACATAAATTAGAGCCTATGAATCCGGCTCCGCCTGTTACCACCACCTTTTTGTTTTGTAATATTTCCATATTTATCTGTGTATTATTTTCAGGCATGTGCGGGCTATAATACGTATATCTTCTGCCGGCGACATGTGTTGAATATATTCAAAATTAAGTGCCAGTTTTTTTGGCATAATATCTTCTATGTAAGTCTGCTGAGGATTACTGCTGGCACCCAGCAGGGTATTTTCGTCTATATAGGCCAGCGAGGCTATATCGGTAAGACCGGGGCGTACTTCCAGCACTTTCATTTGTTCCGGGGTATAATAATTCACGTAGTAACGCACTTCGGGCCTGGGGCCCACTATGCTCATATCGCCTATAAGTACATTCCACAGCTGTGGCAGTTCATCCGTTTTATACTTTCTTAACCAATAGCCCACCCCGGTAATGCGGCTGTCATGCCCGCCCACGGTAAGCAATCCCTGCTTATCGGCATTTACGCGCATGGTACGAAATTTATACATATTAAAGTCCTTATTATGCCTTCCCACGCGTAATTGCACATATAATACGGGCCCTCCTGAAGTACACTTTACGCCTAATGCTATCAGCAGCATTAGGGGCAATAATGCTATCAGCACCGTGAGTGATAACAATATGTCACATATTCGTTTACCTGCTTTAGCGTACATAATAGAAAAGTTATTGTGCTGTTTGTTCGGTATTTTCTATAATAAGGGCTTTACCCTGCTGCACCTCGGCTTCCCAATTGGGAAATTTGGCTTCGCCTATTACCGTGGAGTGTAGCAGGCGATAATCCTTGGTAGTACGGTCAAGGCTGTAAAATACAAAGAACACGTTCACCTGCCCGTTAGGCACATGATCATATCGCCATATTTCATAGGGATAGGTGTTACCGTCAAAGTTATGGTATTCTATTTCGGTAGGGGGACCGTATTTTAAATAGCATTGTCCGCGGTCGGTTTTATATCCTTTATACTTGAGTGTGGAATAATTATTATTCACCTGCTGTACTCTGTAATAAAAATTGAACCATGCTTCATGAGGGGCTGCCTTGCTACGGGATTTCCAAAAGTTATAAAAAAACCAGCCGCCTGCTTCTACCTGCTCAGGGGTAAAGTTATCAATAAAGGTACGTTCCTGAGGAGTAGCCAGTACCGATATATAATCAAAATACCGTTTAAGGGTATCATAGCTAAACATATCGGTTACAGACATATCTTCAGTTTCATCGGTTTGGCTCACATTACTTCGCTGAAAAAAATGTGAAGCATAAGCATGTATGGTATCATGGCTGTCACGCACTTCAAGCTTAAGGTAATAATTACCCGAAGGCAATGATTCTATGGAGTAATTCTGCATCATGAACACCATATTTTGGGTTGTAAAAGACTTTTGTTTAGTCATATACACCGTATCAGCTACGGCAGATTCCGTATCAGCAGATACTATGTATGACACTACCTTAAAGGGGGTGTTATTCCCCAACACGGTATTGGTATGGTATATTTCAATCCAATACAGAAGCGAATTCACTTCGGAAGAATAAAAGGTGGAAAAATACGGTACGTATTCCCAACCATGTTTGGCATATTTGGTAGCCGATTCCGCTGCGGTCATATAAGACACAGGCTGTATGGACGACAACTGCACCATATTATTAGCAAAGCGGAGGTCCATATTATCAGAAAAACTTATACCTTCACCCTGCTGATGTATATCTTCAGCGGTGATATACAGCGTATATTCTCCTTTCGGCATAGGTACGCGTATAAGGTCATATATATTATTCTGCAGGGCGGCAGCACTATCATCATAGGCATCGGAATGTATATAGGCGTGGGTGGCAATGGTATCATTATCCTTAACGGATATAAAACAGGCACTCACCTTTACCGTAGCCACATATTTACTGTTTTGCAGCACATACTGCAGGCTATTACCCACAACAAGCATTTGTAATTCGGCATAAGCAGAGTCCTCATTAAGTTCAAATTGCAAGTAATTCAAACTCATACGCAAAGATTGTTTGGGCGTGCCGTTTACTGCAGAACAGGCTACCATATTTACTGCAACACACTTATTTACAAGCATATTACACAAGACTAATAATATAATATTTCCTAATAAAATATACTTTTTCATATGTATATATTTTCCAAAAAACATAACTTACAAAGATACTAAAAAAAACAATAAACATGGCTTTTTTTTTCATATTTTTTATCAGAAAAAAAAAGTTTTTTTCGTTCACTATTTTATTTTACATTTTCAACAAAATTCACAAAAAAAAATGCTATCTTTGCAAGATGTATTCGCATGCGGAAGTAGCTCAGTAGGTAGAGCATCAGCTTCCCAAGCTGAGGGTCGCGGGTTCGAGCCCCGTTTTCCGCTCTAACACACACATTATGGGTATATTATCTTTTTTCAATAAGAATAAGCAGGAACATTTGGACCAAGGGTTGGAAAAGACCAAAGAAAGTTTTTTCCAAAAGATATCGCGTGCCATTATAGGAAAAGACACCATAGATGACGAGGTACTAGATGCTTTGGAAGAAATATTGGTATCATCGGATGTGGGTGTAGATACCACACTTAAGATAATAGACCGCATAAGCGCCCGAGTGGCTAAAAATAAATATTTAGGCACCAAGGAACTGAATAATATACTGCAGGAAGAAATTACTGACATGCTGGCCATAGCAGGGCGGGAAGATACCGATTCATTTGTATTACCGGAGAACAAAAAGCCCTATGTAATAATGGTAGTAGGCGTAAACGGGGTAGGCAAAACCACTACTATAGGTAAATTGGCCTACAGGTTTAAGTCACAGGGATATAAGGTAATGTTAGGAGCGGCCGATACCTTTAGAGCGGCAGCGGTAGACCAGTTGCAAATATGGTCACAGCGGGTAGATGTACCCATAGTTACCCAAGCCATGGGAGCTGACCCTGCCTCGGTAGCGTTTGACACCTTAAAATCGGCCATTGCCAAGCAGGCCGATGTGGTAATAATAGACACAGCCGGCCGTTTGCATAATCGTATAGGTCTTATGAATGAGCTCACCAAAATAAAAAACGTTATGAAAAAGCTCATGCCGGAAGCTCCGCATGAAGTATTGCTGATATTAGATGCCACCACGGGGCAAAATGCCATAGAACAAGCCAAACAATTTACGGCAGCCACCAATATTAACGCATTAGCTGTTACCAAACTTGACGGTACGGCTAAAGGTGGTGTGGTAATAGGCATAAGTGACCTATTCCAAATACCTGTAAAATACATAGGCATAGGTGAGCAAATAGAAGATTTACAATCATTTAACCGCATCGAATTCGTACGTTCCATATTTAACAATACGGAACTGAAATAAATCATGAAAATAAGTATAGACCCGCACTCAGGTTTTTGCTTTGGCGTAGTAAAGGCCATAGCGGCTGCCGAGCAGGCATTACAATTACATCAACACATATACTGTATAGGTGATATAGTACACAATAATGAAGAAGTAAGCAGGCTTAAGAATATGGGTATGAATGTAATAAATCTAGACCAATTAGCTCACATACACCATGAAAACATACTCATACGTGCTCATGGCGAACCTCCTTCCACCTATGCCTTGGCAGCTAAAAACGGTAATAGAATAACTGATGCCACCTGCACGGTAGTGCTGCACCTGCAAAAGCAGGTAAAACAAGGCTATATACACATGAAAAGTATGCAAGGCCAAGTGGTAATATTCGGTAAAAAAGGTCATGCCGAGGTGATAGGCCTGGTAGGCCAAACCGACAATACGGCCATAGTTATATCTTCCATAGAAGAAATAGAGTTTTTGGACTATAGTAAGCCCATGCGCTTATATGCCCAAACCACCCAAAACCTTAACACCTACAAGCTCATAGCCGAGGCCATCAACCAAAAATACCTGCATGCCGGTGAAGAACATGCCGACTTTATATGGTATGACACCATTTGCCGACAGGTATCTAACAGGGAAGAAAGTTTAAAAACATTTGCCGAAGAGCACGATGTTATCATATTTGTATGCGGAGCCAAAAGTTCAAACGGACTGGTACTATATGAAATATGTCGCTCGGTAAATCCGCATAGCTACATGATATCATCAGCTGACAAACTGGAATCAGAGTGGTTACTACAGGCTCAAAGTGTAGGCGTATGCGGTGCCACCTCCACCCCATTATGGCTCATGCAAAATGTAGCTGATAAAATAGCATTAATATATAATCAATTATAAAAATATATACACATGAATAGGCAACAACTTATTAGCATTATAAACCAAAAGAAATCGTTTTTGTGTGTGGGTATCGATACCGATCTTAAGAAAATACCCGCCCACCTGTTGAACAGTGAAGACCCTGTATATGAATTCAACAAGGCCATTATAGATGCCACCCTGCCTTATACCATAGCATATAAGCCTAATTTGGCTTTTTATGAAACCATGGGATGGAAAGGGCTACGCAGCTTGGAAAGAACCATGGAATACCTGCACCAAAAAGAAGATCGTGTATTCATCATAGCTGACGCCAAGCGAGGCGACATAGGTAACACTTCCACACAATACGCACTTTCATTTTTTGGTCAGCCGCAGGAAGCACATAATTTTGATGCCGTTACGGTAGCACCCTATATGGGTGAAGACAGCGTAAAACCGTTTTTAGGTTTTGAAAACCGCTGGGTAATACTACTGGCTCTTACTTCCAATAAAGGGGCTAATGACTTTCAACTACTCTCCTGCGGTGACAAGCGATTATTTGAACAGGTACTATATAAATCACAAGAATGGGCCAATGAAAACCAAATGATGTATGTGGTAGGTGCTACCCAAGCCGAAATGCTACAGGATATACGTAAAATAGTGCCCCACCACTTTTTGCTCATTCCGGGCGTAGGCGCTCAGGGAGGCAGTTTGGATGCTGTGGTAAAATACGGCATGAATGAAGATTGCGGACTTATAGTCAACTCTTCCCGTGGTATAATATACGCTGATAATACCGAAGCATTTGCCGAAAAAGCCGGCTTAGAAGCCCGTAAAATACAACAACAAATGGCGGCTTACTTATAACAGATACTATTATAAAAAAGAGCATTAATATTACATTAATGCTCTTTTTATATTGGCAATGTTATATAATACTTTATTTTTTTATAAAAAAACCACGTAAATCACTCACTTCTTCTACTATAACCTTACAACCATACTGTTGCAATTCCTCTCTATTGCCAAATCCATATAGCACGCCTATAGTGTCTACTCCGGCCTGCATAGATCCTTCCACATCATATTTTCTATCCCCTATCATCCACACCCGTGATGGCGTTAAATTATTACACACAAGTGCATTATGCACCACATCATATTTCGATTGTATGGAGCCCTCAAAATCGCTGCCTCCTATATAGGTAAAATACTTATCTATATGAAAATACGTTAATATTTGCGTAGCAAACAATAAAGGCTTGGACGTGGCCAAATAGAGATGATATCCATGCTCACATAGGTCTGCCAACAGTGACCTGATACCGGGATAGAGCCGGTTTTCATATATACCCTTTACGGCATAGCGTTCCCTATATTTGGCTATAGCCTGTGTTACCTGCTTCTCAGGTAAATGGTAATATTCCTTAAACGAATAGGTAAGCGGCGGACCTATAAAAGGCAACAAATCCTGCTTATTATCCACCTTTATACCTACATATTCCAAGGCATAACACACACAATTGGTTATACCTTCAAAAGAATTAATAAGGGTGCCGTCAAGGTCAAAGAACAAATGTGTTTTTCTATTAGAGTTCACCTTTTTGCTGCATTTGTTTTAAAGCCTCGGTACATGCTTCAAAGGTAGCATAAGTATCTTCTTCTTTTACTATAAGCGGTATTACGTTCATGGTTTTGAGCATATACATAGGTTGGGGCTGTATAATGGTCATCATTACCTTTATTCCCTTGGCCTGCAAATCTTTTATAGCTGTTTCCATGGCATACAGGCCCGATTGGTCCATGAACGATACCAGCCTCATACGTATAATTACCACTTTTACATTATCGGGCACATCGTGCATTACCTCCTGAAAACGGGTAATAGAACCGAAAAATATAGGTCCGTTGAGCCGTTGTATATATATTTCGGACTTAATGGCAGGGGTAATACCGCCCTCGTCGGCCCATGGAGACTCTTTGTCAAATTGGGATATTTCACCCGAAGAATAGCCCCCTTCTACCAAATCACTGGCTCGCTTCATAAACAGCACACAGGCTATTACCATGCCTATACCCACGGCTGTGAGCAGGTCCACAAATACAGTCATAAGGAACACCACCATAAGCACAAAGGCATCGGCCTTAGGAATACGGAGTAAATCCTTAAAGCCCTTAAAGTCTATAATACTCCACCCCACGGTAATGAGTATGCCTGCCAATACCGACAGCGGCACATACTGCACCAGCTTACCCAATCCAAGCAATATAGCCAGCAGCAATAGGGAGTGTATTATACCCGACAGCCGGGTACGACCGCCGCTTTTTACATTTACTACGGTACGCATAGTAGCGCCGGCACCGGCCACGCCACAAAACAGACCTGATACCATATTGCCTATACCCTGCCCTACAAGCTCTTTATTACTATTGTGCTTGGTTTTGGTTATATTATCAGCCACCACTGAGGTAAGCAGGGTATCAATGGAACCCAAACCTGCCAATGTTAAACCCGGTATTACTGACATTTTAAGCATATTCATCCAATCCATGCCGGCCAGTGATATGTTATCTTTTGCAAAAAAAGGCATGGGAAACCCTGCCGGTATGCTGCCTATGGTAAGTTCGGCAGGAAGGGGTATAAAAAATACCGATACCGGTGTCATTACCACCAAAGCCACCAGCGTGGCAGGCACTTTTTTAGTCAGCAGGGGAAACAGATATATTATGGCTATGGTACACATGCCTATAAGCAGTGCCCACCAACTGAATCCCTGTGCCAAATGCTGGGGCAAACGGGTAATCATGTCCACTACCAGCACCGGTGATTTCATACCAAAAAGCGGATATATTTGCTGTAATATAATAATAACGCCTATACCGCTCATGAATCCCGACAATACGGGATAGGGTATGTAACGGACATATTTACCTATTTTTATTATACCAAACAATACTTGGAACAATCCGCAAAATATACCGGCCATTGACATGGTAATGAGCACTACAGATATATCGTGCGAGGCTGCCCATGCCCCGCTTACCAAAGTAGCGGTTATTACGGTCATAGGACCGGTAGGACCGCTTATTTGTGAGTGCGTACCGCCAAACAGGGCGGCAAAAAAGCCCAACATGGCTGCTCCCACCAAGCCGGCCAAAGCACCAAGAGAAGCTGCACCGGGATTATCTATACCGCCAAATGCCTGTATTCCAAAAGCCAAAGCCAAAGGCAAAGCCACTATACCTGCGGTAACACCTCCAAAAACGTCGCCTTTAATATTTGATTGATTGCCTGTTTTCATTTTGTTACTTATATAAAATTTATTATTTGATAATTACTGCTAAAAATTCCGCATCGGCATCGGAATTATTTTTTACGCTATGCCTGCCGCCCTGTGCGGTAAACACGCCGTCCCCGGCGTGCAAAAGGAAAGTTTCCCCATTATCGGTAACGGTAAGCTCCCCTTTAAGTACATAATATATTTCGGCATCGTCCACATGGGGGTGCTCACCTATACCACTGTCGGGGAGCAGGGTTATTTTAGAACACATGCGGGCTTTTCCGGCCATTTCATTTTCTACAAACACATCCTGTGACAACAGGCTTCCGTCGCCACCGGCTACATGCTCACGATGACGTATGTTCATTTGTACTGTTTTTCTTACCATATTATTAATAAATATATGTTATTTTATCATCAGCCCGGCTATACCTACAGCCAGCGCCAATATTATTTTTATTATTTTTATTTTTACAAAATCCTGCGGCTTTTCCGCCAAAAGCGGCAAGCCGCCATGGCCTTCCTGCACTATACTATTGGCTATTAAGGTGGTAAATGGCACCATACCGCTCATACACATAAACATAACTATGAGATGCGGCCCCGACTCGGGAATACACCCTATAAGTATGGCTACAAGTAACAGCATATACTCGCCGGCCTCATGCTGAAGCAGACTTTCCCAATGTACCTGTGTGCGTATTACTGCCAATATGGCCAGTATAACCAATATCCAACCGAATATTTTAAGAAAATGTTTTTTAATAACATGATTCACCACATGCTCCTGCATAAAATGATCATTTACTACACATAACAGCAGTAAGGTAATACCCGTAAGCACCAAAAATATAATATTTTCACCTGACATACCGTGATGCTCATGACTATGCTCATCAGACATGGCAAAGGCATCACTTACCACATGCTCGTGCCCCATATATCCGCCTGCTATGCCCACGGCAAACAGCACTGCCACTCCCACCATAAGCCAACGATACCAACGGGCACTACCCGAAGAATATGTATGGTCATGATGATGCATGTGTCCGTCTTCGGCATGAAGTTCAAAATGCATATCCGCATTACCGGGCATAATATTCTTTTTACCGCCAAGGCTATCGGCTATAATACCGGCCGCTACGGCCATAAGCATTAATATACCGGACATAAGTGCAGCCTGCGCCGGCATAAGTGAAAACATAAAAAAAGCCTCATCCCCAAAAGTGGCAATAGCGGCAGCCAGCAAGGCACCAAATGAAAGTAAACGATGAGTATATAAGGATACTACTGCAAATATACCCACACACCCCGGTATCCAGCCCAAAAAGGCTGCCAACAATACCTGCAACCATGCCTTTTGTTTAATAATAAACATCCACTTTCCACTGGTTTTAACATTTACATACTCTATGAGTATCATAAGCATAATAACCACTATGGTAATCATTACCGACTGCGAACATATATTCCCTATTTGATGTATAATATGCATGTACTATGTGTTAACTGATATAAAAAAACTATAATGTAGTGTCAAATGCCACCCTATGTACTATGGAACGGGCCAGGGTAATTTCGTCTATATTTTCCAAATCATTACCTACCGACACCCCTCGGGCTATGGAGGTAAGCTTAAGTTCAGGATACCGCGTACGCAAATGCTTACTCATATAGTAAGCCGTAGTATCACCTTCTGTAGTAGCCGGCAAGGCAAATATCACCTCCAATACCTGCTCCCGCTCCACTCTGCTGAATAATGCCGTAATATTCAAATCATTTACCCCTATACCGTCCATGGGTGATATAACGCCGCCCAGCACGTGATACACGCCCTGATAGGCCATGGTATTTTCTATAGCTATTACATCACGAATATCCTGCACCACGCATATTTGTAATTTATTTCTATGCACATTGGCACATATATCACATATTTCGGTATCGGCTATATTAAAGCATTCTTTGCAAAAGCATACCTCATTTTTTAAAGTAGATATGGACTCGGTAAATATGCGGACTTCTTCCGGTGAGAGCTTGAGCAAATATAAGGCCAGGCGTATGGCTGTTTTTTTACCTACGCCGGGCAACTTAGATATTTGGTTGACCGCATTTTCCAATATTTTTGACGAATATTCCTGCATAAGGTGCAAAGGTAACATTTTTTTTCACGCCATAATGGTGTGAAGGGCTACAATAAAGCAGTATTTTTTTTCGTTATATGGGTTATGAGAGTATTATGGCAGTTATTTTACAGTTTTTTTCGCATAGGCATGTTCACCATAGGGGGCGGATATGCCATGCTTCCGCTCATGCAAAAGGAGGTAGTGGATGCCAAGGCATGGATGACGGAGAATGAATTTATGGACATGCTGGCCATAGTACAATCGGTACCCGGCGTAATAGCCATTAACTCGGCCATATATATAGGTTACAGGGTAAAGGGCATAAAAGGGGCCGTTACGGCAGCTTTGGCATGTACCTTACCCTCATTTGCGGCCATATTAACAATAGCTTATTTTTTTAAGCAATTCAGGCAAAACGAGTGGGCGATAAAAATATTCAATGGCATACGCCCTGCCGTAGTGGCATTAATAGCAGCCTCCGTGTGGACATTGGCAAAAAAATTACCGCGTACCCATGCCACTTTCATTATTATTATAGCCGCCACACTGCTGATATGGCTATGCAAAATATCGCCCATATACATTATTGTTGCCGCTGCCGTATGGGGCATAGTATATTCACGTTTTATTCATCCTGTTCAATAGTAATATTATGCCTGATACCTACCTGTCGCTGTTTTTCACATTTGCCAAAATAGGGCTATTTGCCTTTGGCGGAGGATATGCCGTAATATCGCTCATACAACATGATATAGTGGATATGCACCCCGAATGGGGCATATCATTACATGAATTTGCCGACATAGTAGCCATATCGCAAAGCACCCCGGGTCCGGTAGGCATTAACGCAGCCACCTATGTAGGCTACAGTGTAACACAGTCATGGACAGGTGCTGCCGTATCTACCGCTGCACTGGTACTGCCTTCATTTATTATAATGCTTGGTATATGCCTGTTTATGTCCAAAATAGCCCGTCATCCTTATGTGCAATACGCACTCGGCGGGCTCAGGCCGGCTACCATAGGCCTTATAGCTGCTGCCGCACTTATGCTATGTAACAAAGAGATATTTATAGATTACAAAAGTTACCTCCTGTTTTTGGCCGCACTGCCGGCCGCACTATGCAAAAAAATACACCCTATATGGATAATTATAGCCTCCGGCATAGCAGGAGTAATCATATATTAGTACAGAGCATAATTATGAACATGCATGGTTAATAAACCTGTTCATAACCTGTTCATAAAACATACCACCGCCGTGATTATTCTATTTCTTTTTTAGTTATTTTTGCACATTCATAATACTATACGCATATATACAATATGAGCACATTTTTTTCATATCGTTTACGGCATGGTGCTATTATGGCCATACTGATAGGGATGCTGGGTACAGGTTATGCGAAGCTGCCTGCCTACAAGGCCTCACCATCCTTTGCCGCCAATACTCCGTCGGCACACATGAGTATGCAGCAGGCACACACTCCTGACACCATACATGATACCATATACGTAATATATTCCCAAAAATCACAAATACCCGGTTACATGCGGGACCGCAAGCCCGCTAACAGACATGAAATCACCATAGGCTATGTTTTTTTACCCGCTACCGAATTTATGGTGATGGGACGCACCTATTATAACTACCACTCCTTTCAATTAAGCATGTGCGGAGCCACACAGGCCGGCTATTGCTATAGGTTTACCAAGGTAATAGGCGTAGGTTTACATTATATATTTAATCCCGCTATATGCAAAATATATAACCGGACATTTGACCTTAACAATTTATTACAAATAGGAAAAGCCAATATTTCGGCACACACCATTATGCCTTCACTTAAAATAAACTGGCTGAACCGCAATATAGTAGTTATGTACTCACAGGTAGGCATGGGCATTACCTTCCGACAACAAAAAATTCACAACTACTTTCCTGATATGTACGATATTACACCCTATAGCAAACACATATATTTTGCATACCAATTCACCCTTATAGGCATAGAACTGGGCAACAAACAATACTCGGCTTACCTGCATTTAGGTGCAGGTATGGAAGGATTTTTGGCAGCAGGCTTTCGTTTAGGATTATAAAAAACAAATATTTTTATACATAATAACATGAAAAAACAAATATTTTTATATATATTATTATCTATCATATGCATAGCATGCTATAATACAAACATTCCCAACGTTGTAAGGCGACTCACGCAAGAGGAAATTGCCATATTGCCTTACTATCAGGGGCAACAGTTCTACATGGTAGGTCCACAGCATGACACCACCCTATGGACGGTACAGTTGGACACCATAATACAGGAAAACCGTTTAAGATATTATGCTGACGGCTATTCCCGCTATGTAGAGATATATGATATGAATAATAACAATATTTTTATAGAGATATACCCTGAAAAACAAATGGAAATAAGGTATAATGACGCTCCATTTGGCTTAAATTTCAACTACGGTACACCCCGAACGCTCATATTGGATAATGACACATTTAACAGGGTGTACGTAACTGCGTCCTACAATAACCAAAGCTTATATTATTCCATAGAAGAAGGCATAATACGCATACAAAATGACACTACATATTGGCAGCTTGTACGCTAAATATTACAGGCGTATATGCGGTATAGCCGATATAAGGGTACGGGTATAGCTACACTTAGGATGCTCATACAGCTCATCGGAGGTATTCAGTTCCTGTATTTCGCCTTTGTTCATTACCATTACCCTGTGCGACATAAATTTCACCACCGACAGGTCGTGTGAAATGAATATATAGGTAAGTTTGTATTCTTCCTTGAGCCTGTTAAGCAAATTAAGCACTTGTGCCTGTACCGACACGTCCAATGCCGACACTGACTCGTCACATATAAGTAATTTAGGCTGCAAAGCCAAAGCCCGGGCTATACACACTCTTTGACGCTGTCCGCCCGAAAATTCATGCGGATAGGCATTAAAATGCTTAGGTTCCATATTCACCTTTTGCAACAGTTCCATTACCATATCACGTCGCTCGGCATCATTATGCCCTATGTGATGCAGTTTCATAGGCTCTACTATGGCATTGCCTATGGTGTAGCGGGGATTAAGGGAGGAATAAGGGTCCTGAAACACCACCTGTATTTCCTTACGCAACTGACGCATTTGAGCCATGCTCATATCACACAAATTACGACCACAATATTCCACGCTGCCTTCTGTAGGCTCTATAAGGCGTAACAGCAAACGTCCCAAGGTAGTTTTACCACACCCCGACTCACCTACCAGCCCCAAGGTTTCACCTTCATACACGTCAAAGCTAACGTTATTTACCGCTTTATAGTACTGCGGAACGCCCCATAAGGGCTTACTTATACGATAGTGTTTTGACAAATTACGCACTTTAAGCATGGGAGGCTGTGCCAGCAAGACTTGCGTTTGATTCATAAAATCCTGCCTGCTCACAATCTCTTCGGTAAAAGGCACATTGGTTTCGGCTTCCTGCAAAAAGTCACTCACCGTAGGCAAACTTTTCACCCGCCTGTCGGTAGGTACCCTACAAGCTAACAAGCCCTTAGTATAGGCATGCTGCGGAGCCAAAAACAAAGTACTTATATTGCCTTCTTCCACCTTATGCCCTCTGTACATTACCAACACCTGATGTGCTATTTGAGCTACCACGCCCAAATCATGGGTAATAAATACTATGCTCATACCATGCCTTTGCTGCAATGATGTCATAAGTTCCAATATAGTCTTCTGTACGGTAACATCCAGCGCCGTAGTAGGCTCATCGGCTATAAGTATATCCGGATTACAGGCCATAGCCATAGCTATCATTACCCTTTGCTTTTGCCCGCCCGATATTTCATGAGGATAGGAATTATATATTTTATCCGGCCTGGGCAGCAGCACTTCCTCCAGCAGCTCCATGGCACGTTTTTTGGCTTGAGCCTTACTCATGTGCATATGCAACTGCAATATTTCTTCCACCTGCTCCCCACACTTCATGGAAGGATTAAGTGATGTCATAGGCTCCTGAAATATCATGGAAATGCGTTTTCCTCTATAGGAACGCATTTGTGAAGACGTAAGCGTGAGTAAATTAATAATTTTACCATTATCATGAAAATACACGTCACCGCTCATCTCCACATTTTTGGCATTAAGCAAACGCATAATGCTAAGCATGGTTACCGATTTACCGCTACCTGACTCACCCACTATTCCCAAGGTACAGCCTCTGTATAGATTAAACGACAAATTCTCCACCGCAGTAAATTTACGGTATTTACTCAAAAATGTAACGCTGAGGTTTTTTACCTCCAATACCACATCACTATTATCCATGCCTATATATATAATATGCAAATGTATAATAAAAAATACTATTATTCTTTTCCGGTACACACCTAAAAAAAAACATTCTTTTGTTAATAACTCTCCAAATCAACTACAACATAGTAAATATCAGTATTTTATGAAACATTTTATAGAATTATTCATTCAAACTACACAGACTCATTTCTCCCCACAATACACTAACATTATGTTTATCAATCCATTGCACTTACATTTATTTCTTCGAATTTTCTCATAAATAATAGGACAAGAAAGGGGATTTTTTCATTTTTTTATTGTACTTTTGCCAATTAGTTATTTCATTAACGCAAATAAATATAACAAATAAACAAAATCTAAACAAATGGTAGATATATTTGAAAGAATAATAGGCACACCGGGACCTCTCGGTCAATATCAGGAATTCGCTGACGGATACTACATGTTTCCACAATTGGTAGGTGAAATAGGTCCTCACATGAAATTTAATGGTAAGGATGTTTTATGTTGGAGCTTGAACAACTATTTAGGTTTGGCCAATGATCCCGAAGTGAGAAAAGCTGATGCTGATGCCGCAGCCCAATATGGTATGGCCTACCCCATGGGTGCCCGTATGATGTCGGGTGATACCAAATATCACAAAGAGTTGGAACAAAAGTTAGCTGATTTTGTAGGCAAGGAAGCCGGTTATTTGGTTAACTTTGGTTACCAGGCCATGGTATCCATATTAGATTGTTTGCTTACCCGTAGAGACGTAGTGGTTTATGATGCCGAATCACATGCCTGCATATACGATGGTGTACGTTTGCACATAGGTCGTCGTTTTTCATTCAAACACAATGATATGGAAGACTTACGTCAGGTGCTGAAGCGTGCCACCAAATTTGCCGAAGAGCAGGATGGCGGCGTACTGGTAGTTACCGAAGGCGTATTCGGCATGTCAGGTGAGCTGGGCAAATTAGATGAAATAGTAGCATTGAAGAAGGAGTTCAACTTCCGCTTAATTATAGATGATGCTCACGGCTTTGGCACCATGGGTAAACGCGGTAGCGGTACTGCAGAACATTTTGATGTAGAAGACGGCATAGACATTCACTTTGCCACATTTGCCAAGAGTATGGCCGGCATAGGTGCATTTGTTGCTTCTGACCGTCGCATTGTGGACCATCTCCGCTTTAACATGCGTTCACAAATATACGCCAAATCATTACCTATGCCTATGGTAATGGGTGCGTTAAAACGCTTGGAAATGATACAAACCCGTCCTGAAATAAGAGAAAAATTATGGACTATCACCCGTGCATTACAAAAAGGTTTGCGTGAAAACGGATTCAACATAGGCAAAACCGAAGCAAACGTTACCCCCGTATTCTTAAGCGGTACCGTAGCACAGGCCACCCATTTGGTAGTAGATTTACGTGAAAACTATGGTATTTTCTGCTCCATGGTATTATACCCCGTAGTACCTAAAGGCACTATAGAATTACGTTTAATACCCACTGCCGTACACACTTTGGAAGATGTGGAACGCACCGTAAGCGTATTCAAGGAAGTACGTGAAAAATTAGACAAAGGCATATATCCTTTGGATGAAATAAATAACAAACGTATCAGTTTTAAATAAAAGAAAACATATGGCGTCCAAGTATCAGTTACGCTGCGTAGCTTGCGGGCAGGTGATAGGTGATTTTGCCACATGGTTTGCCCACAAACAGTGCTGCCCCCAATGTGGCAGTAAACATGCGGAAATAGAATATAGTGCCAATTATAATCATTTGGCAGACTTATTTCAGGGTCAGCCTGACAGTTTTTGGCATTATTTCGATTTTCTTCCTTTGGAGCATGCCGAAAATATAGTATCATGTCACGAAGGAGCCATTCCTTTGGAACGTTGGTCATTTTTAGAACAATATGCACATGAAAAAGGCATAGATTGCCAAATATGGGTATATCGTAATGACCTTAATGGCGGCACCAACACCTTTAAAGATATAGCCGCCAGTATGGCTGCCAGCGTATTCAAGGAAATAGGCTTAAAACAATACTGCATAGCCTCCACCGGCAATACTGCTACCGCCTACGGCAAATATTTGGCCAAGGCCGGCATACCTGCCGCCATATTCACGCCTGATAACGCCGTAGAGGCATCACAAGCCGAAATATCCTCCTATGGTCAGCAGGTATATAGAGTAAATGGTGACTACACCTACGCTAAAAAAGTAGCTGCCGACTATGCACAAAAATACCAGGTACAATCTTCTGCCGGCAATATAGACCCTATACGTGTAGAATCCAAACGTACCATGGTATTTGAATGGCTCAGACAATTGGGACACATGCCCGATGTATATGTACAGGCCATAAGTGGCGGTACCGGTCCGTTAGCACTTGACAAAGCCGTGAGAGAATTACAAAAATTCCGCTCTGACATACAATTGCCCAAAATGCTAATGGTGCAAACCGACAAATGTGACCCTATGGTACAGGCATGGGAAAAAGCCGTTGCCAATAACTTTCCCGAAGGATACGAAAAAGATTACCCTGTAATAAAAGATCCTCAAACCAAAATATCCATTTTAGGCACCGGTAACCCCGGCACCTATCCTTTGGTAGCTAAAATCATACGCAGATGCAATGGTGATTTTATTCGTGTGGAAGAATCTAAAGCAGCTGCTGTAGCCCGCTGGATAGCCATGGAACAAAAAGTTCACATAGGTCCGGCCTCGGCTATATGCTTCCTGGGCTTATTAGCCGCTATTAATAACGGAGAAATTAAAAACGGTCAGTCCGTATTGGTAAATATGGGCGAAGGCATTAAACGCTCTCCCGAATTTCTACACGAAATAGCACACCACATAGAACACGTATCTACCGTGGACGAATGCCATTTGGCTAATATAAATGCCCATAAAGAAGAAATTAAAAACGAAGTCTTTTAATTAACTTACCCATTTACACACACAGAACCGGACCATAATGGTCCGGTTCTGTTTTTTTTATTACCCTATATTCTACAAATAAATGCAAATTATGGCAATTTCATTCCAATCTTACTTATTTCCCGTAATTCTTGTATAAGTTATTTCTTATTCCCATGTATAGGTGTGTATCACGCTATCGCAGCATAGTGTATCAGTACAGGCGTAGCGTGCTACGCCTGTACTGATATCCGCCTTAAATCATTATTCTGTTTGTTATATAATTGTATACAATTTATATTATATAAGTATATATTTACATTATTTTTATACAAACTACTTGTTATACGATATATATTATTATGTCGACGCAAAATTTTGCGTCGCATGGTGTTATGGCCGTTTGACCTCAAAAACCATATAAGTATTTGCCCTCTTTTTTGTTTCCTAAATTCAACAAATAAATGAATTATACAAATTCATATTAGTCTATTTTAATTCAAGAACGCCCTATAAATATTCAATATTCTTTTTTTTATCTTTTTTAGGATATGATATTTCTCCACTCGAATAAGCTATAGAACCAATCCGAAAATATCGTTCACATAGTTTAAGATCTTTGTTATATACTTGCATTCGCTTGCATTGTACTTCATTATCTGCAACAAATAAAGTCCCTTCTAAAGATGTATATTCCAAAGATGAGTGAACATTTTTATAGCGACGAATGATAATAGGATATTCGCAACCAGATATTTGTAACCACCATTTATTACAAAGATATATATTTGTATCACAATATACAATAGAATCTTTGTTGAGAAATAACATTAATGTAAAAATGGTATCATTTCTGCGAATATCAAGATATATTTGTTCAAATAATGGAATTTGTATCCCATCTACGGCTATCATGTTATAACTTTTCCCATAGGAAGGCCGCTGTTTGTGTGGAAGTACGTAACACTTATCATCTTTACGTTTTTCTGTATTTGTATTGTCATAAGGTCCTAATGGAAGGTCAAGGTATACATTTTTTTAAGCATTAATTTTATTTTCCGTAGTTGTACTTTTTCTAATCCAAATATCACGGATAGACTTATCGATTGTATTCCATCTAAATCCATAATTTTGATTATTATGAGCTTCATATTCATCCATAATATCATAGTTGATAGGCATCCAATAGTTGTCTTGTTGATTGTATACAAATCCTAATTCTCCATATTCAAATTGAATTCCATGAGTTGCTTCATGTCGTAAATATGTAAAAATAGTTTGGCCTTCTTTTTTGGAATTATCATTATCATCTATAGAATAATTGATATATAATTTATTTCCATCAGTTGTAAAACTATTGTCTCCTTCTTTATTTCTTTTAAAGACATATATTTCGTCTGATTTTTTCAACTCTTGAAATTGCTTCATAAAATTTCTATTAAAATTTTTTTGCAATCCTACTATTAGTCTATCAATAAATGAGTTGTACTCTATTTTCTCTCCGCTCGGGTCCACATACTGCAGCGGAGAATACAAGCAATAGGCATAACGGTTGTAGTTGAGCGGGTTTTCGGGAGCCTGTATGTAGGGGTCAGGGCTTAAGAAGTGAGCTAAAACAGGGTCATACATTCTGCCGTTAAAGTTGATAAGGGCAAAATTATCCAAATGTTGCTGTCCGGTAAAACCGCGATCTGTAAAGCGGGTGGCGGTATCATTTCGTGTCCAATCCGTTACGCTTCTCCTTAGACCAAATGGTGTGTAAGACATGCTATCTACTATATGACCATAAGTATCGCTTATTTTTTCTATGCTGCCAATATAGTTGGTGTGCAAAGTGTACATGGTGTTGCTGTCGTTGGGTTTCATATTATTATTTTACATAATATTCTATCGTAAAGGGTAATTCTAGAATATGTCCTTGCCAATTAAATGTTATCATGCAATCGTGTTTTACATTTCCTTTTTTGTTTGGTATTTCTTTGAATCTTTGCACATTTCTTGTGCAAGGAACTGTGTCACCATCTATTACCATTGTTGGAATCGTTTCAAAAAAAGTGGCAAAATATTCAACTATAGCAGAATATTCCTCTCCTAAATTTATAGTGTCTTTCAAAGTGTTTACATTTACTCCGACTCCATCAAATAACGCATAATTTTCCATTTTTGCTCGTTGCAATCGACATAGAAATACGTAATCAATGAGATTTTTAAATAGTTTGCTCTCATTTGAATAAGTGGAAATATTTTGAAATAATGCCCAATCGTAGTCCGTTATTTTTGAAAAATATTGTTTAAATTCAAGAGAATTATACACGGGTTCATAATTTGAATAAATCATGAACGAGTCAATATCATCATTTATTATTGAATACAATAATTCGTAATCTCCCAAAGTTTCATCAATATCATTCTTTACAGCATCTTTTAATTGCTCTAAAACAATTGCCGTATTTTGAACGATTTTTGTTTGTTGTTTCATTTTATAATATAGGCAAATAATACATACAGACATTGCCATTAGTATGATTGAAAAAAATATAATAATCTTTACTGTTGAATGTGATTTCATGTTTATTATTTTTGATATGATTTTTCGACGACAATATTATAGCATCCTTTGTTAATTAAATCTTGGTGTGTTTTTGCAGAATCTTCTATTTTCGACCATCGATTCGTTTTTTTATTGTGAGCTCCAGATATAGGAGATAGATAGTATTCAAACATCCATCCATCTTGGATCATTTGTTTATTCTTGTTAACGGGATGCAAGATATTCGGTGTTTTTTTCCCAATATCGTCTCCAAAATACATCGGGCTAGGCATATTATCTGTAAAAGGAGATAAATCAACCATGGCCCCATTCCCTATTCGAGTTTCTTTTCCTTGTCCGTTTTTGGCTACACCAAAAATACCTCCAAGTTTTTCAAACCAAGATGAAAGAAATGTAAAATCCCAAGGTATACCCCAATTAAATCCTTTTGATATTTTTTCTTCTGCTACAATTGTACCTTTTTTAGAGATTATGAAATTACTTTTTGTTCCATCAGATTTATAATGTACTAATAGACCTGTTTCTTCGTCTATTCCAAAACCTTCTTTTCCCCAATATTTCTCTCCATTTTTTGTAGTTGCCAGGTTTGTTGCTAACGGGTCCCAATAGATTTTGCCGTCTATTCCTTCGACCCAATCAATTTTTTCCCCACTCGGGTCCACATACTGCAGCGGTGAGAACAGGCAATAGGAGTATCTATTATGGTTTAGTGGGTTTTCGGGGTTTTGGATATATGGGTCAGGACTTAAGAAGTGTGCCAACACAGGGTCGTACATTCTGCCGTTAAA
>JAZLLK010000055.1:0-60852 GCA_045598105.1 Bacteroidales bacterium | reverse complement strand
TCTCTATTGATTCCATCACATTCAAGGTATTGGTTAATTTCCAACTTAATATAGTTCTGCTATAAACATCCATTATAGCAAAAAGATACATGAACCCGTGACGTACGGGTATATAACTGATATCTGTTGACCATACCTGACACCTTTGATTCTCCTTTATGTTTATAATATCTGCTACTTCTATTTACGCCTAACCATTCACATTGTTTGCGTATGGATATGTTGGCTCCTGTGGTGGATTTTATGCCTTTTTTTTACAAGTTCTTTGGCTTTTTTACCAATCCCACCCGCTTGCAGGCATACTCGAAAAAATCCCGTTCCATTGTCAGTGACCCCACCTTTTCACGCAGTTTCCTTATTTGCTCATCCTTTTCCCTATCGTCCTGACTATTATTGCTACCAAACAACTTTTCCATGTTTTCTATTGCTTCCTGTTCCCACTGATATATCCTGCTTGGATGTACCTCGTACTTCTTGGCCGGTTCGGCTATGCTTTGCTGCTCTTTTATAGCTTCCATGGCTACCATTGCCTTAAATTTTGCACTAAATTTTCTTCTCTCTGTCATCTTTTATTATTCTTGGTTTTATCAAAGCAAAAGTACTCTTTTCCTCCTTATCCTATTGGTCTGAATTTTGGGGTATATTATATTGTGACTGCAAAGATATAATTTTTTTTTAGCAGGATTTGTGTATTTAATTTTTTTTTTTGGGGGGGGAGGAGAGAGCATAATACATTTATCGGCAAAAGAACGAAACGTCTTTTGCCGATAAATATGCTGATATAATACAATGCCCCGTGAGGTGTAAAGTGCTTACAGACTCATGTATGACAAAGTGTGTATTTTATTGCGGTATATGCCTTTTACGTCAAAGAATACAGCGGGCGAGGAGGTGTGTGAAGTGAAGAATGATTCATCCAAATCCACATATTCCTTATGGTTTACGGCTACTATAATGGCGTCATAGTCATTATGCAAAGTGTTTACCAGTGAAAATCCGTATTCATGGTGTAGGTCATTGCTGTTGGCATAGGGGTCCACCACGTCCACATTTACGCTATAATCCTGTAATTCATGTATAATGTCGGCTACTTTGGAATTACGTATGTCGCTTACGTTTTCTTTAAAGGTGGCGCCCATTACCAGTATATGGCAGCCTTTAATGGCTTTGCCGAGTGACAGTAAGCGTTTTATGGTCATTTCGGCCACATAAAAACCCATGTGGTCATTAATGCTACGGCCCGATTCTATTATTTGCGGGTGGTGGCGGTATTCTTTGGCTTTAAAAGTAAGGTAGTAAGGGTCTACGCCTATGCAGTGTCCGCCCACCAGGCCGGGGTAGAATTTAAGAAAGTTCCATTTGGTGCCGGCGGCTTCCAGTACTTCATAGGTGTTAATGCCCATTTTATTGAATATTTGTGACAGCTCATTCATAAGGGCTATATTCACGTCGCGCTGGGTGTTTTCTATTATTTTTGCCGCTTCGGCTACTTTAATACAAGATGCACGGTGCACGCCGGCTTCCACTACCAACTCATACACTTTGGCTATGTTTTCCAAGGCATCGGGGGATGAACCTGATACTATTTTTTTTATGCTTTTAAGTGTGTGGGCTTTATCACCGGGGTTAATACGCTCGGGACTAAAGCCTACCTTAAAGTCTTCATTGAATTTTAATCCGGATAATTCTTCCAATATGGGAATACAGTCCTCCTCGGTACAGCCGGGGTACACGGTGGATTCATATACCACGTAGTCCCCTTTTTTAAGTATTTTACCTACCGAGCGGGTGGCTGCCAGCAGGGGTGTTAAATCCGGCAGACAGTGTGAATCTATAGGGGTGGGAACGGCTACTATGTGAAAGGAGGCGTTTTTTAAATCTTCGGCATGTGAGGTGAAGGTGATGTCAGCATTATCAAAGGCAGAGGATTCTAACTCCTGACTGGGGTCAATATGTTGGCGCATTAGGCTGACACGTTCTTCTTTAATATCAAAACCTATTACTTTTATCTTTTTGGCAAAAGCCAATGCTATGGGTAAACCTACATAGCCTAATCCTATAACGGATAGGCAAGTCTCTTTATTGAGAATTTTGTTATATATATCTTGCATAATTACCATATATTAATTTTGCAAAGGTACTATTTTTTGTAAAGATGATACCTGAAAATTCATATTTTTTTGTCAAGATGTGGAAAATAGTTGTTTTTTATGTTATCTTTGCAAAAAAATAACTTTTATATGTACACCATTATCAGCAAGCAGTATCTTACACCCCTTATAGTTGAAATGCAAGTATATGCACCTGTGTTGGCATCGGCAGCCTTGCCGGGGCAGTTTCTTATAGTGGAGGCAGGTGATAAGTCGGAGCGTATTCCGCTCACGGTATGTGATACTGATGAGGAGCGGGGTACTGTAACCATAGTGTATCAGGTGGTGGGAGCGTCCACGGCCGAAATGGCTGCTTATAATGTGGGTGATAGTTTTGCCCATGTGGCCGGCCCGCTGGGGAATGCTTCCGATATGGTACACATGAGTAAAGAAGAGCTGAGCCGTAAGCATATACTGTTTGTAGCCGGAGGTGTGGGTACGGCGCCGGTGTATCCGCAAGTGAAATATTTGCACGCCATGGGTGTACAGGCCGATGTGATAATAGGAGCCAAAAATAAAGATATGCTTATATATGTGGATAATATGCGTAAGGTAGCAGGCCATGTATATGTGGTTACCGATGACGGCTCGGAAGGCGAAAAGGGTTTTGTAACCACTATGCTGCAAAAGCTGGTAGAAGAGCAACACAAGCACTATGATATGGTGGTGGCTATAGGTCCCATGATAATGATGAAGAACACCGCTGCTTACACAAGGCAATATAATATACCCACCATAGTGAGTCTTAATTCCATTATGGTAGATGGCACCGGTATGTGTGGTGCCTGTAGGGTAAAGGTAGGCAATGATATTAAATTTACCTGTTTCCATGGTCCGGAATTCAATGCCTTTGATATAGATTTTGACGAGGCCATGAAGCGTCAGGCTATGTATGCGGTACCGCATAGCCGCAGCCTGCTGGAGCAGCAGGAATATAAGGAGCACCATGTGTGTTATGTGGGCGGTGTTACCCATGAGCAGCCCGATAGAATGCATAGGGTGCCTGTTAGGGAACAGCATCCTGCGGAGCGTGCACGTAATTTTGAAGAAGTGTGCCTGGGTTATACCGAGGAGGAGGCTGTTATGGAAGCAAGGCGATGTTTGCAGTGTAAGCAGCCTAAATGCGTACAGGGGTGTACGGTAAATATAGCTATTCCGCAGTTTGTGGCACAGGTGGCTGCCGGTAATTTTGAGGAGGCCTCCCGTATTATAGCCCGCAGTTCATTGCTTCCTGCCGTATGCGGCAGGGTGTGTCCTCAGGAAGTGCAGTGTGAAGGTCAATGTGTACTGGGTATTAAGGGTGAGCCTTTGGCTATAGGTAAGCTGGAGCGTTTTGTGGCCGACTGGACACGGGAGCATGTAAAGCCTATAGTGCAGGCTATAACGTCTAATGGCAAGAAGGTTGCCATAGTAGGTAGTGGTCCTGCGGGGCTTACCTGTGCAGCTGATTTGGCAAAAATGGGATATGCGGTAACCATATATGAAGCCCTGCATGAATTTGGCGGGGTGCTCCGCTATGGCATACCCGAATTTCGCCTGCCTAAAGAAAAAATAGTGGATGCCGAAATAGAAAATATTAAGCGGCTGGGCGTGCACATGGAGAGTGACGTGGTGATAGGCCGTAGCCTTACCATAAACCGGCTTATGCACGAGTATGGCTATAAGGCTGTATTTGTAGCCTCGGGAGCAGGTTTGCCTAAATTTATGCGTGTGCCGGGTGAAAACTATAACGGGGTGGTGTCGGCCAATGAATTTCTCACCCGCAATAATTTAATGAAATCATATAGGACCGATTATAATACTCCTAATTACATAGGTTGTGAAGTAGTGGTGGTAGGCGGAGGCAATGTGGCTGTAGATGCAGCCCGTACGGCATTACGTTTGGGTGCCCGTGTTACCATGGTGTATCGCAGGTCTAAAGCCGAAATGCCTGCCCGTACGGAGGAAATACATCATGCCGAGCAGGAAGGGGTGAATTTGTTACTGCTTACTAATCCTGTTGAATTTATAGGCGACAGCAATTATTGGGTAAGGCAGGTAAAGGTGCAAAAAATGCAGTTAAACCAACCCGATGCATCGGGGCGTAGGGCGGTGTCACCCATAGAAGGTTCGGAGTATATAATCAATGCTGATATGGTAATAATAGCCGTAGGCACCAGTCCTAATCCTTTAATAGCGGATACCACTCCGCAAATAGAGGTGAACAGTCACGGATGTATAGTGACCAATGTGGTGGGGCAAACTTCTATGCCCGGGGTGTTTGCAGGTGGTGATGCCGTGAGCGGGTCGGCCACGGTAATACTGGCCATGGGCGCCGGTCGTGAAGCGGCCAGGGCTATACATGAATATTTATCTTAGTGTTATAAAAAAGCGGATAAAAATTCTATTTTTGGTATTTTTTTAAGCCTCCGGTAGCCATATTAATACGCAGGCGTATTACACCAAATATGGCTTCTTTAAATATACCTTTGCTCATTTTGGAAGTGCCTTCGGTTCTGTCAGTGAATATAATGGGGACTTCAGCCAATTTAAAACCCATTTTCCATGTAATGAATTTCATTTCTATCTGGAAGCCGTATCCTATGTGTTTTATTTGGCTAAAATTAATGTTTTCCAGCACTTTACGCCTGTAGCATACAAAGCCTGCCGTGGTGTCATGTATGGGAATACGCAACATGGTGCGTACATAAGCCGATCCGTAGTAGGACATAAGCACTCTGGACATGGGCCAGTTTACTACGTTTACTCCTCTACAATAGCGAGAGCCTATTACCACATCGTTGCCCTCTTGTGAGGCACTATGGTATAAACGAATAAGGTCGTTAGGGTTGTGTGAAAAGTCCGCATCCATTTCAAATATGTAGTCATATTGGTGGTTCATACACCATTTAAACCCGTGTATATAGGCGGTACCCAAGCCTAATTTTCCTTTTCTTTCTTCTATGAACAGGCGGCCTTCATACTCCGGTTGTATGTTTTTTACTATTTGGGCAGTACCGTCAGGACTGCCGTCATCTATAATGAGTATGTCAAAAGGTTCTGAAAGATTAAATACATAACGAATTATCTTTTCTATGTTCTCTTTTTCGTTATATGTGGGTATAATCACTATCTTCTTGTCCATGGTAAGTGCGTTTACTATTGCTTGTTGGGTTCCTATTGGCATCGCCTGCTTTGGCAGGCGAAAAATTTTTGCAAAATTACATCTTATTTTTTTATATACATAACACTGTCCCAATTTTTTTTTCAAAAAAAAATTTTTTTTGTCTGTAATATGATGGTGTGTATATATATTGTTTGTTGTCAATGTGTTAGTATTTATAATTTACGTATGCTCATTTTTTTTATCTTTTATATTTCGTTGGTGTGCGTTTTTTTAATATCTTTGCACTTTCATTCTATATAATAGTAGAAAATAATTTAATTAATTAACTTAAAATAAAAAAGTATGTTTCAACAATTTTTAGCAGACCATCGTACAGTAGCGATGTTGCTGGCAATCATCGTGGTAATTATTCCTTTTATAGTGTACTACGTGCGTATTGCCAAAAGAGATCACCCCAAAGGCCTTATAGCAGCCGCATTGAGTAATATGGGTGAGCGTTTTGGTTATTACATTATGAACGCTATTTTATTACTCTTTTTGGTTTCAAAATTCGGTTTGCCCGACGGGAAGGCAGGTGTGATTTATTCCGTGTTCTATTTTGGCATATATGTATTAAGCCTGGTAGGCGGTATTATTGCCGATAGAACTCAAAATTATAACAAAACCATACAATGGGGTTTGGTAATTATGTCCTTGGGTTATGTGGCATTGGCTATTCCTTTGTTCAGTAAGGTAGGCGGTGTAATTACCGATCATAACGGAGCATGGTGGGCTATATTAATATATACATGTATAGCATTGTTATGCATAGCCTTTGGTAATGGTTTGTTTAAAGGTAATTTGCAGGCTATAGTAGGTAAAATGTATGATGAATACGAAGCCGAAGCTGCCAAGCAGGGTGAAGAAGCTCTTAAAATAGCCAAAGACAGACGTGATTCCGGTTTCCAAATTTTCTACGTATTTATTAATATAGGTGGTGTGTTGGCTCCTTTTGTGGCACCGATGCTTAGAGAATGGTGGTTAAAAGTTCACCATTTTGTATATAATGCCGATATGGCATCATTGTGTCATCAGTATTTGGCCGATGGTAATGCTACTACCAAGTTTGAAGAAACCATGAATTTGGCTACCGCATCGGGCTATCAGTTTGTAGATAATACCACCTTCTGTTCTGATTATATCTCCGTATTTAACGAGGGTATTCACTTTGCATTTATAGCATCGGTAATAGCTATGCTTGCCTCATTGATTATATTCTTCTGCACTAAGCATAAATTTCCTCAGCCTGCCAAAAAGGAAAAGACCGAAGTGGCAGAATATACTCCTGAAGAAAAGTTGGCTATGGCAAAAGAAATTAATCAAAGGCTTTATGCATTGTTTGCAGTGCTTGGTATAGCTATATTCTTCTGGTTGTCATTCCACCAAAATGGTCAGTCCCTGTCTGTATTTGCCCGTGACTTTGTACAAACAGACTCAATAGCTCCTGAAATATGGCAGGCATTGAATCCCTTCTTTGTAATATTCCTTACTCCTATTATTATGGTTGCATTTGCTGCATTGGCACGTAAGGGTAAAGCCATATCCACTCCTCGTAAAATAGCCATAGGTATGGGTATAGCCGGATGTGCTTACTTGTTCCTTATGATTATATCTATGGTAAATGCATATCCTTCAGGTACTGATTTCCGTGCCATGGATTTGGAACAAATGGCTGCTATAGGCATGGCTAAAGCTGCCCCCTGGGTATTAATTGTTACTTATTTCTTCCTCACGGTAGCAGAATTGTTCATTTCCCCGCTGGGATTATCATTTGTATCTAAAGTAGCTCCCCGCCACATGGTAGGCTTGTGTCAGGGTTTGTGGTTAGGTGCTACCGCTATAGGTAACCTTATGATATGGGTAGGACCTGTTATGTATAACGCATGGCCTATTCAATATTGCTGGTTGGTATTCTTAGCTATATGTTTTGTATCCATGTCCGTAATGCTGGGTATGGTAAAATGGTTAGAAAGAGTTACCCAATAGTAGTATTATATATAGTAAAAAGGCGTGTGAAATATTCACACGCTTTTTTTATGTCCTTAAATAGGGCTTAGGTATATAAAAAATGCCTATCTTTGCATTCTTTAATATTAAAAGTATATTTGCTTGGGAAGTGTAATACATACATGGTATAATCAATACATTAAGAATAACATCATAGTGGAGCGTTTTGCTAAGGTGTTCTCGGTAGATGTGGTAGTGCGGGGCATTAATTTTTTGCTCATACCCGTATTTTTGCATTTAATGACACAAACCGAAGTGGGTACCTATGATTATTTGTATGCTTTTGCCTTTTCGGTGGCACCCGCTTTGAATTTAGGCTTGTATGTAAGCCTTACCAAAATGTATCACTTGTATGATACGGCTGCCGAAAAAGGAAAATTGCTGTTTACCATACACACCACTTTAGTGTCATTCCTGTTATTGGTGTTTGGTATTATTTATGGTTGCAAATTAGATTACCGTATATTTGATTTTTTGGTGAATCAGCCCATAGCCTATTCCCGATACCGATTTTGGGTATTGCTGGCTATGGTAGCCATGATATACAATGTGCTTATTACCATGTTCTTTGTTACTTCCGAAAAAATATCCAAAATACAGCGATATAATGTGTGTCGCTGTTTGGCTGTGAATTTATGTGTATTTGCCGCCTTAATATGGATGAAAGGTGATAAGGTAGCACTTCGTTTGGCTTTTACCTATGTATCGGAAATGACGGTAGCCTTGTATTTTATGCGGTACTATTGTAAGGAAATAAAGCACGTGTTTTCCATGGAAATGATGTTGCGTGCACTCAAAATAGGCATACCGGTAATGATGTCGGCAATAGCGTGTGTGCTTATTAATTTTGCTGATAAATACTTTGTGCAACAATATTGTGGCATGGAAGAATTTGCCGTGTATTTTAAGGCGGTACAGTTTGCTACCATACTGCCGGTAGTATTCAATTCATTCCAAAATATATGGTTGCCCCTTATGATGAAAGAGAATGATTTAGTGACGCTTCGCCGTAAAACCAATAGGGTAGCCACGGTGATTACGCTCTCATTTTTGGGCTTGGCTGCCTGTATTACCATGGCCGTGTGGGTAGCCCTCAAGTGGGGTATTATACCTATGGAATATTTTAATATGATGTATGTATTGCCTTTGGCCTGTGTAGGCCAAATAATGGCGTCACTCATGCTGTTGTACCAGTATTACATGGTCTATTTTGAAAAAACATACATTAATATGGTGCTTACCACTCTCGGTGGCTTAGCGGGCATAGTGCTTAACCGATATGCTGTAATACATTACGGCTATTACGGCGTGGCGGTAGTAACTATAATGGTGAATGCTATGATGATGTTGTTTTATGCCCTGCGGGCAAAAACATATATAAAACATCGTGTAAAACTATGATTTATAAAAAACGATTTTTTTTACATGTTTTTATGTTACATATATGTAATATAATGTGTTAACATTTTTTTAAGCCTGAGTAGCGGTAAACATTATATCGGTATGTATTACATTAATACGTATATCCTATTAGTGTGGGTGTACGCTATATGTGGTGTTTATTTACATATATGGTATTGTATATGTCGCCGGAGTCGGGGAATACAAAAGGTAGTAGGGGAAGGTAAAGTACTATAAGCAGGCAAGTATTATAGATAACGTTCCTGCCAGCAGGCAGTAAATGGCAAAATATATGAGTTTGCCTTTTTTTACTATGTTTATCATCCATTTGCAGGCCAGGCAGCCTACCACAAATGCAGACACAAAGCCGGCTATAATTATGCCTATAGACGTATCGGCACTGCCGCCCATGGTGAGCAAATCCTTGCAGTCCAGCAGGGCTTCACCCAATATGGGTATAATTACCATAAGGAATGAAAAATGGGCTACCGATTCTTTCTTATTGCCCAGCAATAAGCCTGTAGCTATGGTAGAGCCCGAGCGGGATAAGCCCGGTAATACGGCTACCGCCTGAGCCAAACCTATAATAAAGGCATCTTTCCAACTGATGTCTTCCTTGCTGCGTGTTTTGGCCTTGTAGGCAAAATATAGCAGACCTGCTGTGATAATAAGACATATACCTACTATGAGCAATCCGCTGCCAAATACAGCTTCTATACTATCTTTAAAAAACATGCCCACTATGAATATTGGTATCATTGACAGCAATATTTTACAGGCATATTGCATTTCGGTATTCCATGTAAATTGAAACATACCTTTGCATAATTTACCCACTTCGGCACGCAGTACTACTAAGGTACTCAGTACGGTAGCTATGTGTAGTATAACGGTAAAACTAAGATTTTCGGCACCATCAGTCATGCCAAACAGGTAATTGCCTATGGCCAAATGCCCGCTACTGCTTACCGGCAAAAATTCGGTAAGTCCTTGTATTATACCTAATATAACAGCCTCTATATAACTCATGCTTATGCTTCAGTGGTAGTGTCAGAACTTTCTTCTTTAGCTTTGCAGGAAAATTTAAGCATAATAGCAAAAAATTCTATGGCAAATCCTATTATCAATGTAATGGGGGCTACTACCAATCGGCGGGTATCAAATATGGCTTCGCTGAATTTTGAAGGGTCATCAGTGCCGCCACCCGATAGCAGTATATATCCTATGAATAATACCACTATACCGGCTATCATGAGAATATAGTTTATTTTATTAAAAGGCATACCCGGAGCCCATGTTACTTCATTTTTATTATTCTTCTTTACTGTGGAAGTGCTTGTTTTTGCCATAATGATTATATGTATAATTTGTCTATTTTCATTTTAATGTATTTGTGTACCGAAACCCATGTGGCCATCCATGTAATAAATACGCCTATGCATAACAACAGGCCGAATAATATGGCATAATAGGTGGGGTTATCAAAACTGATAATATCTACCGATGAACGGGTATATACCAAATACAGTAACCCGGATAAGGTAACTATAGCCAATATGGCACCCCATATTCCCTGTATAATACCTTTAAATATAAAGGGATTATATATGGTGCTGCGTTTGGCTCCTACTAAAAGCATGCTCTTAATTATAAACCGCTTGGAATATATGGCCAAACGTATGGTATTGCATATAAGTGCTACCGATATCAGCAGCAATACACCGCTTATAATTAACAATATAAGGCTGATATTGTGCAAATTTTCATTTATATTGTTTACATAACTCTTCTGGTAGTTCACGTCACTTACATTCTCCATTAAGTTTAAGTCCCTTTCTATCATGAGCAGGCTGTCCATAGAGGTGTATTCCGCATTTATTTTTAATTGAAATGAAGGGGGAATAATATCTCCTACTATATCACGAAAATCATGACCAAGCATGTTTATCATTTCCTGTGTGGACTCCTCTTTGGAAACAAACTGCACCGATTTTACGTAAGGCTTTTTCCCTATGTGCTGCTGTAATTTAGCTATTTGTCCTTCTGTAATGTCTGAGGCCAACATTACTTCAAATCCTATGTTTTCTCTTACCCTGTCAGATATTTGCTTGGCATTAATAAGAACTATTCCAAGCAGACCTATCATTATGAGTACCAACGCTATACTAAATATAGTGGATACCTTGGATGAGGCTAATCTGTATTTTGTTATTTTATCAAGCTGAACAGCCATATTCTATTAATTTATGATTTGCAAAGATAGCATTTTTTTTATGAAAAAAAAACGGTTTTAACGATATATGGTAAAATAATTCTATTCCATGTCATCGTGGTCCAAACACATGAATTTAGAATGCTGACTTTTGAATTCGGGAACCAGTTGCTTCATTTGTTTTACAATGTCCATTTCATCTCCGTTTTCCCATGAGGTTATCAAATGTTCTATTTTTTGGTTGATTTCGTTAAAATTATAGGTGCGAACTTTTGCTATTTTTATTTTATCTACTTGAGTTGCAGTAGTGTTCTCTTCATTTGCCAATAGCTCTTCATATAGCTTTTCGCCCGGTCTTAGGCCGGTAAACACTATTTGTATATCTTTGCCCAGCTCCAAGCCCGATAAACTTATCATCTTTTTGGCCATATTATATATATTTACACTTTTTCCCATGTCAAATATGTATATTTCACCGCCATTGCCCATGCAGCCGGCTTGCAATACCAGCTCGCAGGCTTCGGGTATGGTCATAAAATAGCGGGTTACCTCCGGATGGGTAATGGTTACCGGTCCGCCTTGCTCTATTTGCTGTTTTAATATAGGTATTATGGAACCGTTCGACCCCAATACATTGCCGAATCGGGTGGTAATGAATTTACATTCGGCGTGTAATTTACCCAGTGACTGTACATATATTTCCGCTATTCGCTTTGATGCCCCCATTACACTGGTGGGGTTTACCGCCTTGTCAGTGGATATCATAATGAATTTTTTTGCCCCATAGGCTATGCTTAAGTCTGCCAAATGCTTGGTGCCCATTATGTTTACCTTTACCGCCTGTGCGGGATTCTTCTCCATGAGCGGCACATGCTTGTAGGCGGCAGCATGATATACTATGTCAGGCCGATAAATGTCAAACAGGTGCTCCATAAATCCTTTTTGGCATATATCGCCTATGTAAGTGATGTATGAATTGGTAGTGCGGACATTTTGCAGGTTCAATTCCAAAAAGTACATGGGCGATTCGGCATTGTCTACCATTATCAACTGCTTAAAGTTATATTTTATAAGCTGACGCACTATTTCGCTACCTATACTGCCTGCAGCACCGGTAACAAGTATAGTCTTGTTTATCAAATCCTTTTGTATTAAGGAGTTGTCCATTTGTATGGTGTCCCTTCCCAGTAGCTCTTCTATGCGTATTTTCTTTATTTGCTTAAAACTCAGTTCTCCATTTATCCATCGGTCTACAGGTGGTACTATTAGTGTCTTTACATTGTGTTCCAGACATTTGTTGGCCATAGCAGTCCGCTTTTCAGCCGATAAGCCCTCTATGGCTATCACCACATGGGCTATATTTTGGCACTCCAATATATGTTCAAGCATGTGTGACGCATATATGGGCAGGCCTTCCAATTTTTTACCCGTTTTTTTTGCATCGTCATCTATGAATCCTACTACCGTGTATTTCCGTTTATTATCCCTATGTATGGAGTGTAGGGTGGTCATTCCCAATTCTCCGGCTCCGTATATGAGTATGTTTTTACGTATTTTAAGCCGTTGATTTTTATCACTATATATGGCTTGAACAAATAATCGGTAGAATATTTGGGTGAAGGTGGTAATTACAAATTCTAACCCTACTACCGAAAACGGAACCGCATAACGATGCCAAATAAGTAAAAATAGTACATTAATAAGTGTAATTACTACCGAGCCTGTAAAATTGACGTAAAACAATTGTAGTACATCTTTGGTGCCGGTGTATCGCAGTAGATTAGTATGCGTGTGAAATATAAAACATAAAAATATACGTACTGCCAATATTATAGCAAATATCAGCACCATTTGCTCGGTGTAAAATACCGCCGGAGTGCGGAAATTCATACGGGATATAAGGGCTATAAAGGTGGCCATGACCACCATAAGTATGTCTATAGTAAGTACTACCCATGCCGATATGGGTTGTGAGGGTATAATTTTATGTAATATTTTATTTTTCATCCTGTTTTACCTTGTTCCAATATACATCCATTTCGTCCAAATTCATGTCGGTAATATGCTTGCCATCAGCGGCTATAGCCTGTTCCATGCGGGTAAAGCGACTAATAAATTTTCTATTAGTCCGCTCCAACGCGTTTTCAGGATTAATGTGCATAAAACGGGCATAATTGATAATGGAAAACAATATGTCGCCCATTTCACTTTCCATTTTGTCATGGTCATTATTGTATACCTCCTGCTCAAATTCCCCTATCTCTTCTTTTACTTTGTTGAGCACATCTTGCGGGTTTTGCCAGTCAAAATTTATACCATGTGCCTTTTCCTGTATGCGGTAAGCCTTTATCATGGCCGGTAATGAGCGGGGCACTCCTTCCAGCACACTTTTCCGTCCTTCTTTGGTGGTGAGCTTTATTTTTTCCCAATTTACCTTTACGTCCTCATCAGTTTGTGCTGTTACATTTCCATATACATGCGGATGCCGTATTATCAGCTTTTCACATAGCCCGTTGGTAACATCCGCAAAGTTGAATTTGCCCTGCTCTTCGCCTATTTTACTATAAAATACTACGTGAAGCAGAATATCTCCTAACTCTTTGCGAATTTCATCCATGTTGTTGTCCATTACGGCATCAGCCAATTCATATACCTCTTCTATGGTGTTACATCGTAATGATTCCATGGTCTGCTTTTTGTCCCACGGACATTTTTCACGAAGGTCATTCATTATGTTAAGTAAGCGGTCTATCGCTACATGATTCTCATTCTCTTGTGTATTCATTGTATGTGTGCTCATGAGTGTGTTATATGGGTATGAATGTGCAAAGATAATCAAAATAATTGATATGATGGAACGGAAGGGATTTTTTTTGCAAACAGGAAATATCTGTATGGATAGTGCGTTTTTTTTAATAATAACTTAATGTAGTATCTCCTAAAAAAATGCTATATTTGCTTTTTTATGATAATTTGTCAGTATGAATAATAATTGTCTTATATGCAATGCCAATGTGGTGAATGAAGGTAAAGTATTGCCGGCACATGTATATGTGGAAAACGGATATATAGCAGGTGTGTATTCTTCAGCCATGAGTGCGGATAGTTTACCCGTACCCTCACAGGTGCAGCGTATTAATGCCACAGGTAAGTACCTGTTGCCGGGTATGATAGATGCTCATGTGCATTTTCGCCAGCCCGGAGCTGTACACAAGGCCGATATGGCTTCCGAAAGCAAGGCTGCATTGGCAGGAGGTGTTACTTCGGTAATGGATATGCCTAATGTAACACCTCAAACCGTTACCAATGCCTTGCTTGAAGAACGGTTTGCTATGGGGCATCAATATATGCATTGTAATTATTCCTTCTATTTGGCAGCCACCGATACTAATTTTGAAGAAATATTACATGCTGACAAGCAAAGAGTGTGCGGTTTTAAGCTCTTTATAGGCTCTTCTACCGGTAATATGCTTATAAGTAATGAAGACACACTGAATAAGATTTTTGCCATACAGGATATGCCTATAGCCGTGCACGCTGAAGATGAATCTGTTATACAAGCCAATATACAACAGTATAAAGCCCTATATGGGGAGGATGTGCCCATGGTATGTCATAAGGATATACGTAGCGAGGAAGCCTGCATAGCAGCTACCCGCAGGGTTGTACAAAAAGCCCTTACCTATCACTCACATTTGCATATATTACATGTGAGTACGCAGCGGGAGCTGGAGTATGTGGCAGCAACGCATGCTCCTAATATTACCATGGAAGCATGTCCGTCATATTTGTATTTTTCAAGTGATGATTATGCTGCCTATGGCAGCAAAATAAAGTGCAACCCCGCTATTAAAACCCCTTATGATAGAGAAGCTTTACAATGTGCTGTAAAAAAGGGACTTATATATACAATAGGCTCTGATCATGCTCCCCATTTGTGGAATGAAAAGCAACATGCCTATTTCCAATGTCCTTCAGGTATTCCCATAGTGCAACATACTATGCTTATATTGTTACAAATGGTGCATGAAGGTAAGTTAAATATAGAGCAAATACCGGCTCTTACCGCCCATCATGCGGCTGATATGTATCATATAGACCGTCGCGGATATATACGAAAAGGTTATTATGCCGATATGATATTGGTGGATATGCGACAGCCCATGAAGGTTACAACTAATAATATATACTATAAATGCGGCTGGTCGCCATTGGAAGGACATACATTCCCCGCTACCATTACCCACACCTTTGTCAATGGTGTAAAGGTATATGATAATGGTATGTTTACCCCACAACAGGCCGCCATGGAACTTAAATTTAACCGGTAATGAAGCATATAATATATATCATTTTATGGGGCATGTGCCTGCTATTTTTGGTAGTAGCATGTAAACATTATAATATAAATAAGCCTAAGCAGCTTATGACTGCAAATGATGTGGAGGAAGTGCTATATCAAATGTATATCATAGAAGGCAAAGCCCGTTTATTGCGTATGGATTCTTCTAATTGGGTGTTACGAAGGTGGACTAATGAGGAAGTAAATGCCCTGTTAGACAGTTTTCATGTAGATTATCCTACCTTTAAGGCCAATATGGACTATTATTTTGCTAATGAAGAACAGGCTAAAGCCATACAAATGAATATAACCAATCGTTTGCTGCAAAAGCATGCCCAGCAGTCGAAAGTAGTGCAAAAAATGCATGAAATGCAGTCTTCGCAGTCCGCAAGCGATACTATAGTTGTGAGTAAGGTAAATAAAGAATATAACCAATTAAATAATTAGTTAGAAATGAAAAAAATACAAATGGTGGATTTGCAGTCGCAATACCAACACATTAAAACTGAAATAGATGCCGCATGGCAGGAAATAATGAGCAGTTGCGATTTTATTAACGGTCCTGCCGTAAAGCAATTTCAGGCCAATTTGGAGCAATATCAGCAGGTAAAACATGTTATGCCCTGTGGTAACGGTACCGAGGCTATACAAGTGGCCCTTATGGCATTGGACCTTAAGCCCGGAGATGAGGTTATTACCACTACCTTCACTTTTATAGCTACCGCCGAGGTTATAGCTCTGCTTCGCCTTACTCCTGTTTTGGTAGACGTAGATCCCCACACATTCAATATAGATGTAAATGCTGTAGAACGTGCTGTAACTCCTAAAACCAAGGCAATAGTACCTGTTCATTTGTTCGGACAGTGTGCCAATATGGAGGCCTTGCTTAGTTTGGCCCAAAAACATCATTTACATATAGTGGAAGATGCTTGTCAGGCTATAGGTGCCGAATATACATTTGACAATGGCGAAGTAAAAAAAACCGGTACTATGGGAATTATGGGTTGTACATCGTTTTTCCCTTCCAAAAATTTGGGTTGCTATGGTGATGGCGGAGCCATATTCACCAATGATGATGATATGGCTGTAAAATTGAGAGCTATTGTCAACCACGGCATGTTTGTACGCTATTATCATGATATGGTAGGCGTTAATTCCCGCTTAGACAGCTTGCAGGCCGCCGTGCTGGATGTGAAACTGAAGCGATTAGATACATACATTGCTGCCCGTCAAAAGGCAGCAGCTTATTATAATAGGGCTTTTTCATCCTGCTCACAGTTAATTACACCGGTTATAGGTGAGCATACTACCCATGTGTTCCACCAATATACCTTGCGTCTGCAAGGTGCCGACCGGCAAAAAGTAATAGATTATATGACGCAACAGCAAATTCCGGTAATGATATACTATCCCGTTCCCTTGCATATGCAAAAGGCTTATGTCAGTGCCCGCTATAAGCAAGGTGATTTTCCAGTGAGTGAACAATTGTGTAAAGAGGTAATATCCCTGCCTATGCATACCGAGCTGGATGAAGAACAATTACAGTATATCACCACTCATTTGCTTAAGGCTGTACAATTGGCTTCTCTATAATGAAGGTGTATATATTAGGATTCCCCGGTAGCGGCAAATCTACTATTGCCAAGCGATTGGCATCATATTTGAAGTGTGAATTTGCAGATACGGATAAGCTGATAGAGCAAAATACAGGCATGTCGGTAAGTGAATATTTTGCCCGTAACGGGCAAAATGCTTTCCGTGAAATAGAACAACAGGTGCTACAACGTACAGCAGATATGCAACATACCATAGTGGCGGTAGGAGGTGGTACTCCCTGCTATTATCATAATATGGAATTTATGAATAGCCATGGTGTTACCGTGTATTTACAAATGAATGATAAAGCCTTGTATTCCAGATTGAAAAATCATACTTCGTATCGTCCGCTTATGGCTGAAGAGGCTCATTTGCAGCAATATATCACCTCTACTTTGCAGGAAAGAGAACCCTATTATATGCAGGCTCGTATTCATGTAAGCGGGTTGAGCGTAAATGTATCGCTATTGGCCGATGCCATAAGGCAAGTAGGTGAGTTATAGCCTATATATAGGCTATAGTCCTTTATTTTCTATTGTTTTTACCCGCCTGTTTTTTCGTTTTCTTTTCTACACTCCATCCAAATTTACCTATCTTTTTGCCCAATTGGCAGTACTGCCCATGATTATAGGCTATAAGATGAGCGTTTTCTAAGCAGAATTTGTTACTTTCAGTATCCATGTACTTATTGTGAGCCAATACACCTTCTATGGTAGCCATAAACATGTGGTGTGAGCCTAAATCTATTATTTGCTTTACCTTGCATGCTATACATACCGGTGATTCGGCTATATAGGGCGCATGCATGCCGTTTATGTGGGCAGGGGTAAGGTGCATGGCTTCATATTTGTTTACATTGCGTCCTGATTTTACTCCACACCAGTCTGCAGCATGAGCCAGGTCCTCATTTACCAAATTAATAAAAAAGTCCCCATTGTTTTTTATAATGTCATAGGAATATCGGCTTGGCCGTACTGATATGTAGCATTGTGCCGGGTCGGAGCTGGTAATGCCTGTCCACGCTACCGTAATTATATTGTAGCCTTCTGTGGCATTGCCGCATGAAACCATTACTGCCGGCAGCGGGTATAGCATGGTGCCGGGCTTGAATAAAGTGTGAGTGGGCGTATTCATAATGATATAATGTATAGTGGTGTAATAAAAAAATAGGCCGTACTTGTACGGCCTATTTTTTTATGTGTGTTACAATTAGCGTTTTACTTGCTTTGAAGTGGAGTAGTTTACCTTAAAAGCACTTGCTTTACGCAATTCCTGCTTAATATCGGTAACTATACCCATACGTACATCTCTATCTACCTTGAGTGACCATGTCATTACGTTACGATCGGCTTCGTCTCTGGCTTGCTTCTCAGTCTCTACAAATTCTACTATTTCAGAAACATCTGCAAATTGGTCATTCAATTGGATACGAGGTTCCGGTCCTAACTTTTTACGTAGTTCTACGGTATTGGGAGCACCTACATTAATATTAGCTACTAATGATTTCTTTTCCAATTTTTGAACTGCGGTAGCAGGAGGTATATTCACTTTTACAAATAAAGAAGATTCTCTCATGGTGGTAATTACCATGAAGAAGAATAGGAACATGAAAATAATATCCGACATAGAACCCATGTTCAATTCAGGAACATCCTTTTTCTCATCTTTTCTAAATCTTGCCATTATTTCTTTCCTCCTATATTTGACGGTTCAGCCTCGGAAATACTGATGGGAATTACCTTTTGAACGGCTTTACGTTGTGATTCATTTAAATCATCAAATGCTTTACCATAGTTCTTTTTGGAGAAATCATCACGTATTTCATTGAAAGCTTCTGTGAGTTGGTTTTGAACGGCTATGTAGGTTTTGTATGAGGTACCGCGGTCACTTTGTATGGATATTACACCCTTAGAAACCGGTGCTACCGCACCAAATTCTTCTACATATTTCAATTCCACTTCAGACATATGTGGATTATCATTCGGATTGGTAATGAACTCTATGGTACGGGCTTTCAGTTCTTCAACATTATTCATGGGTTCATTATTAACCAACAATTGGTCATACATGTTTACCAATATTTGAAGCACGTTACGTTCATGTACCTTGGGCGGTTTTTCGTCACCTCTTAATGGGGGCGGCAATCTTCTTTGAATACCCTGATCAGTATTAATAGATGAGGTAAGAAGAAAGAATGTCAGCAGCAAAAAAGAGATGTCCGACATAGACCCTGTGTTAAGTCCCGGTGCTTTTCTTGCCATAATTTTTTACTATTTTTTAATTTTAGTATAAACTGCTGAACCTATCCAAGCTGCTATTACACCAAAGAACATGATGTATGATATGTTCAACAAGGTTCCTGACCATTTATATATGCCTACTGTAGTGCCTAATCTAATGGCTACTTCACTCAATTCACCGGAAGCGGTTAAGAATGCTACTACAAATACTACAGCTGCTATACCTAATAATATTAAAGTGCTTTTAATGCGATTTTTATCACTTACTATTTGCATAATGGTAAATCCTACCAATGCTATAGCTATGATAGCCACCATAAAATAAGCAATGTACATGGCAATATCTAACCCATGTTGGTTTTGAGGACCTGCTTCCAGATACTTTTGACCATGCATGGCTGCCACAAATACAAATACACTGGCAATAATAGCTACTGTAAATGCTGCTATGGTTGTTATTCTATTTAATAATTTTTCCATCGTTACTTAATTAAGATGTGTATTAATTTAATAATAAATTATCTTTTGTTGGCTACTACAATATCCATGAAATTAATAGTGGAATCTTCCATAGAAGTAACCAAGCTGTCTATCTTAGAAATTAAGTAAGAATAGAACACTTGAAGTATAATAGCCACAATCAAACCTGTTACGGTAGTGATAAGAGCTACTTTCATACCACCGGCAACAATGGTCGGGCTTATATCACCTGCTTTTTCTATATCATCAAATGCTTGTACCATACCTACAACTGTACCCAAGAATCCCAAAGAAGGAGCTACTGCTATACAGAAACCTATCCATGACATATTTGATTCTAAACGGGCAGTTTGCACACTACCATATGATACTACTGCTTTTTCTATTTCTTCTATGCCTTCATTGTATCGATCTAATCCCTGATAGAATACACTTGCAACAGGGCCTCTGGTGTTACGGCATAATTCTTTAGCCTTTTCCACATCACCTGCTTTGAGGGCTTCTTCTATACCATTTAATAATGAAGTGGTATTGGTAGTGGCTAAGTTTAAGTATATGATTCTTTCTATAACTAAAGCTAAACCAAGAATTAAGGTGATTAAGATAGGCGTCATCCATCCGGGACCACCTTCTATAAATTTATCCTTCAAAACCTGATGAAATGGCTTTTCAACTACAACTTCTTCTTCAACAGCCATAGTTTCTTCTACTGCTGCAGTTTCTGCAGGAGCAGCTGCTTCATCAGTAGATACTTGGGTTTGCTCGCTTGCCGGTTGTTCAGCATCCTGTGCTTTAACGACATTGTTTAATCCGAAGGTTAAAAATCCGGCTATGGCCAGAATTGTTACTAACTTTTTCATACTTTCTCTAGTTAAAATAATTACTTTCTGTTCAAATATTTTTTAAATTTGCGGAGAGACAGGGATTCGAACCCTGGAAGCGATTTCGTCGCTTACACACTTTCCAGGCGTGCTCCTTCGACCACTCGGACACCTCTCCATCACCATATAAAATGGCGATATTTTCAAAATGCTAAATTACTAAAAAAAACAATAGCTTTTGCTAAAATGAAAAAAAAAATTATTCTATGGTAATTTCACCTCTTAATGAATTGTTAAATAGTGTTTTAATTTTTTTTAAATCTTTTTCTTTGCCTAAAAGATACATTAATTTGGTGATTGCGCTTTCCGTAATGATGTCAAATCCGCTTAAAATTCCCATTTTTTGGAGCTCAAGGCTGGTTTCGTATTTACCCAAGCTCACACTTCCGCCCCCTTTGCATTGAGTTACATTTACTATAATAATCCCCTTGGCTACCGCCTCACGAAGCATGTCTAAAAACCATGGCGACTGGCAGGCGTTGCCCGAACCGTATGTCTCCATTATCACCCCCCTTAGCCCTTCGGCGTGTAGTACCGATTTTACTACATGAGGCATAATGCCCGGAAATAACTTGAGTATGGCTATATTGGCATCTAATTCGGTAAACAGTTCCACCGGCATATCATCCGGCTTGTGTATGTATTCCTTATTATATTTAATAGATACTCCGGCTTGAGCCAATATGGGATAGTTGGGTGATGCAAAAGCATCAAAATCTTCCGCATTGTTCTTGTGCGTGCGATTGCCCCGGTATAGTTTGTTCTCAAAACATATGCTTACCTCCGGTATCATGGGCTTGCCTTCTTCAGTGCGTGCAGCCGCCAGTTCTATGGAATTGATAATATTGCTGCGACCGTCTGTGCGGGCTATGCCTAGCGGCAATTGTGAACCGGTGAGTATAATGGGCTTGTGCAGGTGATTGAACATAAAACTGAGTGCCGAGGCTGTATAACCCATGGTATCAGTGCCATGTAGTACTACAAATCCGTCATACTTATCGTAGCATTCCATTATCTTATTAGCTATATCTGCCCAATTGTGCGGATTCATGTCCGAAGAGTCAATGGGATGCTCAAATGCATAGGTGTCTATTTTTATATTGTATAACGACAATCGGGGTATTTGTTCGTATATGTCGTTAAAATCAAACGGCTTTAAACTTCCCGTGTGTGAGTCTTGCACCATGCCTATGGTGCCGCCGGTGTATATGATTAAAATGTGCGGTGTATTCATTATATATTATATATGGAACAATTTTTTGGCATTTTGGGTGGTTATATGTGCTACAGTAGCTATGTCTGTTTGCTTTATTTCCGCTATTTTTTGTGCTATTATGGGTATGTAGCTGCTTTTGTTTCGTTGCCCCCTGTATGGGTGTGGCGTAAGATATGGACTATCGGTTTCTAATACTATGTGCTGCAAGTCTATATGTGGAAGTATTTCATCCAAATGACTGCTTTTGTAGGTAACCGTACCTCCTATTCCCAATAGGAATCCTAAATCTATAATTTCTTTAGCATGCTCTATGCTTCCCGAGTAACAGTGAAATATGCCTTTTATAGGGCGACCTTCATAAGCATGAAGCACATCCATTACCTCATAGTACGATTGCCTTTTGTGTATAATAACAGGCATATTATGAGCTATGGCAAACTCCACCTGCCGGGCAAATGCATCCTTTTGCTCAGTGAGCATGCTATTGTCCCAATAAAGGTCTATGCCTATTTCACCTATGGCAATAAAATTGTGTTTGGCATATAAAGCCCACATGCGGTCCAGTACTTCTACATAGTCCTGTTTTACATCACAGGGGTGCAAACCTATCATGGGATAACACATGTGCGGATATTGTATGCATAATTGTAGCATACGCTCTATGCTGTCTTCATTTATATTCGGCAAAAGCATGGTGTTTACCCCGTTTTGTCGGCATTCTTCTATCACCGCATCACGGTCGTTATCATATTCAGGCTCGTATAAGTGTGAATGTGTGTCTATATACATTATATATATCGCTCTTTTTACCCCAATAGCAAAAACCACCTATACTTTATAGGTGGTTGTATTATAATATATGTATGTGTGATTAAAAATCATCTTCATCACCGCCCTGGCTGCCGCCAAATATTTCTTCTATTTCTTCATCGGTGAGTATTTTGTATGAAGAAGGTACCAAATAATCTGCCAAACTTACTTTTACCTTAGTGTTAATGGCTGTAACTTCGGTAACAGTGGTTACCCCATTAGAGGTTATTTCCATATACATGGGGAACCCTTCTAATCCGGGCATTTCAAAATAGTTTCCTGCCGTGCCGGGAAGTATTTCACTTGAAGTATATACTATGCCCAATTCTTCACTTTCATCTTCATCAGCATCTTTAAGCGTAACTTTATATCCGTTACATACATAGCCGCATATGGTTTTAGTATCATTGGTGGCTTCATATATAAAGGATACGCCTTCCCGTTTTTCTTCAAAGAAGTTTTTATCTCTTACTATGGCCATTTGCTGCCCCGGAGCGTCTATCAGTTGTATTAAACGACAAGAATCCCCATCATATATAATGTGAAGAGGAATACCTATATTTGCCGTAGTTCTGCGTTTGTTTCCCAATACTTTGTAGGTGGATTCGGTGGGTAATTGAGCCAATTTTTGAGGGTCAATATCACCGGTGTATTTAATGGAATATTTAACTTCACCTTGAAATACAGTCGTTTTTCCTTTTTTTGAAGCCGCTGAAGTGGTGTTAACTATCAGTATACAGCATACTGATAAAGCAATGATTGAAACTAATTTCTTCATATTTATAATATTTTTTATTAATGATGCAAAGGTACTATTTTTTTTTGAGAAATATGGCAACAATATATCATACTTATATCATGGGTGCACAGGTAACCATGAGCGTAATGCCTCTATTGAGGTGTATGAATAACTCTTGTCAATAGCAAATTCCTTTTTATTTATTTTATAGTGCTTTACTTGCGTTGCTTTTATGTTTATGTTTATATCGTTTTGTGTTATAGTAAATTGCATTATGCCTTGGTGGGTGGGCAACATGAATATTTTTGACATTATATTATTAATGTATAGGTCCTCACTCAGCATGGCCCACATGTGTATGTGCCAATTTTGTGCCAATAGCTTGGATATATCATTATTATTATTTATATTGTACGGAATATTGTCATTAATGGTTATGGAGTAGGCTGATGTATCAGTGAGGGATTGCAGCGTGATGGTATCGGTCAGCAAGGATGAGGGGGTAATGGATATGTGATTAGAATCTAAGGTAGCGAATGAAAATACCAAATATTTTTTGCATGCATATTGGCATATGGTATCAGTGCCTGTGGCTTGGGGCACCATGTGTTCTTTTTTGTCTTGAGGTATACAGGGAAAAGGCATGGCCATTTTTATGCCCATTATATTCCATAGTAGTATGGATGTATCTTGTTCTATATCCTGTATAAGTTGTGCGGACATGCCTTTAAAGTCGGCTACGGCTTTATTGTATTTATCCCCATAATAGCAGGTAACAGCTATGGTATCGGTAGTGTTCTGGTATTGCATGAGTATAGTGTATTGTATGGTGCCTTGGAAAACTTGCGTTTTTTGGGCGCATATATTCATGTATATACACATGCCAATAATGCATATACCTATGTGTTTTATGCTTATAGTACGAGTCATGGTTATTTTATTTTTTTGTACATACGGTTCCATCGCATTTTGCCTTCGCCCCAGTTTTTGAATTTATCCAAGCTCATCCATGCAAAGCAGGCTTTGCCTACTATGTGGTCCTCCGGAACAAAGCCCCAATATCGGGAGTCGGCCGAATTATGTCTGTTGTCGCCCATCATCCAATAGTAATTCATGCGGAAGGTGTACCGGGTAGCGGGTTCACCATTAATGTATATGTGTCCGTTACGTATATCTAAGGTATTACCTTCATAGTTTTTAATAATGCGGGCATATAAATGTATGTTAGTATCGTTAAGTAACACCGTTTGACCGGCCTTAGGTACTATTATAGGCCCCATATTGTCCCTATTCCAGCGGTAGTGTTTGCTTTGCGGAAATATATCGGCTTCGTAGGTGGTGTCGTCATATATATAAGGCTGTATGGATATTACATTGTTATATTGGCGTATTTGTTCTACCTGAGCAGGATACAGGTGGTAGGCGTAGGTATTAGGTGATACCTGTTGTATATCTTCTTCGTTAATGTTGAGTTTTTGTCGGTTTTGTTCGCTTATGTTTATGCCGTTGGTTTCCACCAGATACATTAGTTGTGATTTTTCGGGCTGATAGGCCTGCTTATGGTTAATATATAGTACGGCTTGTTTTATTTGCAGGGTGTCACCCGGCATGCCTACACAGCGTTTTATATAATTTTCTCTTTTGTCAATAGGTCTGTATTTTATTTGATATTCCTTATTGATTACTTCATATTCTTTGCCGGGGTAATATTGAGTGCCGTATTTGTATAGTAATTCGGTGTATTGATGCCATTCATCATTACAAAAATAGTAGTCATTGGCATACACCGAAGGCTGTTGCAGGGCATTTTTAATGTGGCGTAGAATGGCATAATAGCTTTCGCTTTGGCGTTCTAAGGCAACGGTATCACCATCGGGATAGTTAAATACCACGGCGTCGTAGCGGTGTATGCGGCTACGACCGGGAAAACGGTAGTAAGGAAGTTGGATTTTCTCTATATAGGCCTGCTTGTACTTGGTGAGTGGCATGGTGTGATGTACAAACGGAACGGCTATGGGTGTTTGAGGTATTTTAGGACCATAGGCCATTTTGCTTACAGCCAAATAATCACCTACCATAAGTGTGCTTTCCATGGAGGAGGTGGGTATTTTGTATAGTTCAAACATGAAGGTACGTATAATATAAGCTGCTGCCACAGCGTATATTATGGCATCGGTCCAGCTGCGTGCCTTAGTCTTTACCGTACGGTCATAGTTTTTGTTTTTTTCGGCTTCCTGTTTTTGTTTTTTGGAAAGAGGGTCAGAGTGCCATACTTTGAGTAAACGTTCCGGCACGCTGTTACGTGTGTAGAAGGTTTCCTTAGTTGAAAAACCTACATAGGGCATAGCTATAAACGGACATATTAATGCCGGAATGAGAAATACATAGCGTGTGTGGTCACACATACGCAATGTTTTCCATATCATGAGCATAAATGTGAATACATTCAAATAAGGTATAACCAAAAATATGAGCCACCACATGGGGCGTTGTATTACTTGAAGCCATGCGTATAAGTTATAAAACGGAATTAAAGCATGCCATGGTGTATGGCCGGCTTTTTGGAATATGCCGTATAGCCCTATGCATGTACCTACTACGTATAATATACAATATATAAGTAAAAATTCTAAGCTAAATATCATAATAATAGTGTTTTATATGTTAAGCATGTCTTTAATAGTGTGAAATCCGGGGTGAGAGAGCAGCCATTCTGCACTTTTTACAGCGCCCATGGCAAAGCCCTGTCGGTTAAATGAGGTATGTTTTATTTCTATGGCATCGGTTTCCGATTGATAAGTAACTATGTGTGTGCCCACATTGTTGCTTAGTCGTTGTGATTTAATAGAAAGTTCCTGCGGATTATTGTTTATTTCGTTTATCCAGGTGGTTTTGTTTTCTATTACGCTTATAATGTCATTGGCAAGGGTGATAGCGGTGCCGCTGGGAGCGTCTTTTTTGGTTATATGATGTATTTCTTCTATGCTTACATCATAGTTGTAGTTATTCATAATGTGTGCTAAAGCCATGTTGAGGGCAAAAAACAGGTTTACCCCTAAGCTGAAATTGCTGGCATAGAGCAGGCTGCCATTGTATTTTTCACATTTTTGGCGTACCATATCAGTGTTATCGTACCATCCGGTGGTTCCCACCACTACGGGTAAGTGCAACTGAAAGCATTTTTCTATATTGTGCAGTACTGTTTGGGGGGTGGAAAATTCTATGGCAACATCGGCCGATTTTATGGCATTTAAGTGTTTAAGCCAGTCTTCTTCCGAGTCTATATAGGCTACTATATCATGGTGTCGCGTTTTGGCGGCTATTTCTACCTGTTCTCCCATTTTTCCGTAACCGAGTATGGCTATTTTCATATTGCTATTTAAAATTGAGTGTTAATGATAAATTAGGCTGAAGTTTGTTCTTTAACTGTTGAGGTTGATAGTGTAGGTCGGGCTGAACATGAAGTGACAGGTTATCTGATATGTCAAAGGTAAACAGGTGAGCATCCACCACGGCATCTACTATATTTACCGCATACCATAGTACCATTACTATTATGGATATTTCCATGTTTTTTTGCTGGGTTTCCTTCATCATGCGTATATTGTCTATGCCCAAGTCGGCATATTCTTCCAATAGTTGATCGGTTTCCCCATTTAGGCGATGCCGATATTCGGTGCGAAGCTTGGTATAGTTTTTGTTAAAATAATATACACAAAAGCCTGTGGCACCAAATCCTGCATATACTATGGGTATTTTCCAGTATTTGTGATTATAGCCTTGGCCTAATCCCGGCAGCACGGCGGACATCCATCCTGCGGTAACGGGGGAATGAATTTTTGCTTTGTCGGCATAAGCCAAAGCATTGGTATCCACCTTGTTTTTACGTGTCATGTCATAGTAGTTATACATATATTGGCTATAGGTGGTAACCATGCTCCATAAGCACAGGCTAAATACTATTATTCGTTGGTGGCACGTATTCATGCTTATTTTTTTAACATATCCAGTATCCTTTGCAATTCTTTTTCATTGGAAAATTGCAAATTAATGCTGCCTTTCCCCTTTAAATTCATTTTTATATCCACTTTGGTATGGTATTGGCCGGCTAAGGTTTTGGCTTCTGCAGCCCAAAGGGCGGGTAATTTAATTTTTGTTTTGGTGGTGGCCGGGGTGTTTATTTTTTTTATGATATCTTCCAACTGGTGTACCGAAAGGCCTAATGTTTTTATCTTTTCAGCCAATTCTATTTGTAGCCGGCGGTCGGCTATGCCGGCTATAGCTTTAGCGTGCCCCATGGTAATCGTACCATTGCATATATCTTTTTGTACTTCGGAGCATAACTTGAGCAGGCGGAGATAGTTGGTTACTACAGGTCTGCTTTTATGTACTTTTTCCGATAAATCTTCCTGTTTAAGATTACATTCATCTATAAGCCGTTGAAACGAGAGGGCTATTTCTATAGGGTTAAGGTCCTTTCTCTGTATGTTTTCTATAAGGCCCATTTCCAGCATTTGAACATCGGTAGCCGAGCGTATATAGGCAGCTATAGTGGTAAGGCCTGCTATTTTGCAGGCTCTAAGGCGGCGTTCGCCGGCTATAAGCTGGTAGCGACCGCTGGAGGTAGACCTTACCGTTACCGGCTGTATAAGGCCGTGTTCTTTAATGGAATTACTCAATTCCTGCAGGGCTTCGGCTTCAAATTCATTTCTGGGTTGCCATGGGTTAGCATCTATAAGGGTTATTTTTATTTCGGTGAATTCTATTTCTTTTATGCGGCTGGGCGATTGTGCATTTACCACGCTGTTGTCAGGTGTAAAATTGCCCAATATGGCATCAAGTCCTCTACCCATTCCTCTTTGTTTGTTTGTTTTATTTTCTGCCATAGTCTTTTATTTTTTACCGTTTTTTACCAATATTTCGCGGGCCAAATTCAAGTAGTTGGTAGCTCCTTTAGATTGTGCGTCATACAAAAGAACAGGTTTTTGAAAGCTGGGGGCTTCGGCCAAACGTATGTTACGGTTAATAATAGTGGCAAATACCAAATTTTTAAAATGTAATCGTACATCTTCCACCACCTGATTTGACATTTTGGTGCGATTGTCATACATGGTGAGCAATATGCCTTCTATGCCTAAATTAGGATTTAAATTACTTTGAACTATTTTAATGGTATTTAATAATTTACCCAAGCCTTCCAAGGCAAAATATTCACTTTGAACCGGAATGAGTACCGTGTCGGCAGCCGTGAGGGCATTTACTGTAATAAGGCCTAATGACGGAGCACAATCTATAAGTACAAACTCATAGTCATTAGCTATGGAACCTATGGCTCTTCGCATTACTGTTTCTCTATTTTCCATGTCTACCATTTCCAATTCGGCTCCTACCAGGTCAATATGTGCCGGTAATATGTCCAAATTAGGGACATTGGTATGTGTAATGCTTTCCTGAATGGAAGCACTATTTATCATTACTTCATATATGCTGTTTTGCACCACGTTAGGGTCTATACCTAAGCCCGATGATGTATTGGCTTGAGGATCAGCGTCAATAACGAGGGTTTTGTGCTCTAATACAGCCAAACTGGCGGCTAAATTGATAGAAGTAGTGGTTTTTCCTACACCACCTTTTTGATTTGCTATTGCTATAATTTTTCCCATAATGTTGCTCTTAACAAATATGCAAAGATAACATTTTTTTTAATGTAATAACCGGGTTGTATAAAAAAAACGCCTTCCCTTGAGAGGAAGACGTTTTTTTTGAAGTATGTGTAACGAAGTATTAGTCTTCGTCGGTTTGTGATTCTTCGTAAGCTTTGAGCAATGCGGATTGTACATCAGAGGGTACCTGTTGGTATTCTGCGTATTTCATACCGTATGAAGCTCTGCCGCTGGTTAATGAACTTAAAGAGGTTGAATATTTGTTCATTTCTGCCAAAGGAACTTTAGCACGTAAGGTTTGGAATTTGCCTTCGCTGTCCATACCCATTACTATACCTCTACGACCCTGTAAATCAGTCATTACACCACCCATATTATCAGAAGGAACAAATACTTCTACATCATATATGGGTTCCAAAATACGGGGACCTGCATTTTTGAATGCTTCTTTAAATGCGTTACGGCCGGCCAGTTTAAATGCCATTTCGTTAGAATCTACGGGGTGCATTTTACCATCATATATGTTTACTACTATATCACGGGCATATGAACCGGTAAGAGGACCTTCTTCCATTTTTTCCATTATACCTTTTAATATGGCAGGCATAAAGCGGGCATCTATGGCACCACCTACTATACAGTTGTTAAATATCAACTTACCGCCCCAAGGAAGGTCATAACTTTCAGTACCTCTAATGGGGTATTTGGTTTGGTTAGGCATGCCTTCATAGTAAGGTTCTATAAGCATGTGCACTTCACCAAACTGACCGGCACCACCTGATTGTTTTTTATGACGATACATTGCCTCGGCCGATTTGGTAATAGTTTCACGATAAGGAATTTTGGGAGCATAATATTCAATGTCTATCTTATTTATGTTCTCAATTATCCATTTAATAATGTTGAGGTGTTGTTCGCCCTGACCTGAAATAATGGTTTGTTTTAATTCCTTGGATTGTTCCATGAGGAAGGTGGGGTCGGTTTTACGAATATCGTTCAATATGGAGCCTAATTTTTCGTCTTCCGTATTATTTTTAGCTCTAACGGCAGTGCGGAATTTAGGTTCGGGATATTCGGTGGGCTCTATAACATCATCACTGTTCTTTGCCGAATTAATGGTGCTTTGGCAAGCCACACTCTTCATTTTAATAGTGGCTACTATATCACCGGCTACTGCTTTTTCTACTTTTTCGCGGTTTTTACCGGCTACGCATAATAATTGGGAAATACGTTCTTTTGAGCCATTTACGCCGTTTACTATATCCATAGCTTCGGTAATTTCACCGGCATATATTTTAAAGAAAGTAACTTCGCCTACGTGCTGTTCTATAGATGTTTTGAATACAAATGCCGAAAAAGCATCAGCTGCATTGCATGATAATTCAGCACCTTTGTTATTTTTTACTTTACGGGTGCTTTCGTTAGGTGCAGGGCAGTTGTTCTTTACAAAGTCTAATAGGCGGTCTATACCCTGGTCTGTTTTGGCAGCACAGCATACTATGGGGAATATACCTCTTTCGCGGATACCTATTTTTAATCCTTTGATGATTTCCTCTTCCGAAAGAGTACCTTCTTCAAAGAATTTTTCCATTAATGATTCTTCATTTTCTGCAGCATTTTCTATTAAAGTAGCTTGTAATTCTGCTGCTTTGTCAGCTTCAGATGCGGGAATATCTTCCACTATCATTTTACCGCCGTTAGCAGGGAATTTTAACATTTTCATTTGAAGCAGGTCTATCACTGCATCAAAACCTGTGCCTGCATTTACGGGATATTGTATAACGGTAACGTTATTACCGAATTCTTCTTTCAATTGACGGGTAGTTTCATCAAAATTGGCTTTTTCATGGTCCAATTGATTTACAACAAAAATAGTAGGAATATTGGTCTTTTTAGTCCAACGCCATTGAGTTTCGGTACCTACTTCTACACCGTTTTGTGCATTTACTACCATTAAAGCAGCGTCTGCTACGCGGAGAGCTCCTACTACTTCACCTACAAAATCGTCAAACCCCGGACAATCTATCATGTTATATTTAGTTCCATTGCATTCTGCATATAATACAGTGGAGTAAATAGAGTTACCTCTTTCTAATTCTATTTCGCGATAATCCGATACGGTGTTTTTGTCTTCTACGGTGCCTCTACGGGTAATAACACCACCGTGAAAGAGTATGGATTCTGCCAATGTGGTTTTGCCTGAACGGGAATTGCCTAATAAAGCAATGTTTCTAATTTCACTTGTTTGATAAACCTTCATGTTCGTTTATATTATCTGTTTGTGCCTCTAACGCCGGTTATATCACTGATATATAGCGTATTATAGCGTACTTTATTTGATTACAATTGTTTGAATATATAAAAAGCAAAGATACTAAAAAAAAAGATATGACGGAACTTTAGAGATAAAAAAATATGCATGTCCATTAGAAAAAGTGTAAAACTATTGTTATTATGTGCTTGTAGGCACATGTTTGGTGGGGCAAATGACTATAATGCTTATATGAAAATAAATTAGATGAAATATAGCCGGTGGAAGACTGTAACCTTTTTTTTTATTATATATATACTATATTGAGGAAACACTCGTTATATTGTTTTTATAGGAAAATTATATAGCAACAAATGCGAAAGTATATTATAATGTGTAGAAAGTATATTATAATGTGTATATGTGTATTGTTTTTGCCCTACGCCATAGGGCAAAAAAAGTACACTATCAGCGGTTATGTGCGAGATGCTTCTAATGGGGAGGTGGTATCCGATGCCAATGTGTATTTTATGGAAACCACTATGGGTACTACCAGCAATGAATACGGTTATTATTCCATTACTATGGAGGAAGGAGAATATGAAATGCGGGTGCATTTTGTGGGCTATGCCATGTATGAAAAGCAAATAAGTCTGCACAATAATATTAAGTTGAATATAGAACTCGCTTCCTCTGTAGTGCAAGGCAAAGAGGTTGTGGTGCGTTCGCAGCGTGCTGACGAAAATATTACATCCTCTTCTATGGGCACTATGGATGTGAATATAGAAACCATGAAAAAAATGCCTTCTTTTTTTGGCGAAGCCGATATTATTAAAACCATACAACTTATGCCGGGGGTGCAAAGTTCGGGTGAAGGCAGTTCGGGCTATTATGTGCGTGGTGGCGGCATAGATCAAAATCTGGTATTGTTAGATGAAGCGGTAATATATAACACGGGGCATCTTTTTGGATTTTTTTCTATATTCAATACCGATGCCATCCGCTCGGCCGAAATGATAAAATCAGGTATTCCGGCTTATTATGGCGGTCGCTTGGCCTCGGTGCTGAATGTGAGTATGAAAGAAGGTAATATGAAACATTACGAGGTGGAAGGCGGTGTGGGACTTATATTTGCCCGCATATCGGCACAGGGACCTATAGTTAAAGACAAAGCGTCATTTTTGGTGTCGGCTCGTCGTACCTATGTAGATGCACTTATTCAGCCGTTTCTTAAGTCGGAGTCGCCGGCAAAAGGATTGAAATTCTATTTTTATGATATTAATGCCAAGGCCAATTGGAAAATTAACGATAAGCATCGTATATATTTAAGCGGTTACTATGGCACCGATACCTACGGATTCAGAAGCACCGAAGGTACATTGGATTCACGGTTTAACTGGCGTAACGGCTCGGCCTCTTTCAGGTGGAATTATAACATAGGCAGTCGGCTGTTTATGAATACTTCCCTGCTGTTCAGTGATTATGAGTTTAATACCGATATCAATGCCGATGTGTATAATTTGCAAATATTTTCCGGTGTGCGTGATTACACTTTAAAAACGGATTTGTCTTATTTGCCATTGCCGGGCATGACATGGAAATTTGGCGGAGTGTATACTTTTCATAAGTTTAGTCCTAATACCTATAGCGGCGAAGCCGGTTCGGAAGTGGATATACCGGCACCTGCCAACTATTTTGCCCATGAGGCAGCTTTATATGCAAATGGGGAAATAGAATTGGGCGAGAGCATAAAACTTAATATAGGTTTACGAGGTTCTTATTTTGCCCATGTGGGCAAATATGTACGCTATATAGCCGATGCTGTAGGCAGAGTGCAGGATTCGGTGGTGTATAAGGCCGGTGCAAAGGTACAGGATTATTGGGGGCTGGAACCAAGGGTGGCTTTACGATTCCTAATAGACGAATACACATCCATAAAGGCTTCGTATATGCATAATTGTCAATATTTGCATCAGGTTGCCCTAACCGGTATATCCCTTCCTACCGATGTGTGGATGCCCGGTTCTTATGATATTAAGCCTTTGGTGGGAAATCAGTATTCCATAGGCGTGTATCGTAATTTCCGCCATAATATGTTTGAAACATCGGTAGAGGCTTATTACAAGGATATGAAAAACCTTACCGAATATAGAGAAGGATATTCTCCCATAACGGAGGCTGCCAGCAGTTTGGACCAGCAATACACACAGGGTAACGGTTATAGTTACGGGTTAGAATTTTATGTGGGCAAAAATGAGGGCAAGCTTTCAGGTTGGGTAAGCTACACATTGGCGTGGTCGCGGTGCCGGTTTCCTGAATTGAATGGCGGTAATGAGTTTAATTCCAAAAACGACCGTCGTCATAATGTGTCAATATCCTTGTCATATGAAATATTGCCTAATTTAACAGCATCGGTAGTGTGGGTATATGCCACAGGCAATACTATGACTGTACCGACGGGTTTTTATTTTATAGGCTATAATATTATTACCCAATATAGTGCTAAAAATGCCTATAGGGTGGCACCATATCATCGTATGGATATATCGGTGAATTGGGTGATAAAGCGTACCGAAAAATTTGAGCATTCGCTCAATTTTTCGGTCTATAATGTGTACAATAGAAAAAATCCTTTTTATGTATCAGTTTCCACCAGTATGAACACTGCCAATATGCAAATAACCAATCAGGCATACCAAATGTCGTTATTTCCTATTATGCCGTCTATATCGTGGAACTTTAAATTTACCGGTAAATGAAAAAATATTTAGTCTTATATGTATGTATAGCCGTTGTAGTGCTGTTTTCGTGTGAAACGCCTATAAGCCTGGAAGTGGAGGGAAATACCTCTACTAAGGTAATAGAAGGATGGATAGAGAATGGTAAGCCGGCGGTGGTAATAGTGTCGCGGGCTTTGGATTATTATGCTACCATAGATGTAAATACCATTATGAGTGCTGCTGACCGCCAATGCATAGTGCGTATAAGTGATGACGATGGTTATGAAGAGCAGTTGCAACCCGGATTCGACTTTAGTGCTTTGTACGGGGCCATAGGCGCAGCCTATAAGGGCAAAAATATGCTGGGTGAACCCGGTAAAACTTATCATTTGTATGTGGAAGATTCTGCAGGCAATGTATATACCGCCACTACTACCATACCCGGTCATACCGTATATATGGATTCGGTGAAGTTTACCAATGAAAAGCCTACCGATACCGTGGCTTTGGCCCGTATGTTCTTTCAGGATGCTGCTGACAGCTATGATTGTTACCGTTTTTTTTGTATGATAAAGAATTTGGATATATGTTTTACCCCTATCAGTTTGGGTACTTATGATGATTTGGCCTTTAACGGTAAGCCTATGAATTATGAAATAGTGCGTGCACCCATGAGTAATATGGCGGTATCGGCCATGTCGCCACAGCAAAGGGAAGATTTTAATCGCATGTACTTTAAAAAGGGTGATACTTTATATGTAAAATCGGCTATTACCGATACGGCCACCTATAATTTTTGGTTTCCTATACAAATAGTTACCCAATTGGGCGAGTATTCTTTTTTGAGTATGAATACCTATCCTACCAATATAAAGGGCAGGAATGTGGCGGGTGTATGGTCAGGGTATAATGTCCGTTATGACACCCTTATATTTGAATAAAACTTATATTTCAGGGCTGTTTTGCACATGGGCGTTGGTTAGTTGTATAAAATCCAAAAATTCTTCTTTTCCTTTTCCCGTAAGGGATGAAGATATAAAATAGGGGGGCAGCTCTTCCCAATTTTCACTCATGGCATCTAAAAATACCTGTACATTGGCTTGTGTACGGGTAGGGCTTTGTTTATCGGCTTTGGTGAATATGAGTACGAACGGAATGCCGTTTTCGCCTAAAGTGTTGATGAATTGAAGGTCTATTTTTTGCGGTTCCAGCCGGCTGTCAATAAGCACGCACAGGCAGGTGAGATTGTCTCTTTGGAGTATATATTCCCATATCATGGCAGAAAACCCTTCCTTGGTGTTCTTATTGGTTTTGGCGTAGCCGTAGCCGGGCAGGTCAACCAAATACCATTCTTTATTGATTAAAAAATGGTTGATAAGTTGGGTTTTGCCCGGTTTGGATGAAGTTTTGGCCAGTTTGTTCCGCATGGTAATCATATTAATGAATGAGGATTTGCCTACATTGGAGCGGCCTATAAAGGCGTATTCGGGTAGGGTGTGTGAAGGGCAATCCTTGCATGCAACGCTACTTTTAATAAATATGGCTTCTTTAATATTCATAGGGGCTATTTTTTACGGTCACAATTCAAATGTCGTTCTATTTTATGAGGGTATATATCCTTAATGCGTATCATAATAGCACTTTCTTCCACATTGCCAAAGGTTGCATTGTTAGAAGTGCCAAAGTAATATAATTGCGGTGACAGCCCCATATATATGTTTACCAGCGGTGGAATGTTACATTGGAGGCTGTGAATTTTTTGTTGTAGTAGTTTATAATCTTCCGTAGGGGTGTGCCCGTTAATAATGGTTTGCAATATGCTTTCATTATGATGAAAACTCAGTGGCTGTATAGGGGTGAGCCATGTAGATTCAGCGGTAAAATGCTTTTGCAAAAAGTATAATATCAGGTCTCGGGCCAGTGGAGGGTAGGATTTATACATGGTCATTTTTCCGTATACATATTCAATGTGCGGATACCTGTGTAGCAGGCTACCCAGTCCGTCCCATATATTATCTAAGGCAAATATGCCTCTGCGTGAGACCTGAAATTCGGGCTGTACAAATGACCGACCGAGTTCCATTGACACGGGTAATATGTTTTGTATGAATTCCGAAGAAAAATTGAACAGCTTGGCAGTGGGGGATTGGGCGTGTCCGTGTTTATCCGTTATGATGTTTTCTCCTAAAATAAACCGATAGCAGCTTACTATTTCCCGCTGTAGGGGGTTCCATACAAACAATTGTTCAAAAGGAGGATTGCATATGTCGTATTCATCTATATCTACGGCATTGCCGGTGCCACCACCGGCGGCTCTAAAGGCTATTTCCCTTAAGCGACCTATTTCCTGCATAATATGCGGAGCGTTCATGCTGTTAATGCAGTATACCTCGTTGCCGCCATGATTGGTATGGCATATAAATCGTTCTTCGGTCATTTCCCGTTTAAGGTCATATCTCCGTATTTTGCTTATAATGGGTATGGGGTCCATGTGTTTATTTCTTTTTTTGCAAATATAACTTTTTTTATATTATGATATTGTTATAAAAATGGATTTAAAAATTATATATTTGTATATATACTGTATGTATATTCTTTAATTTGTTGTGCTATAGCATAGTCGTTGTTTTTATTTGCGGATAATGAGTCGTGAGGAATAAGTTTTCCTATGTGTATATGAAAGCAGGATCCTTTTTGTCTGAAGAATTCATCGGCCAAATAGAGCATTTCTATATTGGTGCGTATGCCCAGCAGTTTGCGTAAGCTGGCCATGTTATAAAAAAAATTGGAATTTTTGCCTTCAAAATGTACTGGCAATATATTGTATTCGTATTGTCTGGCTTTACTCACAAAGGTTTTTTTCCATTCTATATCCGTAATTTTTCCTTTTATTTTGCGAGAGCAAATGCCGGCGGGGAAGTAGAGTATGGTATTATCTTCTTTAAACATATTTTCAAAGGCCTGAGCCATATCAATGTAGTTACGGCCGGTTTTGTTTATGGGAACAAATATATTGCTTAAGTTGGGAATATGCATAAGCAGGTCGTTTACAGGGAATTTAATATTGTTTCTGTGTTTGGATAGTATGCTTATAAGCAGTATGCCGTCAAGGCCGCCTAAGGGGTGATTACTCACTACCATTAGTTTACCGTTGTGAGGTATGCGTTCTTCATGGTGAAGCCGGTAGGTTACGTCCATGTCGCGAATCATAAAGTCGGCAAAATCGGCATCATAGTATTTATTATGGCTACGCAGCAGCACATCGTTTACTTCATTCTGGTGTACTATGTGTTTTAAATACGATATTACAGGTTGGGGAAGCCACTTGTGCAGGCGGGGGCTTTTATTTTGCAGTATTTTATCCACATCTATTTGTACCGGTGTATTTTGTTCCATATTAGCAGTATTGGTAGTGAATAAGGTTGAATAGTTGTTCTATTTCGTTTAAGTTGTCGGCTGTAAGTAATTTTATGCGTATGTCCTTAAACGAAGGCAGGTCTTTAAAATAAGTTTTATAATGCTTCCGCATTTCCAACAGAGCGTAGCGTTCGTTTTTATATTGCATGGCCATATGCAGGTGTTTGCGGCACATTTCCAGCCTTTGTGCCGTGGTAGGAGGCATGGGTTGGTCTGCTCCGTTGAGCAGTGCACGGGTTTGTGAAAATATCCAGGGGTTGCCTATAGCGGCTCTGCCTATCATAATACCATCCACGCCATATTGGTCAAAAGCGTTTCGGGCCTGTTCGGCCGAGCATATATCTCCGTTGCCTATAATGGGAATATGCATGCGGGTGTTATTTTTTACTTCACCTATCAGCGTCCAGTCTGCCCGGCCGCGGTACATTTGGGCACGGGTGCGTCCGTGTATAGCCAAGGCGGCTATGCCCACATCCTGAAGCTGTTCGGCTAATGGCACTATTATCTTATTTTGTTCGTCCCAGCCTAAGCGTGTTTTTACTGTTACGGGCAATTTTACCGCTTTTACTACGGCGGCTGTTATTTTTACAAGTAATTCCGGATATTGCAGCATGCCGCTACCACCACCTTTAAGGGCTATTTTTTTTACGGGGCAGCCCCAATTGATATCTATAAAATCGGGTTGGAAACTTTCGACTATGCGGGCTGCTTCTACCATTACTTCTTCATTATTACCGAATAACTGTATGCCAAAAGGACGTTCGCAGGCTTCAAATTTCAGCTTGTTTCGGGCCATTTCCACCTCCCGAATAAGGGCATCGCTTGCCGCAAATTCGCTAAAGAGTATATCTGCTCCTTCCTGTTTGCATATTTGTCGGAATGCACGGTCGGTTACCTCCTCCATGGGAGCTAATATGAGTGGCTGTGGCGGTAGTTGTATGTGTCCTACGTTCATGTTATCCTATTTGAAAATAATTGTTGCTGTTTCTGTTAGCAATGGCTATGCCTATGTGTAGGGGAGCGTTTTCGGGCTTGCTTAAAGTAGGGTCATTGGCTATCACCTCATGTGATATATTTCTGGCCGTGCTTATTATTGGTTCATCTGCAGTGATATTGAGTAATTTAAAGTTTATCATACCGCTTTGACGGGTACCGGCTATTTCGCCGGGTCCTCTCAATTTCAAATCCACATTGGCTATTTCAAATCCGTTACAGGTGTCCACCATGGCCTTAATGCGTATTTTGGCTTCCTGACTTAGGGCTTCATCGGTGAGTAGCAGGCAATAGGATTGTTCATTGCCTCGTCCTACACGCCCTCTTAGCTGGTGCAACTGTGACAGCCCAAAGCGTTCCGCATTTTCTATAATCATAATAGTGGCATTGGGTACGTCTATGCCTACCTCTATTACGGTGGTGGCCAATAGTATATCGGTTTCGCCCTGTTTGAACTTTTGCATTTCGGCATCTTTTTCTTCACCACTCATTTTGCCATGAAGGCAGCTTACATGGTATTGTGGCTCGGGATAGCTTTTTTTGAATCGTTCGTAGCCGTCCATTAAGTTGCTTAAGGTGAGCTTTTCCGACTCCTGTATGAGCGGAAATACCACGTATATTTGGCGGCCGTTGGCTATTTGCTTACGCAAAAAATGATTAATGGCATAACCTTGTGAGCGGTAAAAATGCATGGTTTGTATAGGCTTTCTGCCTTTTGGAAGTTCGTCTATAACAGATACATCCAAGTCCCCATATAAGGTCATGGCCAGTGTCCGCGGTATAGGGGTGGCTGTCATTACCAGCACGTGTGGCGGAACCAGGCTTTTACGCCATAACTTGGCCCTTTGTTCCACACCAAATCGGTGCTGCTCATCTATTACCACCATGCCTAATCGCTTAAATAATACATTATCTTCACATAAAGCATGGGTGCCTATGAGTATGTTGGTAGTGCCGTTTTGGGTGTGCTCCAATAGCTTTTTACGCTCCGACGGCTTGGTGGAGCCCGTAAGTAATTTTACTTCCACATTCATATTGCCCAGCATTTTGCATATGTTTACATAATGTTGCTGTGCCAGTATTTCGGTGGGAGCCATAAGGCAGCATTGATATCCGTTGTCTATAGCCAATAGCATAACAAGCAGGGCGGTTATGGTTTTGCCACTGCCTACATCACCTTGTAGCAGGCGGTTCATTTGCTTACCGCTCAAAAAATCCGCCCGTATTTCCTTTATAACCTTCTTTTGGGCATTGGTAAGGTCAAATTGAAGATGGTGATGATAAAAAGTGTTGAACCCGTTACCTACCTTAGGCATGAGAAAACCATTGCTACGCTGTGATTGCTGCTGCATACGCTGCATAATGAGCTGCATAAAAAATACCTCCTCGAATTTTAGCCGGCGGGTGGCCTGCTCTATATCTTTAGCCGAGGTAGGAAAATGTATGTTCTTTAGGGCGGTAGCCCTATCAATCAGCTGTAATTTTTGCCGTATGTATAGAGGAAGTGTTTCCTGTATTTGCTCCATGCATTGTGATAGCAGGGTGTAGCATAGTTTGCTTATACCGCGGCTATCCAAGCCTGCCCGCTTGGCCTTGTCACCTGAATTGTACATGGGCTGAAATGGTATTTGCCCTGCCGTATTTGCTTCTTCGGTGCTTATTTCCGGATGGGTAATATTAATGGAACTATTGAATACGGTGGGCTTGCCAAAAACTATATATATGGTTTGTGGCTGTATAAGTTCATTAAAGTATTTAATATTGTTGAACCATGTAAGGGTGAGCACTCCCGTGTGGTCCTGTAATTTGGCTACCAAACGGCGTGCACGTCCTTCTCCTATTATCTGCTTGTCGGTAATTACGCCTTTTACCTGCAAATATGTATTAATATTGGCGGGAACTTCTCTTATATTGTAAAATTTTGACTTATCTACATAACGATAGGGGTAGTAGTTCAATAAATCATCCATGGTGAATATATTGAATTCGTCATGCAGAATTTGGGCTTTTTTTTCACCCACTCCGTGCAGATATGTAATGTCACTGTTAAGATTAATTGTACCCATGTATGTGCAAAGGTACACCAAAAAAATGAAAATAACGGCATTTTGGTACAAAAAATGTATCGAGTTGACATGTAAATAATTGTTTTATAATAGTATATTAAAAAATAGTAGCAACCTTCAAACAGATAAAGCCTATATGTATGTAAATGCGAATAAAATTTGAAGGTGCAACTTTTTAATTTATGCATAAATTTAACATTATTCACATTGTATTGTCATATTATATACCACATTCAAGTCTCAAATGCAACTTTTGTTAAACAATTATTTTTTGCAAAGTAATAAAAAAAATATTCATATGGGGTTAAAAATCCTAATTTTTTTCTTGGTCGGTTGTTTAATTTCTCTTGAATCATCTCAATATATTCATCATCAATATTTTCTAACGATGATCCTTTAGGAATATATTGTCGAATAAGTCCATTCATATTCTCGTTAGCACCCCTTTCCCACGAATGATAAGGATGTGCAAAGTAGAAAGCTACATTCAAGTCTTCTGCAATAGCCTGATGATTTGCAAATTCTTTCCCATTGTCAGAAGTGATGGTATGAAGCAGACTCTTAAATGGCATCAGTTTTTTGACAGCTGCTTTGTACAATGAAATACTGTCTTTCTCCGAAAGTTTTGCAATCCAAGTTATCATAGTACATCTGTCATTTGCTGTAAAAAGTGCACCTTTGTGATTTCTGCCGACAATAGTGTCAATCTCAATATCCCCAAAACGTTTCTTTTCATCAACTTCTACCGGACGATTTTCTATGCTAACTCTATTCTTAATAATACCTCTGGAATCCTTTGCCCAACCCCTTTTCCGATACTTCCTCCCATTTCTGCGTAAGTGCTTGTATAATTCTCCTCCTTGCTTCTTGTTCTGCCAGATATACTGATATATCCGCTCATGACTGACCATATCTTTTCCCAAAATATTCATACGTCCTTTTATTTGTTCAGGACTATAATCTTGTAGCAATAGATTATCTATCATTCCTTTCATGGATGATGTTAATCGAATATGCTTGGGTTTTTCATGTAACCGCTTTTTATACTTCCTTTGTGCAAGTTCGGCATCATATCTTTTACTCCTTTGATCTCTATTCCTCTTTATCTCCCGACTTATAACAGATTTGTTTTTACCAAGATATTCCGCAATTGTTTTTATTGTACTTTTTTGCTCAAGTAATACTTGAATTTTGTATCTTTGCTCTTCGGTTAAATGACTCATATTTTTGCACTTTTTTCACACACAAAAATAGTCATTTTTTCCTTTCAAGTATAGGGAAAGTGTTTGCTTTCCCTTACTTGATAAAAATCCTATTCCTGTTCGTGATAAAGTTGTATTTATTTGTTGAATTTAGGTTATCAAAAACCAGACAAATAAAAAGAACAAATATATTACTTGTTGAATAGATTACAGGTAGCTATAGACTGACGTTGATATACCCATCTGCCACACTTCCTTTCAAACGGCGGCATCTTACTGCAAGAACGGACGAATGGTTTGCGTGGATAAAGGAGATTGGGACAAAGGCGGTACACCCGAATATATGTACCAATTCAACAAAGAATGGCTTGAAGTATGCCACTCAAAACTAAAAGACGACGGAACTATTTGGATTTCGGGAACTTATCACAATGTTTTTGTCGTTCAACGTTGTCTCAAGGAATTGGGCTACAAGATTTTGAATTATATTACTTGGCAAAAATCTGACCCAGCACCAAACATTAGTTGCCGATATTTTACATTTTCTACAGAATTGATTATTTGGGCACGGAAATCGGAAAAGAAACCACACAAATTCAACTACGATGTGATGAAACGCATCAATGGCGACAAACAAATGACTGATGTTTGGCGAATGTCGGCAGTGGGATTGTGGGAAAAAACGTGTGGCAAACACCCTACGCAAAAGCCTTTGAAGTTATTGTATCGTATCATTTTAGCATCAACCAATAAAGGCGACACAATTCTTGACCCGTTTGCAGGAAGTTGTACTACGGGCATTGCTTCCAATCTTTTGGGTCGCAATTTTATTGGAATCAACCAAGAGCAAGAATATTTGGATTTAGGCATTCGTCGTAGGCAGGAAATAGAAAATCCTGAAATTGCAGAGAAAATGTTGCGAAAAATGTCCGATTCGTCAACGGAATCAATGGTCCTTGTGAATCACGCATCGCCAGATAAGCGAAAGATGATGATAGAAAAAGGGATTTGCTATATGCGAGCAAATGAGTCAAAAGGCTCGTTGCAAATAACAGCAGGATTTGAACGGATGAAATATGTCTTGTTACATACAGGTGGCAGTGACTGTCAAATTTTCAAATTGAAAAAAGCAGGGACTTTCCAAATTTGGACACGTGAGGCTCTTGAAAAAATTGGCTTTCATCCAGAGCACGCATCGCATTATATTGTGGTTCATTTTGATAATACTAAAGAAGTATACATAAATTTAAAATTAAATCTTACACAAAGACTTCATACCTATTCCGCTAAAATTCGTCCGTTAAGTGATTTGGAAGGAATATGAGTATCATCGTCTTTTCTTTTTGTGCGTTTTCTATAGTATAGTTGAATTTTATTCTTACATTTATACATGTATAATTATTTATTTAGTTTAGTACATTAGACTATTTATATATATAAATATGTACGGCATGCAATTATCGTTTTTTTTGACCAATACGCCTGTTTTTTTGCTCTATAAGGGCAGTTAAAACTTCAAAAACGAAACATGTAGGCGTGGAGGAGCGTATACAGCATAGAAAAAAGAGAGTTTTGTAACCCGTGTGGTTTTATTAGTTTGTAGCAGACTTTTTTTAGTTCAAAATAGTGCCTGTTTTCAGGAAAAAATGCTACCTTTGCAAGTTAGTGAATCAGTAAATGAGCATGAATGTAATATTATTTGATAATCAGTATAGAGAAGAGTTGCTTCCTTTTACTTTTACCCGCCCTCAGGCTGACATACGAGTGGGTATACTCACCATTAGGGAAAAATGGGAAAAACGGTTACAGGTAGTTTCATCATCATCGTGCACGCAGGTGTATTTGTCGCAAAAGTTTCCCATGTATACAACTGATGATAACTACATGATAAATGGCGGTATATGTCCTAATGCTGCCATGGTACAGGCTGTGCAGGCCTTGCAGCCCGGCCAAAAGCTGGTAAAAGGGAATGACATAATAGCAGTGCGAACCTCTAAAGTACCTGTAAGTATGCAGGAATGTGATGGCGTAGCCGTAAACTATGAAGGAGAATATACCAAAATATTGCATTTATGGGATATATTTTCCTATAATGAGCAGGAATTGCAGGCTGATTATGAACTTATTACCAGTGGAAGAACCAGCCAACCTTTAAGCAGTACGAATAGGGTATTATGTCCTGAAAATGTATTTGTAGAGGAAGGAGCCGTAGTGGAGTGTGCCATTATTAATGCCACAAATGCTAAAGTGTATATAGGTAAACATGCTGAAATAATGGAAAATGCCGTGCTGAGAGGAAGTGTTGCGTTATTGGAGCATGCTCAGGTAAAAGTAGGGGCCAAAATATATGGTGCCACCACCATAGGGCCTTATTCTAAGGTGGGCGGTGAATTGGGTAATGTGGTAATATTCGGTTATTCTAATAAAGCCCATGATGGATATATGGGTAATAGCGTATTAGGGGAATGGTGTAATATAGGTGCCGACACCAATACTTCTAATTTAAAAAATAACTATGACATAGTAAAACTATGGAATTATCCTACCCATAGTTTCCAAAAAACGGGTTTGCAGTTTTGTGGCCTTATGATGGGAGATCACTCTAAATGTGGTATTAACGTTATGTTTAATACCGGTACGGTAGTAGGCGTGTCGGCCAATGTGTTCGGCTCGGGTTATCAGCGTAATTTTTACCCGTCATTCCATTGGGGTGGAGGAAATGTAAATGTTACGGAATATAAGCCTGATGTAGCCATAGAAGTAGCTAAAAAGGTGTATTTGCGTAGAAATAAGGTTTTTGATGATGTCGACGCCCAAATATTATATTCGGTGTATAATCTTACTGATGAATTCAGAAAAGAATGGTAGTAAAAAATATTTAAAGTAATAGTTGAGAAATATATATGAAAAAGAAAATAAAGATATTAGGTGATACTGAAGATTTAAAAGATATATTGGAAGGTGATTCCGGCATAGTGCCCCTGCTTAATGAAAAGGAATCGGCAGATTTAATGGATGTGGAAGTACCACCCGCCTTGCCTGTGTTGGCATTGCGTAATACGGTATTGTTTCCGGGTGTGGTAATGCCTATTACCGTAGGTAGGGAGAAGTCCCTGGCTTTGGTACAGGAAGCCTATGACCACAAAGAAATGATAGGTACTGTTACACAAATAGATGAAAATGTGGAAGATCCTCGTAATGAGGACCTCTATCATGTGGGGGTATTGGCACGTATTATCAAATTGTTTGATATGCCCGACGGTACCAAAACGCTGGTAGTACAAGGGGTGAAAGCCATACAAATGGATAATATAGTAAGTGACGGTAAATATTTGGTAGGTATAGATGTAAAAGATTATCCATGCAATGATTTTGATCCTAAAGTGCTGGAAAAAAAGGAATTCAACGCTACCGTATCTTCATTGGTGGATATGATGACCAAGTTTCTTAAATTGTCATTAGGTCCGGTTCCGGAAGAGGCATTTTTTGCATTCAAAAGTTTGAATAATAGAGTGTTTATGATTAACTTTATTATTTCTAACTTACAAATCGAGGTAGCTAAAAAGCAAAAAATACTGGAAATACATGATATAGAAGAAAGGGCTACTGCTGTATTGGTAGAATTGTCACAAGTTCTGCAAATGGCACAATTGAAGGTGCAAATACAAAAGAAGGCCAAAATGGAGTTGGATAAGCAGCAAAAAGAATATTTTCTTAATCAGCAGCTTAAAACCATACAGGAGGAATTAGGAGACAATGGTGTAGATAGTGCTGTAAATGAGCTGAAAGAGAAGACTAAAGACAAAAAGTGGAATGCTAAAACCAAGCAGCATTTCACCAAGGAATTGCAGAAATTGCAGCGTATGAATCCCATGGCTCCCGATTTTACCTCACAATTGAATTATTTAGACCTTATGGCCGAATTGCCATGGAATGAATATACTGCGGATAATTTAGATCTTCAAAAGGTGCGTACCGTATTAGATGAAGATCATTTCGGATTGGAAAAAATAAAAGAGCGTATAGTAGAATATTTGGCTGTATTGAAGTTGAAAGGTGATATGAAATCACCTATATTATGCTTTGTAGGTCCTCCGGGAGTAGGTAAAACATCATTGGGTAAGAGCGTAGCCCGTGCCATGGAGCGTAAATATATACGCATGTCATTAGGTGGTATGCATGATGAATCGGAAATACGCGGTCACCGAAAAACATATATAGGAGCTATGCCCGGCCGTATAGTGGAAAATATACGTAAAGCAGGTTCGGCTAATCCCGTATTTGTTTTGGATGAAATAGATAAGTTGTCAGGCATGACCATACAGGGGGACCCATCAGCTGCAATGCTTGAAGTTCTTGACCCTGAGCAGAATACTGAATTTTATGATAACTATTTGGATACCACTTTCGACTTGTCAAGGGTATTATTCATAGCTACGGCCAATAGCCTGAATAGCATACATCCTGCCTTGCGTGACAGAATGGAGGTTATAGAATTGAGCAGTTATTTGGTAGAAGAGAAAATAAGTATAGCCAAGCGACACCTCATACCTCGTCAAATAAAGGAGCATGGCCTTAAGGCAAAAGATATTTCATTCAGTGATAAGGTGATAGAACGTATAATAGTGGACTATACCCGTGAAGCGGGCGTGAGAATATTAGAAAAACTGGTAGCTAAAATAATACGTCATCGCGCCTGCACCATAGTGAAGGGTGAAGCATATACCAAAGCTGTGAAAATGCAGGATTTGGCTCAAATATTGGGTGTCCCCGTGTATGAATGTACTGATGACTTTAAATCCAATATTATAGGTGTGGCCAAAGGCTTGGCCTGGACAGCAGTTGGAGGTGAAGTATTGTTTGTAGAAACGGCATTATCAGAAGGTAAAGGCAACATTACGCTTACCGGTAATTTGGGTGATGTAATGAAAGAATCGGCTACCATAGCTTATGAATATATGAAAATACATGCCAAGGAATTACATATAGATATGAAAACCATTAATAACAAGGATGTATATGTGCATTTCCCCGAAGGAGCCATACCTAAAGACGGTCCATCAGCAGGTATTACCATACTCACCGCACTTATTTCTACTTTTACACATAAGCCCATACGTCCTAATATGGCCATGACAGGTGAAATAACCCTAAGAGGTAAAATTACTCCCATAGGCGGTGTAAAAGAGAAAATTTTGGCTGCTAAGCGGGCTAATATCACCACTTTAGTATTACCTGAAGCCAATAGAAAAGATGTGGAAGACATAGAAAAAGAATATGTGGAAGGATTGGAATTCCATTATTTTGACAATATGACTGACGCATTGAAATTCAACTTAATGATGAAATAACATGAAATTTCGCAGCATACATTTATGGCTTACTATATGTGCTTGTATAAGTGTGGGAGCGGTAATGGCACACAATGAGGATTCCCTCTATGTGGTGTCGTTTACCCATAAGCCGGATTATAATCCCCAATATGTGTCAGGTTATGTGTCGCAGCGTGCCCTGCAGCATTATGAGCAGGCACATATTACTATAGGTGAAGATAATGCTCCTATAAGTCAGGTCTATATTGATTCCGTGCTTGCCATAAGTGGCGGTAATATGCTCACGTGGTCTAAATGGTTTAATTATATAGTAATAGAGTGTGCATCGGAGTATGTAAGTCGTATTGCGGCCTGTTCGTTTGTATATCAGGTGTGTCCTATACATCAATATACGCCACAACACATGCTTACCGCCGCTGATACCATGGATATGCCAATAACACCTTTTACAGGTGAGGCAGCATACAGGCCTGAAGACATGAAAGACGACAGTATATATTATGGTCCCATGTATATGCAAATAGCCATGCACAACGGGCAATGGTTGCATAGCATGGGCTATAAGGGTCAAAATATGCTTATAGCTGTTATTGACGGAGGTTTTTTGGGCATGGATACTGCTTCATATTGGGAAAGCGTACGTAATAATAGTATGTACGCCCTGTATGATGTTACCAATGATGAAGGTACTATGTTTTCCCGTCAAATGCATGGGGCCTGTGTTACCTCCATTATGTCATCAAATGTACCTTATGTAGCCGTAGGTACTGCGCCCGAGGCTTCGTATGCCATAATTAAAACGGAATGTAATGATTATGAATATCGTTTGGAAGAATTCTTTTTGGTACGCGGAGCTGAAATAGCTGACAGCATAGGAGCTGACGTAGTAAATATATCATTAGGATATACCGATTTTGATGCGGAAAGTGAAAGTAATGAATATAGTTATCTTACAGGTTTGCATTCTCCGGCATCGGTAGCTGTGAGCCGATTAATGCAAAAATGTACTTTTGTATGTGCTGCCGCAGGCAATGACGGTGCTAAAGCATGGCGTTACATAGGTGTACCCGGTGATGCCAAACACACTATAACCGTGGCAGCAATAAAGAGTGACAGTACTATAGCTGAATTCAGTTCGCGTGGCGGCTTATTAAGTGCGCCACACAAGCCGGATGTGGCTGCCATAGGTGATAGCTGTTTCTATTATAATGTCACGGAGAATAATATATTATATGGCAATGGAACTTCATTTGCCACACCTGTTATGACAGGGCTTATGGCATGTTTACGTCAGGCATTTCCAAGTTTTTCGCCTATGGAAATAAAGCAGGCAGTGCTGCAAAGCAGTCATATATATACCGATGGAAGTACTTATTCTAATGAAATGGGATATGGCATTCCCAATATGTATAAAGCATATCAGTTGTTAGAGCAGGCTTATTTGGCAGTACCTGCCTATTCCACAACATGTGAAGATATACAGGTATATCCTAATCCTTTTGCACAAGTGTGCTATTATACATTGCCTTATGAGTGTATGGTGGAAGTGTGTGATGTACAAGGTAGTGTAGTATGGCAGGCCAAACAGAATGAAGGGCAACATTGCTTACATACTCATACTTGGGCAGCAGGTATGTATGTGTTGCGTGTGTACACACGCAGTGGTATAATAGAAAAGAAAATAGTAAAACAATAAATTATACATTATGGGCACCGATAACACTAATGCCATTATTCTTAATGGAATAAAGGTGAATAATTTGCAGAATGTAGATGTGCTTATTCCCCGAAATAAGCTCACTGTGGTTACCGGTGTATCGGGTAGTGGCAAGTCTTCACTGGTATTTGACACCCTATATGCTGAAGGTCAGCGAAGATATGTAGAAAGTTTGAGTTCGTATGCCCGTCAGTTTTTAAGTAAAATAAACAAGCCCAATATAGAATATGTAAAGGGTATTCCGCCGGCAATAGCCATAGAACAGTTGGCAGGATTGCGTACTTCCCGTTCTACCGTGGGTACGGCTACCGAAATATACGAATATTTAAAATTGCTATATGGCCGCTTGGGCAAAACCTATTCCCCCATATCGGGTAAATTGGTACAGCGTGATAGTGTTTCCAATGTATGTGACTATATATTTTCATTAGACAAGTCTAATAAAATAATGATATTGGCACCTATAGGTAAACATGCCGATCATACGCCTAAGCAGGTGCTTGAAATACTGAAAAATCAGGGATTTACCCGTGTGGTACAAGATGATATTATAGTTTTAATAGATGATATATTATCACAAAAAACAGTCTTAAAGGAGAATGTATATCTGCTTATAGACCGTTGTACTTTAAGTTCTGATGCCGAAAACATGTCTCGTATAGCCGATTCGGTGGAGTCGGCCTATTTTCATGGTCACGGCAAATGTGAAATAAGGGTATATGCTGCTGATGGCAGCATTAGTAAGGTAAAGTTTTCTAATGCTTATGAGGCTGATGGTATTATATTTCGCAAGCCCAGTGCCAATATGTTCAATTTTTCCAATTCTTACGGAGCGTGTCCTATCTGTAACGGATTGGGAGAAGTACAGGGAATAGACCCTAATTTGGTAATACCCAATAAAAAATTATCGGTATATGATGGCGCCATAGCCTGCTGGCATGGTGAAATAATGGGTGAATTTAAAGATATGCTGATAAAGAATGCCAAAAAGTTCCATTTTAACATACATACACCCATAGAGCAACTCTCTGAGCAGCAATATCATGATTTATGGTATGGCAATGCGTATTTTCCCGGTGTGGTGGGATTTTTTGAGTATGTGGAAAAAAATGTGTACAAAATACAATACAGGGTATTATTATCACGATATAGAGGTAGGGATTTGTGTCCCGAATGTAAGGGGCATAGGTTGGCTAAAGATGCTTATTATGTTAAAATAGAGGATAAAAGCATTGCCGATATGGTAGATATGCCCTTGAATGAATTGCTGCAATGGATGCAGCAACTTAAATTTCACACCAAGGCCGAAAAGAAGGTATCGGAGCTACTCATGAAGGAAATTATTACCCGATTGACCTTTTTGTGTGATTTAGGTCTTTCCTATCTTACCCTTAATCGTTCATCGGCAACCTTGTCGGGTGGAGAGGCACAAAGAATCAATTTGGCCACCTTGTTAGGCAGTAATTTGGTAGGTTCGTTATATATATTGGATGAGCCCAGTATAGGACTGCATAGTATAGATACTCATAGACTTATAAAGTTACTTAGGCATTTGCGTGATATTGGTAACACTGTGGTAGTGGTGGAGCATGATGAGGCCATTATGCGAGCCGCCGATTATATAGTGGATGTGGGGCCTTTGTCAGGCCGATTAGGTGGTAGAATAGTGTATCAGGGTAAGCCGGAGCGGCTAAAAACTGCAGAAGAGAGCATTACGGCACAATATTTGTGTGGTTCAAAGCATATAGAGGTGCCATCCAAGCGTAAGTCGCTACATAAAAAGCTGGTTATTAACGGAGCCAATCTTAATAACCTGAAGAATGTGAAGGTGAATATACCATTGGGTGGGCTCACCGTAGTTACCGGTGTGTCCGGTAGTGGTAAATCTTCATTAATAAAAGGTGTACTTTATCCTAATTTACAGCGTAAATTAGAATTTTTTGGTGCTGCTGAAGCCAATACAAAAAACAATCTGCTCAGCGGTGATATTTCCTGCCTAAAGGCAGTAGAAATGGTAGATCAAAATCCTATAGGTAAGTCGTCCCGTTCTAATCCGGCCACCTATTTGGGTATATTTGACAATATACGTCATTTGTATGCCGAGCAGGCATTGGCAAAAGCCCGTGACTATAAAGCCGGTTATTTTTCGTTCAACACCAAGGGCGGACGATGTGAAGCCTGTCAGGGCGAAGGTGTGGTAAAAATAAAAATGCAGTTTATGTCAGATGTGGAAATATGCTGCGAAGAATGTGGCGGTAAAGGCTACAAGGAAGAGGTATTGGAGGTGAAATTAGGTGATAAAAATATATATGATATATTGCAAATGACAGCCGATGAGGCTATGACATTCTTTCAAAGTTTGCCTTCTTCCAGGCTTATAACCAATATAATAGACGGAATACACACCATGCAGCAGGTAGGGCTTGGATATATGCAGTTAGGACAATCGGTGTCATCACTTTCAGGTGGTGAAGCTCAGCGTATTAAGTTAGCTTCTGCATTGCAAAATTCACAAAATACTCCTACTACCTTATTTATATTTGATGAACCCACTACGGGCTTACATTTTTATGATATAGATAAGTTGTACCAAACTTTTCGTCTGCTTATTAATCAAGGACATTCCATAGTGGTAATAGAGCACAATATGGATCTTATAAAGTGTGCTGATTGGATAATAGAAATGGGACCGGAAGGAGGGGCTAAAGGAGGAGAGGTAATATTTACCGGTACGCCTGAGAGCATGCTTCAATGTAAGGTGTCACCTACCGCAGCATTTTTAAGGGAAAAGTTGCAATAGCATAAGTATTATTATATTGTAGTAAGTACTTACACACATAAAAAAAAGCAAACATTAAATGTTTGCTTTTTTTGTGTAAAATGTTGATGATACAATGATATGTATATTATTTAGCGTAGCTTACGGCACGGGTTTCTCTCACCACGGTTATTTTTATTTGGCCGGGATAAGTCATTTCATTTTGAATTTTCTTTGACAATTCGTATGATAAGCGGTTGGTAGCATCGTCGTCTATTTTATCGGCGCCTACTATTACGCGTAATTCTCTACCTGCCTGAATAGCATATGTTTTTACCACGCCGGGGTAGGATAGTGCCAGCTCTTCCAAGTCTTTTAATCGTTTGGCATAGGCTTCTACCACTTCACGGCGGGCACCGGGACGGGCACCTGATATGGCGTCACATACCTGAACTATTGGTGATATAAGGTATTGCATTTCGGCTTCATCATGGTGAGCGGCTATAGCGTTTACTATTTCGGGTTTTTCCTTGTATTTTTCTGCCAGGGTAGCGCCTAATTCAGCGTGTGGCATATCGGGTTCATTATCGGGAACTTTGCCTATATCGTGTAATAAACCGGCACGCTTGGCTGCTTTTGCATTCAGCCCTAATTCGGCGGCCATAGTGGCGCATAGGGTAGCTACTTCTTTGGAGTGTTGTAATAGGTTTTGTCCGTAAGAAGAGCGGTATTTCATTTTACCTATAAGGCGTATAAGGTCATGGTGCATGCCATGTATGCCTAAATCTATGGTGGTACGTTTACCTATTTCTATAATTTCCTGTTCTATTTGTCGTTTGGTTTTGGTTACAACTTCTTCTATTTTGGCGGGGTGTATGCGGCCGTCAGATACCAGCTTGCTTAGTGAAAGTCGGGCTATTTCGCGACGTACAGGGTCAAAGCTGGAGAGTATGATAGCGTCGGGGGAATCGTCTATAATTACGTCCACACCGGTTAAAGATTCTATAGTGCGTATATTTCTACCTTCACGACCTATAATTCTGCCTTTTATTTCTTCATTTTCTATGTTGAATACCGATACGGAATTTTCGTGGGTATTTTCTACAGCTGTACGCTGTATAGTTTTAATAACTATTTTTTTAGCTTCATTATTAGCATTTATTTTAGCTTCATCTATTATGTCTTTGGCTATAACGGCTGCTTCAGATTGTGCTTCATCTTTTAAACTTTCTATGAGTTCTTTTTTAGCGTCTTCTACCGATAGTCCTGATACATTTTCAAGAAGTACCTGCTGTTGTTTTATCAGTTTATCCAGCTCTTCCTGTTTTTTTTCGGCACCTTCTTTTTGGAGGGTGAGGGCTTGTTGCATTTGGCCGAGTTCAACTTGTTTACGTTGTAGTTGTTCCTGTTTTTGGGCAAGGGAGGCTTCTTTTTGTTTTATTCTGTTTTCAGCGGCAGCTATCACCTTATTTTTCTCTGATACTACTTTTTCGTGTTCAGCTTTCAACTGGAGAAATTTCTCTTTAGCTTGTAGTATGCGTTCTTTTTTTATTAGTTCTGCCTCTTCGGTGGCTTCTTTTATAAGTCTTTCATTGTGCTTGGCCATGCTGCGTTTAATAAGCAGAATAGTGACCAATATTCCTAAGCCTATGCCTATGGTAAGGCAAATGCAAATCATTAATATATGGTTCATGTTATTTATGTTTAGTTTAATTTATATATAATATTTTGTTACGATTGCGTATGAATGTTATAAATAAAAAAATCCCGCATAGCCAATGGCTTACTTAAACTCCAATAATGTAAGTTTATAGACGCCGTAATATGTCAAGTGCCTCCTATACAGGTGCCCTTTATTTATTACGAGTCGGCTATACTGTTTGTTTCTGTGTTGAGTTTAACAAACGATGGTGGCTCAATGCGGGAAAATCTTTATATGGTATAGAACGTAAAGCTGACTACAGGCTATTTTTCTATAGCTTCGCCGGCTATGGTTTGAATTTTTTTAAGCACTTCTATTAAGTCAGTGTCTACGAATTTCTGTTTTTCGGTAAGCAGAAGGTTCTTCATGGCAAAATTGATAACAGCATAACCCATCAATGTAAACTTATCAGTACTACCTACGCGGCCCGATAAAGTGTGTATGTAGGTGTTAATGTTACGTTCTGCTTCACGATAGAGTGATTCCTGCTCTGCCGGAATAGTAAGCCTAAAGGCTTGCTGTGCTACATATAGTGTTATTAATTTTTTATCTTCAGACATTGTTACTCATTTAATAAATGTATGCAAGCATCTATTTCCCGCATAAGTGCATTAATCTTGTACTTTACATCAGTGTACTTTTGCTCATTTTGTAGAGCAGTACCTAATTTATACCTGATAATGTCATCTGCCTGCATTTTTATTGTTGCTTCTAATGACTTTATTTTTTCCTTCAACTCCTTATTTTCATCTATAAGTTGCTGCTGTTGGATTGTTAAATGGTGATATTTTTCAGCCAATTCGCAAACTTTACTTTCCGCACCGTACGATAAAAGTTTTAAATTCAACATATTGACTTTATTCCAATATTTAACAATTCATTATACAAAGGTAACATTTTTTTTGAATAATGAGGTGTGCCTAAGCCTAAAAAAAAATAAAAAAAAAGTAAGTGATTGAAATATAATATGAAATAATTACCATCAAACTGCCGATAGAAGGTATGTGAGTGTATAACCTGAATTGTAAAACAGGGCAAATACATTTTTTTTAAGGTAGAAGAGTGGCCAAATGATATAGGGAGTTGCATTGCAGGTCGGCCAGTGGCGAAGTCGGTTCCACACAGGGTATAAACACCGTATGCATACCTGCATTTATACCAAATTCCATGTCGGAGTGGGCATCACCTACCATAATAGAGCGACTAAAATCCACATCCGGATAGTCTTTTTGTGCCTGCAAGGCCATGCCGGGGCGGGGCTTACGCATGGAACTGTTTTCAGTGGCCAAAGCAGGACAATAGTATATGCGGGTAACAGGTGTATGTAGCAGCTGCAGCATGTATTGGTGTACTATGTGTAATTCTTCTTCTGTCATAATGCCTTTGCCTATGCCCTGCTGATTGGTAACTATGAATATGTGCCTGAATGTGCGGTGAAATATTTCAAATGCCTCTTTTACCTGAGGCAACAGCACCATTTCTTCAGGTTTACGTACATAGCCGTTAATAATGCGACGATTAATAACACCATCGCGATCTAAAAATAGTGACCATGTGCCGTCCACTTGTGTGAGAAAGTTTTTGTTCATATATTGTTTTTATAGTGACCACGGGGGGATTCAAACCCTCGACCTTCAGAACCGGAATCTGACATTCTATTCAGCTGAACTACGTGGCCATATATGGTTTAAAATATAAATCCGAATTGAAATTCAAAACTATTGTAAAATGCTTTCATGGGATTTTCAACCTTATTGCCTAAGGCATCATTATAGTTGGCTTTAAATGCGTTATTCAATCCGCGGTCAAATGCCAAACCAAAGGTGCCTTTGGTGTGATCCTGTATAATAAACTCAAAACCAAACATTACATACAATGATTCCTGAAATACAAAAGACTGCGGGTTACGATCCACATGTGTGAATGTTTTGGTTTCCATATCAGAAACGATGGTGGGGGTAACCATATCTTTTGACTTGGCACTAAGGCAAAAACCATGTTCCAAACCTACTACGCCAAATATAATAAACCTTCCAAAAGGATTGGTTTTTAATTTAATAGCGGTGGGTATGCTTAAGTATATATGATTGTATTTTGATATTATATCTGATTCTACGGGTATGTCTGTTTCGGCATAATCATACATATCGTTATAGTGCAATTTGGAAAATTTATGACGGGCATTTAAACCTAAGGTAACATAATAATTCTCCAAAGTGGGTACTATATTTACATCTGCATTTACTCCATATACGCCTCCTATACATATACCGTTATTTTGGTAGGTGGCTGATTGGGTACTCATCCATGATATGGAAGGACCGGCCGTAACGCATATTTCTACCCTGCGGGGGCGGGGAATAATATCTTGTGCGTATACGTGAGTATATACACCTGCTATTATAAGCATGCTGATGATGATATGTCGGTTTTTCATTTTACTTATCATTATTTATGATATATCATAAAATGCAAAGATAACATTTTTTTATCATTTATAATGTATATAGAGCCGTATTTTTTTTGCCATAGGCAAATAATAAAATAAACAGAACGCAGTTACATATAATAATGAATACACATATAGATAATATTCCTATAGAGCAGCATCCGTTGCAACCTTTTTTGCCGCCGGCGGCTACATTGCTTTTGTTGGGCAGTTTTCCGCCACCAAAGCACCGTTGGTGCATGAATTTTTTTTATCCTAATCGTACCAATACCATGTGGGAGATATTTGGTATAGTGTTCTATGGTGACAGTCATTATTTTATTGATAGTCATACTAACACCTATAAACAAAGGCTTATAGAAGACCTGCTCAGGCAAAAAGGGATAGCTGTATTTGACACTGCGCAGGCGGTAAAACGTATGCAAAACAATGCTTCCGATAAATATTTACAGGTGGTACAAAAAACTGATATTCCATTGTTATTGCAGCAAATACCGCTATGCAGCCATATTATATGTACAGGCCAAAAATCGGCACTTACCCTATGTGAAGATTATAATGTAAAGGTGCCGCCAATAGGGCAAAGTAGTACATTCTATATACAAAACCGATTAATGACCTTGCATAGGGTTCCTTCATCATCAAGAGCATATCCTATGCCTATAACGCAAAAAGCTATGTATTATGAACAATTGTTCCGTAATATAGGCCTATTGTAGGTCTGTGACATTTTTTTTTGCATTTAATAGAAAAAAAATGGGCAGGAAGCCGATATAATACTTAAAAAAATAATACCTTTGTATCTTTATATATGTAGATAAAAAATAACAGATATGCACATAGCTATAGCAGGAAATATAGGGTCGGGCAAAACTACGCTAACCAAAATGTTATCTAAGCATTATAATTGGGCGGCAGAGTATGAAACAGCGGAAAATAATCCCTATTTGGTAAGTTTTTATGAAGACATGCAGCGATGGTCATTCAACATTCAAATATTCTTTTTGAATGCCCGCTTTCGCCAATTGGTAGAAATTCAAAAACAGCATAAGAATGTGGTGCAGGATAGAACCATATTTGAAGATGCGTACATATTTGCTCCTAATTTACACGATATGGGCTTAATGGCCTCACGTGATTATGAAAATTACATATCATTATTTGAGCTCATTAATTCACTTATAGCTCCTCCTGATTTGTTAATATATCTTAGGGCTTCTACCTCTACCTTGGTATCACAAATTCAAAAAAGAGGTCGCAAATATGAAAACACCATTCGATTAGACTATTTGCAGAATCTGAATGACAGATATGAACAATGGATATCGGGTTATAATAAGGGTAAATTGCTTATTATCAATACTGACGAATGTCGTTTTGCTGAAAATCAGGATGATTTCGGTTACGTATTGGAGCAGGTAAATGCCGAATTATTCGGTTTGTTCCAAAAAGAGCCCGAAGAAGAAGTAGCCGTAAAGGCCAAACGTAAAACCAAAAGATAATACATGAAATTTATAGGTATAATACCGGCAAGATATGCGTCCTCACGGTTCCCGGGTAAGCCCTTGTGTATGCTTGGCAATAAGTCTATGATAGAAAGGGTATATGCTCAGGTGAGTATGGTGAAGAATATGCATTATGTGTGTGTGGCCACTGATGATAGTCGCATATATGATGCAGTGCAGGCATTTGGCGGTAATGTGGTAATGACTTCCGAGGCCAATCGTTCAGGTACTGACCGTTGTGCCGATGCCGTACAGCGATTACACATGGCTGAGCATGATGACGTAATTATAAATATACAGGGAGATGAGCCTTTTATACAGCCGGCTCAAATAGAAACACTTATGTCGTGTTTTACCTGTGATGATATACATATAGCCACCTTGCTTAGGAAAATACATAATGCTGAAGATGTAGCGGATCCCAATGTGGTGAAAGTGGTGAAAGATGTGCATAATAAGGCTTTATATTTTAGCCGCTATGCTATACCATATTTGCGTAATATTACTTGGGAGCAGCATACCTTTTATCAGCATATAGGCATATATGCCTATAGAATGCGTACTTTGTTGCAATTGGTGCTTTTGCCGTCATCGGCATTGGAGAAGGCCGAAAGCCTGGAGCAGTTACGCTGGATGGAAAACGGATATACCATACATACAGAGGTAACGCCTTATAAGTCAATAGGTATAGATACCCCTGCCGATATGCAAAAAGCATTGGATTATATTAAAACCATGAATTTATAATATTATTTACATGATACATCAGTTAGTTAAATCATATCTGCTTAAACACAGTAAGGTGAGCATACAGGGCATGGGAGAATGGAAGGTGAGTTATGTGCCTTCACATATACATCCTGTGTTGCAAACATTTACCATACCAGGTAATTATGTGTGCTTTACGTATAATGAAAGAGCTGTTACCACGCCGGAGCTAATAGCTGAGGCTGCACATACCTGGCAGGTGAGTGCTGAAGTAGCTGAAGCCAAAGTGAACGCATGGGTGCAGGAGGTAAAAGACACTTTGAACCTGCATGCGGTGTATGAGTGGGGCAGTATGGGGCGTATGGTGAAAAACAGCATAGGAAAACCGGAGTTTGAACCTGCCATGGATTCTGATTTTTCACCGGAAAGTTTTGGCCTGGAGAATTTTGAAATAGCCAATATACATATAAAACACACTGCTGAAGCAGTAGCAAATGCTACAACTGCTGCCGCAGAAGAAAAAACTCCTAATGCGGATGTCGCTAAAGAAGAGTATACTCCCACTATAGAGGAGCAGCCTGCGGTAGCAGCGGCGGCCACCGATTCACAGGTAGCGGCCGATGTACAGGACGCATTACAGGAAGAGGAAAAAGAAGAGGAAGCTGTTTCCACATCATCGCATAAGCTCACATTCCTGCTGGTTATATTGGCTATATTGCTACTATTGGTAGTGGCAATGGGGGTGTTATATATTAAGTCTCCTCAAACCATAGGTGTGTATAAACATAAAGCAGGCTTATGGTTAGAAAAAGTTCCTTTTATACATTATCAGTCGCATAGAGATACCGTACCTTCCATATTTTATGAGGAAACAAATGAAGGTGAAGTGGCTGACGGTGACGAAAATGCACCGGATAAACTTATATTTGATGATAACTTTATAGCCAATACCACAGAGTATATTTCATCGGAAGATGAAGGAGAATACATAGAATATGTAGAGACTACCGAACCTTCCGAGCCTGAGGTGAAGGTGGCTTCCGTAGCACAAAAGCATGTAGCTAAAACCACTACTAAACAGGTAGAAACAGTCAAGCAGGCCGCTACACCCGCTAAGGCAATTTCAACCAAGCAGGTGACAGCTACCTCTCAAGTAGCGAAGGAAACAGGCAGTACGCCTGCCCGTTCCAAGGCAGTAGCTACTTCCACAACTCACACTGAGGTGGTGAAGCCTGCAACTACAGCAATTTCACAGCCGGTGTCGGGAACTTATTACATTATATTGGGCAGTTTCCAAAGTGAAGCCAATGCCGAAGCCTATGTAGAAGACATGAATAACCGATATGGTAATGCCCATAATTTGGGTAAAGGTAAATCCAGCGGATTATATATGATAGGCATAGGCCCTTATACTCAGGAAGAAGCTGTACAAAAAATAGCCAATGAGGGTATTAAAGGATGGATATTAAAGAAATAATTTAAATGATATAGCATATAATATGGATAATGTAATTTTAAAAACTGCGTTTAATTTTCCGGGACAAACCGGTTTGTACAAAGGTAAAGTACGTGATGTATACAGTATAAATGATGATATACTGGTAATGATAGCTACTGACAGAATATCAGCATTTGACGTGGTATTGCCTAAGGCAATTCCTTATAAAGGACAGGTATTGAATCAAATAGCTTCCCGTTTTTTGGATTTAACTACCGATATATGTCCCAATTGGAAAATAGCCACCCCCGATCCCATGGTTACCATAGGGCATAAATGTGAGCCTTTTGCAGTAGAAATGATAGTAAGAGGTTATTTAACGGGTAGTTCGTGGCGTACTTACAAAGGCGGACAGCATGAAATATGCGGGGTAAAAATACCCGATGGTATGCGTGAACACCAAAAATTTGCCCAACCCATTATTACTCCTACCACCAAGGCTGCCGAAGGTCATGATGAAGATATATCCAAAGAAGATATTATACGTAAAGGTATAGTATCGGCTGAAGATTATGCCATATTGGAAAAATATGCATTACAGTTATTCCAACGCGGCACCGAAATTGCTGCCCGTCAGGGATTAATACTGGTAGATACCAAGTATGAATTTGGTAAAAAGGATGGTAAAATATACCTGATAGATGAAATACATACTCCGGATTCATCACGTTATTTCTATGCCGACGGTTATCAGGAAAGATTTGACAAGGGCGAAGCCCAAAAGCAGTTGTCAAAAGAATTTGTTCGTGAATGGTTAATGGAAAACGGTTTCCAAGGAAAAGAAGGGCAACAAGTTCCCGAAATGACCGATGAAAAAGTAAATAGCATTTCCGACAGATATATAGAATTGTACGAACATATTACCGGTGAAAATTTCAAAAAAGAAGATACTTCCAATGTGCTCAAACGCGTGGAAGAACATGTAATGCAATATTTGGCAGGGAAATAGATAACTGATAACCAACGTAGAATAATATATGTTTCATAATTGGTGTTACATACAAAATTTATTGCCCACCTTCCCCCCCCAAAAAAAATGCCGCAAATGCGGCATTTTTTCTTTAACTATTATTGCGATTCCTTTCATACGATACTGCGATATAGGTTCCATCCGATTTTTTCCACACTACTATTTCTTTTCCTTTAGCAACTTCCCTTTCTATAAATTCCAACCATTTTGTTTTATTTTTTGTTCTGATTATATCACACACTATATCCCCTTGCGGATTATCCAAACTGAAAGGAAGATCGCTCAAATAACTGCTCGTCGGCGAAACATTACCATAATATATCATATTCCCTTCTTTTGTTATTATCCAGTATATATTGCATATTTCCAGTCCGTTATCATCCATTGGACATAATAAAAAACTCAACATGTAAGCATCTGTATCTACAATGGCATAAGCAAAAGGATAATCATCAGGCGATAAGGCTATCGGATAATTTTCAATTATTTCCGTTTCATCTGATTTGTGTTGTTTATCATTCTGATTTATTGAAACTTCTTTATCATTAATTGTTTCTTTTTTGCAGGCAACAAAAACTATGGTTGCACTTGTCATTATTACTATTGCCATTATGGCTATTTTATTTATTTTACTCATGGTTTTTTCTTTATTAATATATACTTGCTGCTTTTAAGATTGGC
>JAZLLK010000054.1:0-4117 GCA_045598105.1 Bacteroidales bacterium | reverse complement strand
TAGTACAATCGTAATCCATACCAGTAAGTGGAGGTATTAGCGGTTCTGCTGAGCAATGTATTGTTGGAAATGCTGCTGAATCCCATATAGTAGAAATAGGTAGCATAGTAGTACTGGTCTATGATGGTGTTACTGTCTATTCTTACATAGCCGAAATCGGTACTACCGGTACCTGCGTATAAATAGATACCATAATATCCACCTGAAATGTAGTTGTTTACAAATTCTACATTCATTAGTTTACCTGTACCGGATGCTTTGTATATAGCAGCTGATGTAGAGGCAGTGGCAGTGGAATTAGCCAGTATTTTACAATCACGTATTACCATATCAGTACATCCGCCGGTAAATTGTATGGTGTAAGCGCTAAGAGCGGAACCGTCAAATGTGATATTTTTAATTATCATATTTTCATTGTTACCCAGTGTGAGGGCTACGCCGGAGGCAGGTCTTACTATTACACTGTCGGCATCATGAGCTTTAGAGGTGATAGTGAGGGTATAATTTCCCATTATAGAACCTATAGATGATAAATTCCAGTTTTCGGCGTACACGCCTGATTCCACTTCCAGAGTAACGTTACCTACGGGGTTACACAACTTGGCTATGTCTATAAATTCTTTTACGGATTTGTATTTTTCGGTGACACCTATGGTGTAGGTACCTGATAATTGTTCGTCACAGCCATAGCTTATAACGCTAAGGGTATCATCAAAATTGTTGGTATCCACTACACCGTTAGGCATACTTATCCATGCCACTATGGTGTCATATTGTGTTGGTCTTTGGGTGTAATATCCTAAGATAAGGGTATCATAAAAGTCATCGGGCAGGTTGCCAGTCCAATGTATGGTATCTTGAAGTACTCCATTGAGGCTCCAACCAAATATAGCGCTGGTAAGGTTAGCAAAACCTTTGTTTTGGAAAGTTACTTTTACCGGCTGAACCTGATTGGCCATAGTGCCGGCATTTGTCGGATTGTCTATGGAGTATAATGCTACAGAGTTGCTATCTGTGAGAGGTGTGCCAAAATACATCATTGTGGTAGGCAGTGTTGAAACAGTTTGATTTGAAGTGGCACTATTGCAACCATTCCATTCTCTTCCTTCAATAACACATGCTGTATATCCTACTGAATTGTTTGCCCAGTGGACAAGGTTTGTTCCATTTTGGCTACAAGTATTGGCGGCTGATGTATCTACCCAATATACTACAATATTTTTTCCAGCAGGAATTGTTACCGCCTGTTGAAAAACTATTTTATTCCATTGTGGTACAATGTTTATATCTCCGCTAAAGGCCAAAATTGCGCCTTTTGATATCGGATCTTCATAAGAAGGACCTACCAAATTGGCATCAGATGTGCTTGCTATGTAACATTTTATATTATGTCTAACCTGATAAAAGGTTTTATCATTTTTATAGGCAATACCGCTGATAGATACTGTCTTATTTGTGTTCCCTACATCAGAGGCCATGTATAATGTTCTTGACCAACTATATGTTCCGAGTGTGGATAGCGGATATATACAGTTACCGCCTGTGAGAGATGTTCCTATTTGAATGGAATCATTGGCAGAAGCACTTGTCGGATGTTTGCTGGTAAATCCGTCACGGGCGGTGGCGTAGTTACCTATGGTATCATATCCGTATACAGAGTAAGCTATGCTGGTACCAAATATATATTGTGGAATAGTGGCCTGCCATAATGAGTCACCCTGATAGGCGGTCATGAGTATGGTATCGCTTACGGTAGCGGTAGAAGGGTGTGTAGCGGTATAGGTGAATATAGGTGTTTCAAGACCTATGGCAGTACGTTTGGCTACTTTTGCCTTAATTATGTAAGGACCGGTGTTGTATATGGTGTCAGAGTATGAGGAAATGAATGAAACTTCAGGAGCCTTGAGTTCGTATATGGAGCCCATGAGTTCAAAGTTGTCAATGAGCCAACCATAGGATATTTGTGTACCTATGGTAGCGCCTTTTTTAATTACAAAACGGAATTGTACTTCGGAGTAAGATACAGCGTTGGAAAGGTCAAATATTTCTTCTTTCCACCATGAGTTGGTCGGCATGGCTAGGCTGTCGTTCTCTGCCCATACTGTGTAGCTGGCTGCATTAAAGCCGGTAACACTGTAGTTAGCAGCAGTGCCCTGATATCCGTTAGCAGGCAGGGGCTGCCATTGGGCACCTACATAGTTTAGGCGATATTCCACTCTTACCTCATCCATGGGTGATACCTTACAAATGTGGTTAAAGCGGAGAGTGATAAAACCATAATTGGTACAATCGTACACAGGTGATGTGAGCATCACAGAGTCGTCAGTACCAAATGGAACTTCAGCCCATATAGATTTTGTGCCACTCACGGCCAAATTATACGGGTTGTACGAAGTGGACCATGCTGAACCCGGTGTGGAAGTAAAGGTGTGCGTGTTACCGTCAAAATTTTCACTTCCCACCACAACAGCCTGGGCATTAGCTAAATGTAGCATAATAAAAACGCTGCAAAAAAGCATAAAAAATTTTTTCATACTATTGTGTTTTTTGTTATTGCATACTCACTTAAAGGCTTTTCTGCTTACTCCATCATTATTATTTGTTTTTTGAATTTGCAAAGATAACATTTTTTTTCTATAAGTGTTTCATTTTTTTTTCTAAAAAGAATAGGCAACAGGTGTAGGTTTCAAATAAGAATTTATTATTTCACCCCTGTATACGGAATTTTACCCCGTATAGACGAATTTCACCCCATGGACGAATTCTTACAAATTTTTGTAACATATTGCATTGTAAATATTTACAATGCAAAAGAATGTAATAAAACGTCCAAAAAGGCGTATGCGGAAAAAAAGAATGAATATGCCGTCGATAGTTATGCTGCAATAGCGATATAAAAAAAAGGGAACCGTAAGGTTCCCTTTTCAAATGGTGATAACCAAACAAATGATTATTTCTTTATAACCATTTTCTTCATGAGGCGTTGGCCTTGGAAGACCATGGTGTAGAAATAAACGCCGGCTGCAAGGTTTTCGGTATTGAATTCAATACTGTTTTTGCCTGCAAGGGCTTCAACTGTTTGGGTGTGTAATACCTGACCTGTAACAGTGAGTATGGTAAATACTACGCTACCGTCTTCGGGTATGCTGTAGCTTACCGCGGCTTGGCTGTTAGCGGGGTTAGGTACGTTTTGGCTTAAGCTCATGCCATTGGCGTCGGCTTCGTTCACGGCTACATTGGTAGCAATGGTAGCTGCCAGGGTATCGTTAGAGGCCTTGGTGTCAATGTTGTTAACAAATGCGGTAATAGTGAAATTGTCAGCGGCGGGCACGGTGAACGATTGCGGGAATTGATAATCTATGTGGTCATCAGCGGCTATGTCGTTCATGGTTTCGGTCCAGTTGGCTATTTCACTGCCGTCAGCGTTGGCCACTATTACGTGAAGTACTACGCCTTGGGCATCTTCATTAGGATGATTGTTGGCTACGCGTACGGTTACCTTGGTGTCTTCACCTTGACGAACGCCATCCAAAGGATGAATTATAGATACTACTTCTATATCGCTTTGGTCTACACATTCGGTAATTACCTTGTCGAAGGTGAGGTTAGCGTTGCAGGCGGGGTTGGCTATTACTTCCACGGTATACATTTCGTCACCGGGTACGGTGTAAGCCTCAGCGAAGGTCTTCACTACGGAGTCGCCTATTACCAGCAAACCTTCTACTGTATCGGAGTAGGTATTGGTAAGTACGCCGTTAATGTCGTATATGTTCATGGTAAGTTCAAGGTTTTCCATGTCCATATTACCGTTATTGGTAATGGTTACCACCTGATTTACCTGGCTGCCCACGCCTATACAGTTGGTAGCATCGTTACCGCCTGTTACCTGTTGGGCATTTACATTCAGACCGGGGTTCACTATGATGGTTTGGATTAAGGTATCGTTAGATGTTACCTTGTCTATAGCGTTTACCCAAGCTTTCACGGTGTAGGTACCGGGGAGGAAGTCAAAGTTGTTATCCACCACTATGGTGTCGTTATCCAGTGCGGGAACTATGCCGCTATTGAGAGCCATGTTATAGTTGGCAGTGGCAGCGCCGCTTACGGTAACGTTCAA
>JAZLLK010000053.1:0-39289 GCA_045598105.1 Bacteroidales bacterium | reverse complement strand
CAATACGACATCATCAGGGTATAAACGGAGAAATACCGATAGAACGATTTTTAAATAATTTATTAACAAAAGAAGAAAAAGTAGCTTAACGTATCCTTATTTTTGCTAATTTTGCGGTCTAAAAATATGGGTACAATATACAACATCCAAGATCATTTGGATACTATTTACCAAATTGTACAATCTATAGATATGAATGATTATGAGGATATTCCACAATTAAAATCCGATGATGTGACCAGATTAGGAAGCGAATTGGCTAAACTTCCTGAAATTCGTAAAAAAGTTTCCTTACATTTGCATTTATTAGCAGAAGGCAATGATGTTATCATTGATGGCCGTGACATTGGTAGTGCGGAATTTCCTTTAGCAGAACATAAGTTTTTCTTTGTTGTTGATATAGAAGAACGAGCAAAACGCATATTGGATGAAAAAAAGATTCCTTATTCTGAACGTGCCATACATCAATGCGTTGCGAATTTACAACAAAGAGATAGTAAAGATATTAGCCGAACGATTTCGCCCTTGCGAAAAGCACTTGATGCGATTGAAATAGATAGGACCAATTTGTCTGTTGATGAAACAGTCGAAAAAATAATTTCCTTATGCAACTTAAGCCGGTAATACTTTTACAACCCTATAACACTTGCAGAAGTTTTACGCGATCAGGTTCCATTTATCCTCCTTTGGGTTTATGTCAAATCGCTGCCGTTGATAATGAAAATGTTATGCAAGTGATAGATGCAGATGGATTAGGTTTACCCGATGACATTATACAAAACGAAATACTACATTCAGATGTCCGCGTATGTTGTCTGTCGGCGACATCATATAATTTGGATATTGTTGAAAAATGGGCTGAATTTTGTCATTCCCGTGGAATCGTAACCATAGTTGGTGGACCTCACCCGACATTAGCCCCTAAAGATACCTTTGCGCAATGTCCTCATGTGGATTATATTGTTAGAGGAGAAGGGGAGATGGTCATTAATGAGTTACTTGCTATGATTCTTTTGAATCAAGATTTGGTCGGTTTGCCGGGTGTCTGTTATAATCATCCAAATTCTCCAATATTTTCAGAACATATTCTGAGGGTTACTGACTTTTCAAATTTGCCTTTCCCTAAAGTAGATTCACTGCCGATAACTCAATACTATTGTCCCGATGCTATCTCATTTCCAATGCTGACATTCAGTATACAACGCGGTTGTCCCAATGGCTGTAAATTTTGCAGTACTTCGAATATGTCTGGTCGCAAGATAAGAGGGTGGAAACTTGAACAAATCATTCATGAAATAGAATTTTTGTATTTTGATTTGGGAATTAGAGAACTATCTTTTGTGGATGACGTATTCACGTTCGATCAACGCAAAATAACAGCATTGTGTTCTACGTTAATAAGTAAGAAAATTCAACTCAATTGGTTCTGTAATGTACGTGCCAATCAAATTAACGAAACGCTATGTAAATTGATGAGAAAAGCGGGATGTCATCAAGTATATGTGGGTTTTGAGAGTGGAAATCAGGCCATATTAGACGAAGTCGGGAAAAATGAAAAAATAGCTGAACTAGTTAATGCCGCTAATATTTTACAGAAAGCAGGTATAGACAGAAGTGTCGGTTTTGTAATTGGATTGCCCGGAGAAACAGAAGAAACGGTTAAACAAACGATAGAACTTGCAGTAAGAACTAAGCCGGAAAGGATACAATTTACGCGATTTACACCATTAGTTGGATCTGAATATGCAAACCTTCAGAAAACATCCCTCAATGGATTCCATGATTATGGTATTAAAGATGAAGTAGGTCAATGGATTGAAATGGCATACGCTGCATGCAAAAATGAGATTTGGGGTAAAAAATCTATATGAAAATGAATATTGCAATAAAAAAAATCTATATTGAACATAATGGATGTTTGAATTTTGTAATGGATTACAATGTCTTGGTCTATGCCTTACAAAAAGAAGGAGCTGTTTTCTGTAAGGCTTCGGAGACCGGAAGCAACAGTTACCGGCTGTCGGTATCCTACGGCACCTGGGGGCGGGTGAACACCTACGATCTCACGCAGACGGACCTGCAGCAGAATCCGGTCACCCGGCCCGCCACGACGCAGAACACGTATGTGTATGACTATCCCGGTCCCGGCAATCTGCAGGATGCCCAGACGGTGTTTGCACCGGCACAGCGCGATATTGTCGGCAACAATAATGCGGAGACGGAAGCACTCACCTACGGCATCAACGGGAGCCTTCGCAGGCGGGACAACCCGCAGCAGTCCGTTACGGAGTATTACCTGCACAACAGCACCGCCAACCTCAAGGCCTACAGCAACAGCGGTCTGTACTTCGCGTATTACGGCTACGATGCCGCGAACACGCGGACGTACAAGCTCTCCATGCTGAACCAGACCCAGTGGGTCAACGGTCAGCCGCAGCCCTTGCAACTGCAGCTGCAAAGTGCCATGTTCTACCCGAACGCCTACCTCACTTTCAACAGCAACGGCAACTATACCAAGCACTGTTGTAATTGTAACAAGCGTATAATCAGTCGTATGGTTGAAAATAGCATGAATATATGCTTAAATAATATAAATAGTGTACAATTCTATAACGCCATAGCAGAAGAGTCATAAAACGTGTTATGTTGCATTTTTACCGTTATTTTTTATTGCCTTTTAGTATGTGGTTGTAGGATTTGTTATCCGATAATATTTCCTGTGCTTTTGCTATATCGGGGTCTATGCCGAGTGAGGACAGTATGCGTCCTTTTTGTGCATAGTAGCGTGATACTATTTCCATTTGCAGCAGTTGTGATATTTCTTTTTTATATTTCATAAGGTCATGTTCTTTTTCCTGCTGTACCATGTGTTCCAATTGTTGTATTTGGCTATGTATATTTTCCGAAAATTTATCTTCTTTACAGCTCAGTTTAAGCAGTTCTATTTGCTTTTCGGTGTAGGTTTTATATGATAAATTTTTGGTTTTTACATAGTTGACAAAATCCTGATAAATATCATCGCTTATGGAGAATGTATTGGCGGGGGCTATGGATTTGTGTTTCAGTTTGAATTCATTGGCGTAGTTGAATATAATATGTTTTTCAAACATGGCCAGCAGCACTGTACTATAGGGGTCTATATCCACTTTTATATCGGGTTCTATGCCGCCGTAGTCATATACGGTACGGCCGTTTTTGGTTTTAAATGCGGTAGCTGTGGAGTCGGCTTTGCGTTTTGACATACCTTTTTCATCTTTATCGGCATAGTCTATACCTTGTATGCAGCGGCCGGAGGGAATGTAGTATTTGGATACGGTAATTTTAACGCGGGTATTATAGCTCAGGGGCATTACATTTTGGACCAGTCCTTTGCCGAAAGTTCGCTGACCTATGATAACGGCGCGGTCATAGTCTTGCAAGGAGCCTGATACTATTTCGGAGGCGGAGGCGCTGCTGCCATCCACCAGCACTATGATGGGGATTTGTGTGTCTAATGGGGCATTGGAGGTGGTGTACATTTGGGCTTTTTCGTTGCTTTTACCTTTGGTACTCACCACCACGTTGCCGCGGTCCACAAACAGGTTGACTATATTAATGGCTTCATTGAGCAGTCCGCCGCCATTGCCTCTCAGGTCGAATATCAGGCTTTGCATGCCTTCGTTTTTAAGTTGTATAAAGGCGTTTTTTACATCATTGGCGGCGTTGTCGGTGAATTGGTCCAAGCGTATGTATCCCACCTTATTTTCCAGTATGCCGCTGTAGCTTACGTTAGGAAATTTTATTTCCTGTCGGGTAATTTCTTTATTGATGGCTTTGCGGCTGCCGTATGGCATAATGCTTATATGTATAGTGGTACCCGGCTGACCTTTGAGCAGGTTGCTCACATCGGATACGGTTTTGCCTTTTACGCTTTTGTTCTCTATTTCCAGTATTTTGTCACCCGGCTGTAGCCCGGCATTGTAGGCGGGAAAGCCTTCGTAGGGCTCGGCTATGAGCACATAGTCACTATCCTGCTGTATGGTGGCACCTATGCCTCCGTATTGGCCGGTGGTCATTAGCTTAAATTCTTCCAATTCCGATTCGGGATAGAATACCGTGTAGGGGTCCAGTTTTTCCAGCATGGCATTAATGGAAGTGGTAACCAGGTCGTTCACATTTATTTCATCTACATAATTTTCATCCAACTGCTTCAGCAGCGAGGCATATATGTCTAAATTTTTGGCTAACTCAAAGTCATTGTGTACAAAGCCTGCACACATAAGTGCCATTACGCTTACGCAGGCTATTATAATAATATTTCGTTTGGTATGTTTCATAATACAAAATACATAAATAAACACATATAACGTATCAGGCTTTAAAATATTGTGTGCTTTTTTTATTTTGGGTGCACATGGGTTGCACCCGCAAAATAATGTTACCTTTGCACTTTAGAATATAAAGCGAGTAGCATATATGAGAGTAAAAAGTTTGCATATAGTTGTAATAATATGTCTGTCAGGTATATGTGCGTCAGCACAAAACATGTCGGATACATCATGTACCTTTTCGGCAGGCCATGATTATGGTCATCATGACATAGGTATATCGGCAGGGCATGCTTCTGCGGAAGGTTTTTTTATTATGGGCTTTATTAAAGGTATTGCCGAAGGCATAGCGGGCAGTATTAAAAAGAAACCTCATGATTTCGGCTGGGTAGGTGTGTATGGTACACATTATTATTACAATCTTAAGCCATGGTGTCAGCTGGGAGCCAAAGTGGTGTATGAGGGCGTGCAAACCAAGGTGTATGCCGATAGCGGTAAAACGGCCGTGGATTATCGTTATTATACCTCATCATTGTCCTTTATGCCAAGTGTGCGGTTCATATATGTGAACAGGCCTATAGTAAAATTGTACTCCGGCATAGATGTGGGTATATGCTATATGTGGGATAGTGATATTTCTGCCGAAAACCGGTTCCGGCAGGTTTTTTTTGCCTTTGATATTATACCTATAGGGCTTGTAGCAGGTAAAAAATGGTATGGTATGGTGGAAACCAATTTTGGCGCCGACGCCTACCTGAAAATAGGCGTAGGGTATAGGTTTGATTAAATAATACCTCTTTTTTTAATATATTTTTTGTGTTTGAGAGCGGGTACTTATTGTTTTTTTATTTATTTTTGCAAAAAATATGATGCCTATGGTAACAGTTTTACAATGTCAGAATTCGGTGGCCAATACCTTTTTGGCCGAATTACGTAATGTGAATGTACAGCATGACAGCCTGCGTTTCCGCAGAAATTTGGAGCGATTAGGGGAGGTGTTTGCTTACGAAATAAGTAAAAAGCTGCAATATACCACCCGCCATATCAATTCCCCTTTAGGGGTGGCGGCTATGAATATTCCGTCGGAACCATTGGTAGTGGCTACCATATTAAGGGCAGGTTTGCCTTTTCATCAGGGCATACTCAATTTTTTTGATCATGCCGAAAGTGCCTTTGTATCGGCTTATCGTAAGCCGGAGAAGGACGGATCGTTTGAAATACAGTTGGATTACATATCCGCTCCTGATTTAAACGACAAGGTGCTCATATTGGCCGATCCTATGCTGGCTACCGGTCAGTCGGTAGATGTGTCACTTAAAGGATTGTTCCACTATGGCATGCCCTGTAAAATACATGTGGTATCGGTAATATCCAGCATGCAGGGTATAGATTATTTAAAAGCCCGCCTTCCGCATAATGCCGATATATGGACGGCTGCTATAGATGAAGAACTTACGGCACAGGCTTATATAGTACCCGGTTTGGGTGATGCCGGTGATTTGGCCTTTGGTGAAAAAATGAGTTTTTAAGCAATAATATGTGGTTACATAAGCTGAAAAATACCAATGTAGTATTGGCGTCAAAGTCGCCGCGGCGGGCCGAACTGCTTAAAGGCTTAGGATTGGAATTTACCATTTGCACTGCCCAAGTGCAGGAAATAATAAACAATACCCTTTCGCATGGTGCCATAGCCGAGTCCATAGCCATGCAGAAGGTGCTGGTGGTGCAAAAGCAGCTACAGGAGCCGGTGCTTATTATAGGCGGTGATACCATAGTGTGTAATGGCGAGCATATATATGGTAAGCCTCACAGCAGGGAGGAAGCTGTGAACATGTTGCAGCATTTATCGGGTAACACCCATAGTGTAATATCTTCTATATGTATAAGTTATAACGGTAAATTTTACACCGAACACGATACGGCCTATATACATTTTATGCCTTTGCAGGCCGATGATATAGTTTATTATGTAGATAATTATAAGCCTTATGATAAAGCCGGGGCATACGGCATACAGGAGTGGATAGGCATGCGGGCCATAGACAGAATAGAGGGCTCGTTTTATACGGTAATGGGGTTTCCCACCCATTTATTGTGCAGTATGGTAGAACAAATATTATAACATGCAAATGAAACAAATAATAAAATATATGTTGTTGGCGGTGCTGATAAGTGTATGTGTGCATGCATTGCATGCGCAAAACAGCTATACGGTGAATAATTTCAGTTTTGAAAGTTGGGGTACCGCCCCCGGTGATACCGTATCCGTATTGGGTGGAATGCTCGCATTGCCTTTGTATAATGCCTACGAATATCCCACGGAATGGCACTATATGAAGTATCATGTAAATAAGTCTGCATCTATATATGGTCAGTCTATTAGTGTAAATACTAATGTGCCTTTATTTAAGGCATCGTATGACACAGGTATGGTTCCTCACGGGAGCAGAGCTTTAAAATTACACACCTTTCAGTTGTCTGATATAGTACCTTTCACCACCTATTCTTTGGTGGCTGCTTATGTGGATTCCATATATACCGCTACCACCTTTCCTTCCTGTATATCTACGGCTCCCACGTCCGCGTCCTGTTTTTTGGATTTGTATGCCATATTAACTGATACTATGTATCATAATTCGGTGCAAATGTTGGCAGCCGTATCACAATTGAATATGGATAGCCTCTTCACGGAAGGAGGTATGCCCCTACAGGCATTTGAGCCCTCCCGTTTGCATGGTTATTATAAATATGCTTCTGCGGTGGAAGGTGATAATGGAGGAGTACTTCTAATAGGTACACATTATAATGCTATTACGCATAAGCGTGAAATGGCAGGCGGAGGTTATAATGCCGGTTTTACCGATACTGCGGCTTATATTCCGTTTAATGTGTCATATATGCCTATGTCGGCTATTATAAGTAATGCTACCGATAAATCAGCCGATTCGCTGGTAATTATGATTATATCCTCGGCAGGAGAAGGTAGGCAGCGGGGGTCGGTATTATATGTGGATAGTTTAATATTATACCATGATATTATAAGTAATCCCGATACCTGTTGTGATGTGCAAAATGTGCAGGTGCTACACACCGATAGTATGAATGCCGTAATAGGCTGGAGTAATGATACTTCTGTTGTGCATTGGGAGGTGGAATACGGAGAAAGGGGGTATGTAGCAGGCAGTTCAACCTGTAGCATAGTAACCGATACTACTATTACTTTAAGTAATTTACATCCTTCTACTGCTTATGATGTATATGTGCGTGCCCGTTGTAATGATACGCTATACAGCGGATGGAGTATGCTTACATTCATCACATCCCGCTTAGCCGACCAATGTGACGGAGCGCATAGTATGCGTGTAGTATATGTGGCGGGTGATACGGCAGTAGTAGCATGGCATGCCGATTATGCACCGCTGTATTGGCAGGTAATGTGTGAAGAAGTGAAGGCTGGAGCTATGGTAAAATACATGGCTGACACATTGGTATTTACTACTGATACCGTGGCAGTATTTACCGGCTTACAATATGCTACTCCTTATAAAGTAACGGTGCAGGCGCAGTGTAATGATACGCTATATAGTACTAAAAATGTGTTGGAATTTGTTTCCGCTACCGACGTAAGTGTAGCAGAGGCTGCGTGTGGTCGTATAAGTGTGAGTCCTAATCCTGCTCATGGGCAATTGTATATACAGTGTGAAGAGTTGCCATATGAGGTAAGTGTATATACTTATGACGGCAGGTGTATATATAGGCGGGAATGTTGTACAAAAAACAGTGTTATATATCTCCATAACAAAGGATTATTACTTGTAAAAGTAATTACGCCGCACCATCGCTGGGTGTATAATATACGCAACAATTAGTTAGAAAAAAAGAACACAAAATATATATAATAGTACTTTTTTAATAACTTAAAAAGTACTATTTATTCATTGTACTGTTGGCTATGTTTGTATTTAATAAACTGTAAATAAATATTTTAAGATATATACAAGTATTTGTTAAAGCTTAAAACAACTTATATTATTAGCATATAAAAATATGTTTTTTTTATATTAATAATTTTTTATGTACATATATATCAATGATGTATATATGCAAAAAAACAGCAAACCTTTAACAGGTTTGCTGTTTTTTTATATAGTGGAGTAATGTTATTTTTTTACTTCCACTTCTTCAAATCCTTCTATAATATCGCCTATTTGAATGTCATTGAAACTTTCTATATTCAATCCGCATTCGTAGCCGGCCATTACTTCTTTGGCGTCGTCTTTGAATCGTTTGAGTGAGCCTAAACGGCCGGTATGAATTACTATACCGTCACGTATAATACGTATGCGGGTGGTACGTTGTATTTTTCCGTCCAGCACATAGCAGCCGGCTATGGTACCCACCTTAGATATGCGGAAAGTTTCTCTTACTTCCAGATTACATACTATGGTTTCTTTCAGTTCGGGAGCTTTCATGCCTTCTATGGCGTCTTTCAGGTCGTTAATGGCATCGTATATTACGGAGTAGGTACGTATGTCTATTTGTTCCTGTTCGGCCAGTTTTTTGGCACCGCCTGAAGGACGTACCTGGAAGGCTATAATAATGGCATTGGAGGCTGAGGCCAGCAATACATCCGATTCGGTAACCTGGCCTACCGATTTGTGAATTACATTCACCTGAACTTCTTCGGTGGAGAGTCGCAGGAGAGAATCCGAAAGTGCTTCTATGGAGCCGTCCACGTCTCCTTTTATTATTATGTTCAGTTCTTTAAAGTCGCCCACGGCAATACGGCGGCCTATTTCGGCCAAAGTAATATGTTTTTGAGTGCGGAGGCCCTGTTCACGCAGCAGTTGTTGACGTTTACTTACCACCGATTTGGCTTCACGTTCATCTTCATATACTTTAAAAGTGTCACCGGCTTGCGGTGCCGAATCCAGTCCCAGCAGCAGCACAGGGGTAGAGGGCCCTGCCGAGGTAATAGATTGGTTACGTTCATTGTACATGGCTTTAATTTTACCAAAGCTGGTGCCGGCTACCACTATATCACTTTTGTGCAGGGTACCTGTTTGTACCAGCATTTTAGCTATATAGCCGCGGCCTTTGTCCAATGCGGACTCTATTACGGTACCCATGGCGGTGGTGTATGGGTTGGCCTTTAAATCCAACATTTCGGCTTCTATAAGTACTTTTTCAAGCAGTATATCTACATTGATACCTTTTTTAGCCGATATTTCCTGGCTTTGTATTTTACCGCCCCATTCTTCTACCAATAAGTTCATATTAGCCAATGCGGTACGTATTTTATCGGGGTCGGCGCCCGGCTTGTCTATTTTGTTAATGGCAAATACCATAGGTACGCCGGCGGCCTGGGCGTGGTTAATGGCTTCTATGGTTTGAGGCATTATGCTGTCATCGGCGGCTATTACTATAATTACCACGTCGGTGATTTTGGCACCGCGGGCACGCATAGCGGTAAAGGCTTCGTGACCGGGGGTATCAAGAAAGGTTATTTTTCTACCGTCGGGCAATTGTACTTCATAGGCACCTATGTGCTGGGTAATACCGCCGGCTTCACCGGCAATTACGTTGGTTTTGCGTATGTAGTCCAAAAGTGATGTTTTACCGTGGTCCACATGTCCCATTACGGTCACTATGGGAGCTCGGGGCTCCAATAAGGCCGGATCCTGCTCTTGAGTAAGCATATCTTCCACTTCGCTATCGGAAAATTGTACTTCATAGCCATATTCATCGGCAAGCAGTTCTATGTGGTCCTTTTCCAGTCTCTGGTTAATAGATACAAACAGGCCCACACTCATGCAGGTGGATATTACCTTGCTTACCGGTACGTTCATCATATTGGCCAATTCATTGGCAGTAATGAATTCGGTAACTTTCAGTATTTTGCTTTCCATGGCTTGACGCTGTTGTTCTTCTTCCTTTTCATGCATTATAGCCTGACGTTTGTCTTTTCTGTGTTTTGAAGATGCTGTTTTGCCCAATGGAGCCAATTTGGCCTTGGTACGTTTAATTTGAAGTTCTACCTCTTCCTGGCTGATATCAGGACGCTTTTCCTTGTGCTTTTCCTTTTTGCGGTTATACACCTCATTGTGTTTGGCATTGTCCATGGAAGCTTTGTCTTCGGCCGAGAATTTGGTAAAGCGTTTTCTCTTTTCTTTTTTTGCATTGTCTTTGTCCTTTTTGGCATCTTTCGACTTGTGGTCGGTAATGGCATCCAAATTGTCTATTTTGCCTACAACCTTAGGTCCGCTTATACGCTCTACCTTGGTTTTTATAAATTTATCATCAGCATTTTTGTCTGCTTTGGAATCGCTCTCTTTGGTGTTCTTTTGCTCATATAGTGATTTTTCGGCACGTATACGTTCTTCTTTTTCCTTTTTGAGCTCTTCTCTTGATTTCTTTTTGGGCTTGGTTTTAATGTTAAGGGCATCCAAATCTATTTTGCCGGTAATGGTGGCACCTTTCAGCTGAGGTACTACCGTTACTATGTGTTCCGGCTGTTTGGCTGTGTTTTCCAATGCAATATTTTCTTCCGTATTTTCTTTAGCAACAGCTGTGGGCGTATTTTCTACGGGTTCATTAATAGCTGTGGGCTCGGTAGCCGGTTCGTTTGCTGTGGCCGAAACTTCTTGAATGACAGCTGCCGGCTCGGCATCTTTAGCTGCTTCCGAAGCGTTTTTTGACGTTTTTTTCTTTGTCGGTTCGCTGGTTTCGATGTCTTCTTTTTTGTTCTCTTTTTTAACCTGTTCCTTGCTCTTCTTTTCGGGCTTGGTGGGCCTGTTGGCAGCAGAAAGGTCTATTTTACCCACTATCTTAGGCTTGGCTAACTTTATTTCTTCCGTAGTACCGCTTTCAACAGGTGCTTTTACCTCTTCTGCCGAATTATTTGTTTTTACTTCTTCTGTTGTTGTAGCAGGAACTTCTGTAGCAGACTCTTGTATTGTTATGGATACTGATTCCTGTGCGGGCTCTTCAGCAACTTCCTGTACATACTCCTGTTCAATGACTGCTTCGGGAGCAGCAACTGTATGGTTGGCCTTGGCTATAAGTCTGGCCAGCTCCTTCTCTTTTTCTATTCTTTCCTTCTCCTTCTTTTCCATAGCCTTGGCCTGCTCTTGGGCTGTGGCTATTTTGGAGGCAATACCTATTTCTATTTGGTTAGCTTTTTCTTTATCTTGCTTGTCTCCCTGATATTGCTCTTTGAGCAACTCATACATTTCAGGAGTCAACTTTGAATTGTTGCTATTTTCTATCGGCAGATTCTTTTTGGCCAAAAAATTCACGATAGTATCAGTACTTACGTTGAATTCCTGGGCAGCTTTACCTAAGCGTATTATTTTTACTTCTGACATCGATTATTATTTTTATTAAACAGCTATTAATTTAGTATTCTCATTTTTTTATGGTGCATGGTTTGCTAATTTTCGTCGGTATCGTCAAATTCGGCGGAAATTACATCTATTACATGGTCTATGGTATCTTCTTCCAAATCGGTACGACGTAACAACTCTTCACGGCTGAGTTCCAATACACTACGGCCGGTATCACAGCCTATGCTCTTCAGTACATCTATTATCCATTGATCTATTTCATCCGAGAACTCATCTATGGCTACGTCTTCTATGCCTATGGCATTTTCTTTTATTACATCTATATCATAGCCGGTAAGCTTGGCAGCCAAACGTATATTGGAGCCGTTTTTACCTATGGCCAAAGATATTTGATCCGATTTCATTACAGCTATGGCTGTTTTGTTGTCCTCGTCTATTTCCAAATTAGATATTTTGGCCGGATTCAATGCACGGGTAATGTATAAAGCCGAATTGGTAGTGTAGTTTACTATGTCTATATTTTCTTCTCTTAATTCACGTGTAATACCATGTATGCGTGAACCCTTCATGCCTACACATGAACCTACGGGGTCTATACGCTCATCAAAGGTCTCTACGGCTATTTTAGCTCTTTCACCCGGCATACGTACTATGTTCTTTATTACTATTATGCCATCATATATTTCGGGAATTTCTTCCTCCATAAGCCTTTCCAAAAACATGGGTGACGTACGCGAAGCCTCTATCAATGAGGAATTGGCTTTGGGCTCTACCTTGGTGATAACCGCACGTATGGGGTCTCCTTTTTTGTAATGGTCACGCGGAATAAGACCCTCTTTACGAATAACCAGCTCTATGTCTTCATCATCTACAAAGGTGAGGTCCTTTTTACCGGTGTGTACCACGGTACCGCTTACTATTTCACCTACCTTGTTTTCGTATTTTTGATACACAAGGTCCTTCTCGTATTCTATTATTTTGGCAGCCAAACTTTGACGTAATGCCAGTATATCTCTTCTGCCGAAATCTTTTAATTGTATGGTTTCACACAATTCTTCACCCACTTCAAAATCCGGTTCTATTTTTACCGCATTCGAAAGCTCTATTTGGGTGCTTTCATTGGTGAGTTCACCATCTTCCACTATATCCAAAAAACGCTGAAATTCCACGTCACCATTGCTGACGTTTACTATCACGTTTACATTGGAATCAGGACCGTATTTTTTAAGAAGCATTTGCTTGAATATGTCTTCCAAAATACGCATTAACGATTCTTTTTCAATGTTTTTGAATTCTTTGAATTCTGAAAATGTGTCTATCAAATTAAGATTTTCACTCATGGCTGTGTGTTTATTTACTTAAATATTGCATCTATTTTTGCTGTTTTTACTGCGTTCATTTCTATACAAAGTTCCGTTTTTACGGGACGCTTTTTGTCGGCTTTGAGCTGTAGGGTTATGTGTTGCTCATCAGCCTGTAATAATATACCTGTACGTTTAGTGTCATCAGTGAGCGTAACAGTGAGCTGCCTGCCTATGGCATTTACGTATTGACGTAAATATTTTAAAGGCTGACCTATACCGTATGATGATACGTTTAGCTCAAAATCTTCTTTGTCCCGGTCCAAATGCTTTTCCACATAGCGGCTTACTTCTATACAACAGGAAACAGGTACGCCGTGGTCTCCATCCAAAAATATATATATTACATTGCCCGGTTTCACTTTTATTTCACCTATGAACAGGTCAGTGCCTTCTATAGCCTTGTTTACCAATTCTGTAATGGTGTGTACTGTGATATTTGCCATTGCTGTTATTATTACATTATATAAAAAAAGAGAGTCGCCTTAATGCCCGCTCTCTTCACCCATCCTTCTAAAACAAGAAATCTCACTTCATCGAATGAGTGAGATTTCACTGTTGTCCAACCTGGATTCGAACCAAGACAGACAGTACCAAAAACTGTAGTGCTGCCATTACACCATTGGACAATCGCTTAAAGCACTGCAAAGATACCATTTTTTTTAATGCAAAAAAAAAATATGTATAAAAAAATACGAAAATATATATATAATTGTAAAACAATGTGTTGAAAACTTACAAAACGGCATACGCCTGCTTATATTCATAGCATACGCCTGCCTAAATGTGCTTGTTTTGGTATCAAAATGCAGGCAAAACAGGGAAAATTTCATAAAAAAACGCTATCTTTGCAATTTGTAGTATTAAGAAGAAGTATACATGAATTTACAATTAATAATAAGTAGTCAAACCAACCCTTATTGGAATGTGGCAGTGGAGAACTATATATTGAATATGCCACTGGAACACACCGTTACCATGTACTTGTGGCAAAATCACCGCACCGTGGTAATAGGCCAAAATCAAAACCCTTTTTCCGAATGTAATGTGGACCTTCTCACCGCAGAAGGCGGTTATGTAATGCGACGTCGCACCGGTGGCGGTGCCGTGTATCATGATAGCGGTAATATTAATTTTTCATTCATAGCCTCTCATGACTTGTATGATCAAGCCAGGCAGTTTTCTGTTTTGCAGAAGGCTGTAGCATATTACGGACTTCATACCGAACTTAGCGGACGTAATGACGTGCTGTGCATGGGCCGAAAATTTTCAGGTAATGCTTTCAGTAAAGGAAAATACCAAAATTTACACCACGGTACCGTGCTTATTAAAAGCAATATGGATGATTTGCAGCGGTATTTGAAAGTGAAACCTTCCAAACTGCAAAAGCATGGTGTACAATCAGTGAGCAGCAGGGTAGTAAATTTGTCGGAATTGGCCGACGTAACGGCTGTCAATATAGTACCTCGCTTAATACAGGCCTTTAAAAGCGTGTATGGAACCGATGTGCAGGAATTGTCTTTTGATTATATTACATCCCTGCCTAAAGTGAGTGCACTGTATGAACAATTTGTATCACCGGAATGGCTGTGGGGTAAATGGAAAAATTTTAAAGCCCAAAAATCGGCCCGCTTTAGTTGGGGTGAAGTGGAACTATGTGTCAACGTAAATGAAAGTGACGGCATTATAAAATCGGTGGAAATAGCTTCTGACAGCCTTCACCCTTACGTAATAGACCAAGCCAAAATTATGCTCACAGGCGCTTCTATATACACCGCTCCCCTTATAAATGTTAATAACGAAAATGCCGATATGTTGCGGGATATATGCTCGCTTTTGTATTGATAAATATAAAAAACCTGTTTTTCTCTTCCATAATAATCAAAAATACTTATTTATATCGCTTAAAATATATGACAAACATTGTTTAATATAGAACTAAAACAGAGCCTGTTTGCATTTTTGACGAAAGGTGTATTTGCATTGTCAAAAAAAAATGTTACCTTTGCAATTTGTAAAATAGTTTAAATTTATTAACAATGGCAGAATTGAATTTTGACGGAGACGGCTTTTTAACCAATCCGGAAGTATGGAATGATGAAGTAGCCAAGCAAATAGCTTCTTCTGACGGTATAGAAATGACTGAACAGCATTGGGCTGTGGTTCGTGTTATTAGAAATAATTTCAACGAAAAGGGCAATGCTCCTATGATACGTACTATTTGTAAAGAAACAGGTCTGAAATTAAAAGATATATACGAATTGTTTCCGTTAGGCCCGGCTCGCGGAGCATGCAGAGTGGCCGGTTTGCCTAAGCCTGATGGCTGCGTATAGAACATAATTACTTTGTTTATTAAGTTTATAATATTGTAATGATTTGGTATCAATATCTCAGTTTAGGTGCTTTAGTGATATTTGCAGCAGTTATGCTGTGGCATTTTTTTAGGCTTATCCGTTTAGGTAATCCTAAAGACTATTCTAAAAAATCGGGAAATGTTGCCAAGGCGGAAGTCTATGCATATACCGGTGCCATGTTGCCTGTTAATAAAGAAACAGCCTATTTGCATATACCCACATTTGCGGCAGGCGCCATATTTCATATAGGTACATTTATAAGTATATTGTTATTTATATTGTTCTTTTTTATGCAGCCTGCAGTATTCCCCGTAATATTATCCCATATATTGGCATTGGGTATATTGGTATGTGCAGCCTGTGGTTTTAGTTTGTTTATTAAGCGTATGGCAGTAAGAAAAATGCGTGAATTATCCCATGCTGATGACTATATGTCTAATTTTCTTACTACCCTGTTTCAGTTGCTTACAGTGCTGTATTTGTTATTGGGTGCTATAGCGGCTCCGGCTTATTATATAGTGGTAACAATATTATTGCTATATATGCCCGTGGGCAAGTTGCGTCATGTATTGTATTTTTTTGCCGCCAGGTATCACTTAGGTTTGTTTTACGGATGGCGCAATGTGTGGCCTCCTAAAAAATAATTAAAATGGAAAAATTAACAAAAGAACAAATAGATAAAGCAATACAATTGCTTAAAATGCGTCCGGACAGTAAGTTGGAAACGCATTTGAATGCATGTGTACATTGCGGACTGTGTGCCGAAAGTTGTATGTACTATAAGGCTATGCATGAAGATAAATACATGCCTGCCCGCAAGGTAGAACTGGTAGCTTCATTGTATAGAAAATATTGTACGGTAATAGGCAGGGTAGCACCTTTTATGGTAAATGCCCGCCCGCTGGACGATAAAATGGCCGAAGAAATGGTAGATGCCCTTTTTGGTGCATGCACCATGTGTGGCCGTTGTGTAAAGCATTGCTCTATAGGTGTGGATATAGCTTATGTGGTGCATTTTGGTCGCAGAATGTTGGCAACCATGGGTTTAGTGCCATCCACATTGCAAGCCACTGTAGATGCCGCATTGCAAACAGGTAATAATATGGGCATTCCTACCGAGGACTTTGTGGATACCATACAATGGATGGAAGAGGACCTTCAGGATGAGTTAGGCAAAGAAGCCCGCATTCCCCTTAATGAAGAGGGCAAAAATATACTATATACCTTAAATCCCCGTGAACCTAAATTTTTCCCTTTGTCTATTGCCGCTATGGCCAAAATATTCTACGCCGCCAAAGAAAGCTGGACATTATCTACACATATGTATGATGTTACCAATTACGGATTATTTAGCGGTAATAATGAGCATGCCGCTCAAATAGCCTCCCGTTTACATAATGAAGTGCTTAATAAGCATTGCAAAATGTTGGTATTGGGAGAATGCGGTCACGGCTCCAGAGCCAATCGCTGGGAAGGACCTAACTATTTACAGTACCCGTATGAGTTTGAAACCATTACGGCAGTAGAATTAATTAATACCTATATACGTGAAGGTCGTATCCGATTAGATAAATCTCTTAATACGGAAAAAGTTACCTTACATGACCCCTGTAATTTGGTTCGTAATGGCGGATTGGTGCAGGAATTACGTTATACCGTTAATAATGCCGTAACTGACTTTGTGGAAATGACCCCCCACGGTATAGATAATTTCTGCTGCGGCGGTGGCGGCGGTCAACTGGCTATGAGCGAATATAATGAGCGTCGTATTAAAATAGGCGAAATTAAAGCCGAACAAATACGTAAAACAGGTGCTAAAGTGGTAGTAACCCCTTGCCATAACTGCGTGGACCAGTTAGTACAACTGAATAATATATATAAACTTAATGTTAAAATAAAAACAATAGCCGAAATAGTGGCCGACGCCTTGGTAATAGAATAAATCAGAAAAATATTAATTGAAAAATAATTTTAAAAAGATATATCATGATATATTTAGACAATTCAGCAACCACTTATCCCAAACCGGTAGAGGTTTATGATTTTATGAATACTTACTATCGTACCCATGGTGTAAGTCCGGGCCGTTCCGGCTTTGATGCAGCCATAGAAACCGGTGAATTGGTTGAAAACACCAGAAAAATGTTAACCAAAATGTTCAATGGTGGTGGTGATCCTAATCGTTTAACTTTCAGCTATAATGCTACCGATTCTTTGAATATACTTATACAAGGTTTGGCTGAAAAAGGAGTTCATGTAATCACTACTATGTTGGAGCATAATTCTGTGCTTCGTCCATTGTATGTATTGGAACAAAGAGGTATAATAGAAGTAACCTATGTCCCTTTTGACAAACACGGATATGTGGACCCCGATGATATTAAAAAAGCAATAAAACCTAATACCAAATTTGTAGTATGTACCCAATGCTCAAATGTAATAGGTACTGTACAACCCATAGCTCAAATAGGCAAAATATGTAAAGAAAACGGTCTTATATTCGTAGTAGACGGAAGCCAGGGTGCAGGTGCCAATACCATGGATATGGTAAATTATGGTGTGGACTGCTATGCTTTTACCGGTCACAAATGCTTAATGGGACCTACCGGTATAGGCGGTTCGTATGTAAGAGAAGGTATCACCATTAATCATACCCGCTTTGGCGGCACCGGCGTTCGTTCAGCTTATCCCGCACATTTGGACGAATATCCTTACCGTCTGGAAGCCGGTACCATGAACCTTTTGGGCGTAGCCGGCTTGCACGCAGGTGTTAAATGGGTTTTGGAACAAGGTGTGGAAGCTTTACATGATAAAGAAATGAAATTATGGGAAAAACTCCGCTTAGGTATTAAAGATATACCGGGCGTTACCTTGTACTGTGCCGAATCGGTAGAAAATCATAACCCCGTAATGTCACTCAATATTAACGGCTTTGAAGCCGGTGATGTGGGCACTATGTTGGATGTGGACTATGACATAGCCTGTCGTACCGGTTTGCAATGTGCTCCTAAAGTACATCAGGGCATAGGCACTATAGATATACACGGTACCGTACGCCTAAGCGTGGGCGCCTTCAATACCGAAACCGATATAGATACTGCTATTACAGCTATCAAGGAAATAGCTGCCATGAAGAACTAAGGGCAGTAAGCAACTGATAAAATATCTATTCGTTTTTTTATATCGGTCGTAAAATATTGTAACAAAAGAATATCTATCTATATGAGTAGGTAGATGTTCTTTTTTTTGTTTTATGCACAATAAAACAAAAAATAAACGTTAATACTTAACATTTAAAAACAAATGATGATGAAAAAAATTGTTTTTTTACTAAGTGTAACTATAGTACTATTGTCCTCCTGTAATAGGGAAGGATATTCTTTGTTCAAAGGAGATTATTCGTTTAAAATTTCCGGAAGCATTATAGCTGAACCCGTTACAAACCATACTGATAGTGTGTCAGAGTATACCATACGTGTTCCTCATGAGATAGGCCGGCTTAGTATAGTTCCTTATGGTTCTGACAGCTTAATGATAGTAATGAACATAATGGGAGGTGATGTAATTACCACTACGGCCTGTACTAATAGTAATTACATAATATTTACACCTTATAGTCGCAATGCTTTTCCGTTGAATATAAGTGCCGATAAAAGTATAAACTGTGATATATTGGTAAAAGCGGAAGGAACCATGTATAATAAAAACCTGCTGGTGCTGAATATGACATATGAAGGCACTGCCGAATCAGATTCGGTACTATATAATATAACGGGTATAGATGTAAAAGCTGTATGTACCTGTAACTAATACCGGCCTCCATGAAATTGAGATATTGTATATACGTGCTCATGTTAATAACGGTAAGCTGCTCTCATAATGTACCAGAGCAAATAAAGGAAAGGCTTACGGGTGACAGCATACAGGAAAGAATAATACCGGTAGGCGTATTGTATATAGATACCATGAGTAATGTGGTACGTACCACTTATGCGGGCACTTTACAGGAAGGGCACTCTATGGAATTGTCATTTAAATACGGGGGCACCCTGCAGTACCTGTATGTAAAAGAAGGTACGCAGGTGCGTAAAGGACAAATGTTGGCAAAAGTGAATTCTTCCACCGCCATGAGCACTTATCGCTCGGCCAATGCTACCTTGGCTCAGGCCAAAGATGCTTATGCCCGACTGAAAAAAGTGTACGAAAACGGTAGTTTGCCAGAAATAAAATGGCAGGAAATGCTTGCTAATGTGGAAAAAGCACAAGCTTCCGCCGATATGGCACTGGCTATGCTTAATGATAATGTGTTACGGGCTCCTTATAGTGGCTATATAGCCGAAATAAATGTTGAAAAGGGACAAAATATATCACCTATGATGCCGGTGATGAAAATAATAAGTAAAGGGGATATGATGGTAAAAATAGCTATTCCCGAAAACGAAATATCAAATGTGAACATGAATGATTCCGCACAAATAACTATTCCGGCCTTAGGTAGCTATGTATATACAGGTGTAGTGGCCGAAAAAGGACTTACTGCCGACTTTGTATCACATACCTATACGGTAAAGGTGTTATTAGATAGCCAAAATGTGAATATGGTGCCCGGTATGATAGGTAAAGTAACTTTGCAGTCAGATGTAAAAACAGGCATTATAATACCGGGTAATGCCATATTGCTTGGAAATAACGGCAAATTTGTGTGGATAGTAAAACGCGGCAAAGCTACACGCAGCTATATAGAAACAGCCGGCTATTCCGGAACGGGAGTCGTGGTAAGCAGCGGCTTGCAGCCCGGCGACCATGTAATAGTGGAAGGTTATCAAAAGGTGAGCGAAAACATGAAAGTAAAAGAATATGATAAATAGCCGTTATAAGGGTGTAATAAGCGGGTGCATAAGGCAAAAACGTATAGTGTGGCTCATAGTGATTGCCGTGGTGGCTTTTGGCATGTATGCCCTTGTAAATATGAAAAAAGACGAATTTCCTGCCTTTACCATACGCCAAGGTATAGTGGCCGGTGTGTATCCCGGTGCTACCGCCGAAGAGGTGGAAAAACAACTTACTCAACCCTTGGAACAACTACTATATGCCATGCCCGAAGTGGATAGAAAAGGTACCTATTCCATATCCAAAGAAGGATTTTGCTATGTATATGTAAGCTTAGACCTATCGGTAAAAGATAAAGACGCCGCATGGTCAAAAATAAGGCATAAACTTAATGAATCCAAAGCCTTAACTTTTCCTGCCGGCGTGCTGGCCCTGGCCGTAATAGACGATTTCGGTAATACCTCTTCGTTACTTATAGCCATGGAATCACAAGATAAAACTTATCGTGAAATGCACGAGTATATTACCGACCTTATACACCGTTTGCAGGATATTCCACAAATGGGCAATGTAAGAGTAATGGGTGAGCGTAGTGAAGAAATAGCCGTAATCGTAGATAAAGAAAAATTATCGTTTTATGGCATTAGCCCCAAAACATTAATGCTGCAATATGCCACACAGGGACTGCTCACTACTGCCGGTACCATGCAGTCCGATAATTTTGACCAACCCCTGCATATTACCAATCCCGTAATGTCAGAGCAGGAACTGGAAGACCAAATAATATATTCCGATGCCTTAGGTAATGTAGTGCGTTTGCGCGATGTGGCTACGGTGGAACGTCGTTATGCCGACGAATCTAAGGTAGTAAACTTTAATGGTAATAGTGCCATAGTTATATCGGTAGAAATGCGTAAAGGGTTCAATATAGTAGCCTTTGGCAAAAAAGTGGAGAAAGTATTGTCGGAATTTAGTAACACCTTGCCTAATAGCGTAAACATGTATCGTATTACCAACCAGCCTAAGGTGGTAAAACAGTCGGTAAACTCCTTTTTAAGAGACTTACTCATATCCATGTTGGTGGTAATTTTGGTAATGCTGTTGCTATTCCCTATGCGTACGGCATTAATAGCCAGCTCGGGATTACCTGTGTGTACAGCTATGAGCATAGGTCTTATGTATATATTCGGAATAGAACTTAATACTGTAACACTGGCAGCCTTAATAGTGGTGCTGGGTATGATAGTGGACGACTCCATTATTAACATAGACGGTTATATAGATAAACTGCAACATGGTATGGAACCCCATGAGGCTGCAGTAAGCAGCGCTAAGGAATTGTTTATGCCTATGTTTATAGCCACTACGGCTATAGCTACCATGTTCTTTCCCATGACCAAAATTATTACCGGTCCTTTGGGCGATTTTGTGCAGTTATTCCCATGGACAGTGTCCTTTTCCCTCATGTCATCATTGGCCTATGCCATGCTGGTAATACCTGCTCTGGAAATAAAATTTATAAAACCGGAAACCGATGCACGTGTCCCCGGCGTATTTGAAAGAACTCAAATGCGATTTTTTTCCATATTGCAAGGCTGGTATGATCGTATGCAGTTACATTGTTTTAAGCATCCTTATATTACCATAGGTATAGGTGTTTTCTCTATATTATTAGGCATAGGTATGTTCCTTAAACTGAATGTGCAAATGATGCCTATGGCCGAGCGAGATTGCTTTGCGGTAGAAATTCGTTTGCCGGAAGGCAGTAGCATGCAGCAAACATCCGTTGTAAGTGATTCCCTGCAAAAACTGATGTTGGCCGATAAAAGGGTAACTTCCGTTACCGCTTTTATAGGAGAACCCGCTCCCCGATTTCATGTAACCTATGCTCCCGGTATTCCTGCCAAAAATTTATCACAACTTATAGTAAACACCATCTCAGTAGCTCATACCGAAGAACTGCTTAAAGAAATGGATAGTAAGTATGCTTATTATTTTCCTAATGCTCATGTCCGTTTTCGCCAGTTGGATTATCAGTCGGTATCTACACCGGTAGAAGTGTATGTGTATGGTAATAATTATGACAGTACCACCATAGTGGCACAAAAAATTAAAGATTACATGCTTTCCTTAAATAAGGAATTACGATGGGTACACACCGACTATGATGAGTATTTACCATCGGTAAAAGTGAATATGAAACCCGAAGAATGTGCCCGATTGGGTATTACCAAGGGTTTGCTATCGCTTAATCTGGCCACCGCACTCAACGGACAACCCCTTACCACCATATGGGAAAACAATAGAAGCATACCGGTAAAATTATATTCCGAAGGTAATTACGACCCTAATAACTACGAGTCGGTGCAAAATCAACTTATACCGACTATAGTTCCCGGTACTAATGTACCTTTGCGTCAGGTGGCTGATATAAGTCCTGAATGGCATCCGGCCCAAATAGTACACCGCAATGGTAAAAATGTGGTTACCGTGGCCGCCGATATGAAATTTTGGTACCCGCAAACAGTAAGCATGAAAAAAATCAAAAACTATATCCGTGCCGATATTTTACCCGTTCTACCGGAAGGCGTAAGTATAGAGTATGGCGGTCTTTCTTCGCTTAATACCAGCGTAATACCACAAATATTGGGCAGCTTTATTGCCGCAGTATTGGTGCTGCTCACTTTTTTGATTATATATTTCAAAAAAGCTAATTTAGCTGTTCTTACCTTGGGCTCCAGCTCCCTGTGTATGTTCGGTGCTTTTTTGGGCGAATGGCTGTTTGGCCTGGATTTTGGTATGACTTCGGTATTAGGGGTAGTAAGCCTTATAGGTATAATAGTGCGTAATGGTATAGTAATGTATGAATATGCCGAAACACTCCATTATGAAGAAGGTATGCCCGTAAAAGAAGCAGCCATGAAAGCCGGCAGCCGCCGTATGCGTCCCATATTCCTTACCTCGGCTACTACGGCCTTAGGCGTGTTACCTATGATAATAAGCCAAAATCCGCTGTGGATGCCTATGGGTGTGGTAATATGTTTTGGCGTAGTACTTTCTATGGTAATTATATTGGCAGTAATGCCTATAATGTATTGGCAAATATTTAAAAATGCCAATGTGAAAACTATAACATGTGACGACCATGAAAAATAATACATACATATGGATATTTATAATGTTAACAGGCCTTACACGCCTGTACGCACAACCTGCCGATACCATGCTGTATTTAAGCGTGGAGGATTGTGTAAATAAGGCTTTGAATAATGATGTTACACTCCAAAATGCCCAAATGGAAGTCCAAAAAGCCCAAATGGTAAAAAATGCTGCCCTTACCGAGTATTTTCCTACCATATCAGCTCAGGCATTGGCATTTCATGCAGTAAATCCTTTGCTGCATTTTACCATAGATGATATAGATAATGCCATGGTAAGGCAGGTACTGAATACTATGGTAGCCGGGTATGGGTATTTGTGGGGATATAAAAACGATATTTCTCTTATACAGCATGGCATCATAGGTAATATAATGCTTACCGAGCCTCTGTATGCCGGAGGTAGAATATATAACGGTAACAAACTGGCTCAACTGGGCGTACAAGCAGCTCAATATCAGCAGGATATTAAAAAAGACGAAGTCCGTCTGCAAGTGGAGTGCCTGTATTGGCAAATAGTGTCATTGCAGGAAAAAACAGCCACTTTAGATGAATTGGATGTGCTGTTGGATTCTTTGGAGAAGAGTGTAAAAGAAGCCGTGGCAGCAGGATTAATAATGCCTAACGATCAGTACAAGGTGTCATTGAAAAAGAACGAGAGTGCCCTTAATAGAAGAAAGGTAAGTGATGGTATCGTATTGTTGAAAATGGCCTTGGCACAATCTATAGGTGAAAATTGGCAATGCCTGCATCTTACCGATACCTTACCCGATGTAATGGAACACATAGCAGAGCCTGTATTGGCAGCAAATGCAGTAGCAGCCCGTAAAGAATCTATGCTATTAGATGTAGCTGTGCAGGCCGAAAAACTGAAGAAAAAAATGACCTTAGGAGCTACCTTGCCTTCACTTATGATAGGCGGTAGCGTGAGCGGACACACTTTGTTTAATAATCCTAAAGGTAATGCATTGGTATTCGCTATGTTACAATTGCCTATTACGGATTGGCATAAAGCATCATATAATCTAAAAAAGCATAATTATGATATACAAATAGCTGATAATAATAAGGACTACTATACGCAACAAATGAATATGCAAACCGAGCAGGCATGGTTCAATGTACAACAAAGTGAACTCCGTATTCACATGGCACGTATAGCCGTAGAAGAAGCTCAAGCCAATTATAACATGGAAAACGATTATTATAATGCCGGTATGGTAGCAGTTTCCGATTTGCTGGAAGCTCATACCCTGTTAAAACAAGCCAAAGACGAACTTACCGACAGCCGTATAGAATATCGTATTAATAGCATAAAATATAAGCAGTTGACAGAATAGAAAGAGAAATAAAAAAAAGAGCTCATGAATTTTCACAGGCTCTTTTTTTTATGTGAACTTATATTATTTATTATATGCTTTCAAATTCCTGTTTATTAATCTGAAATCACCAATGGCTTTAATGCCTATTTTAAATATACGTTTGAAATTAATGGAGTTAATACCACCTTGGCGAGGCTTAAAAGTGATAGGATACCATTTGCAACGCTCTTTCCACTTAAGAGCTATAGTGCTTATAACTACATTGCATAGGAAAAAATCTTCAGGTATTACTTTCATTACTTCATTCAGGCGGTCGGCTTTCATAAGGCGGAAAGGCGTGTTGGCATCTTTTACCCACTGATGGAATATTATCCACACTAATAATCGTAGTACTCTGGTAACCACTATTCTGCCAAATCCGTCCTGACGTTGGGAACGGTCGCCTATAGAAAAATCATATTTATCACGATTGTCCCACAATTGCCAAAATTCATCAGGACTGGTTTGCCCGTCAGAATCGGTTTGAAATACGTAGTCGGCACCTTCGGCAATGGCCTTACGATAGGAGAACAATACGGTGGCCCCATGACCGGAATTGGCCTTGGTAACAGGCATTAAATACGGATATTTTTCCTGCAGGGAAAGCATAATATCATAGGTGTTATCCTTGCTGCCGTCATTTACTATCATCAGGCGGGAATCATTCCCTATTTTTTCTATTACGGGATGCCATTGTTTTATTACTGATTCTATGTTAGCCTCTTCATTGTAGGCAGGCATTACTATATATAGTTTATCGTTCATTTTTTGAAGTATTAAAAGTTACAAATTTGTTGAGTACAAATTGAAATACAGCCACCACAAATACAGTAATGAATTTGGCTATGTATTTGTTCCATCCGGCCATATTTACCATTACAAATAACAACCCTTCACTGAGTGCCAGCCCCAACAAACCTACTATGTAGAATGACAAAAAACGCAAGCCGGCTTTGTCTTTTACCTTAAAATTGTATGACCTGTTGAGGAAAAAACTGCAAAATATACCGCAATGTGTGCTTATAATATTGGCCCACAGGTGGTTCATGTTTGCATAACATAAGCCTGAAAATATTGCAAAATCCAGTGTGGCACAAAATCCGCCTATAATGCCGTATAGTATAAAGTTGCGATATTTGTAGTATAGTCGCTTTATAATATTTTGTTTAGTGCTGTTTTCGGTTATTTCATCCATGCGTTAATGCGTTTTATGGCCGAATCTATGGCCATGTCCATGTTATAATATTTGTATTCGGCCAATCGGCCTATGAATAGGTGTGTGCCTTGTTCTTCCAATAATTTTACATCCTGCATGTATTTTTCACGCAATATTTCATTCTCCTTATTAGGCATGGTATAAAAAGGCAATCCTTCAGCTGAGGGATATTCATAGCAAATAGTGGTTTTAGCCGATTGTTCACCTGTCATCAACTTGAATTCGGTAATACGGGTGTAATCATAGTCATTAGGGTAGTTCACTACCGGAGCCGGCTGAAATTGAGCCTGATCCAGGGTTTGGAAATCCAATTTTACTGAGCGGTAGGTGAGTTTGCCGTATTTACAATCAAAAAACTTATCCAATTCACCGGTATATACGGTAAGTTGTGGATGCAGTTCCGACTTTACGGCTTGGTAATCTACCCCCAAAAGCAGTGATATATTTTCATGATTAATCATGTTATTAATCATGTCCGTGTAGCCGTGGGTAGGCATACCCTGATATTTATCGGAAAAATAACGGCAATCATTATTGTTTCTTACCGGAATGCGACCTGCCAACTCGGGAGAAAGCTCGTCAGGATTACATTTCCACTGCTTTTCAGTGTAATGCTCAAAAAACAGGCTGTATAGCCGCTCTCCTACCTGTGATACTATTTTATCTCTAAAGGAGCGGGCAGGAGTGTTAAACGTGGCCTTAGCTACTTCCTGCTGCAGAAAGCCTTCTACTTCGGCAGTGCTGAGGTTAATACCAAATACATGGTTGAGCGTGAGCCTGTTAATGGGGAAATTTACAAAATTGCCTTCGGCAAAACTCAACACCCTATGCTGAAAATTAGAAAAAGTACTGAACCTGTTCACATACTGCCATACTTCCTCTATTTTAGTATGGAATATATGCGGCCCATATTGATGTATCGTAATGCCGGCATCATTTTTATAGTCGTATATTTGTCCGCCTATGTGTTTTTTTTGTTCTATTATAAGTACTTTGTAACCTTTTTCAGCCAGCAGCCGTGCCGAAGTGGCACCGCTTAATCCACATCCTACTACTACTACGTCGTAAAAAGCCATGTTCTTTAGTTTAATAAAATTTCTATGTGCAAAAGTAGCATTTTTTATTTAATTTTATCCTATAAGTCAATTTTTTTGCCCCTTAAAATGGGGAAAAAAACAAAATAGAGCCGTATATGCTATTTTTTAGTATTTTTGCAGCATAATAAAAAGGAAGTAATATGAAAAAATGGTTGGTAGTAATGGTAATGTGTACATTTATTTATGTAGTTGAAGCTCAGTCTGCTTTGTATGATGAAGCGGCCAATGCCATGCAGCAGATAACCGCGGCAACAGCCCAAGCAGCCTTGGAACATAAGCATGTGCTGTGTCAGGTAGGTGGCAATTGGTGCCCATGGTGTATAAGGTTTGCCCGGTTTGTACAGGCCGATACCTCCATAAGCCATATAGTGAACAATAATTACGTGTATATACATGTAAATTACTCCAAAAACAATAAAAACGAACAGGCTATGCAGTATTTGGGTAATCCTGCCCGTTTCGGTTTTCCGGTGCTGGTAGTGCTGAATGAAGAAGGAAAGGTAATACATATACAAAATTCCGCCTACCTGGAGGAGGGTAACAGCTATAATGCCGTTAAGGTAAAGGAATGCTTACAGCAATGGACCCCGCAGGCAGTACATACTTTAAAATAAATTAACTATGAAATATATATATTATATGCTTATGGCCGGTATAATAGTACTCATGGCAGCCTGTGGCAGCCATGTGCGTAATCATGAAACCACTCCGGAAGGTAAAAACCATATTATGTGCGGTGCCTATAGCTCCATGCGTAATGTGAGCAGTGAAGAAATGGCTATGTTCAGGCTGGTAACCGATACGCTTAACCTTAAACTCAAACCTCAGCAGGTAGCTACGCAGGTAGTAGCCGGCATAAATTATAAGTTTGTATGCAAATACACCGATAAAGTTAAAGGTAATTCAGGATTATGTATAATAGTAATATACAAACCATTGCAAGGTAGTCCTACACTTACTTCTGTGCAAAAAGATTAAGAATATACAAGTTTTTTTTGTTATAAGTAAAAAATATAATATTATGAAGACAAACCTTTTACGCATGATCATGGGATGTTTGCCGGTGATTACTATGCTTTCATGCACTAAGGATATTACTAATGCATATATAGAACATTTGGTGGCTTGTATACCTAATCATGCATTGGACACCTCTGTATCAGGCGTATATACTCAGGAATACTATTCTTTGTTGGCAGAGGCTTGGGCTATACCCACTGATAATCCGGGAGGAATAGGTAGTGAGGAGCGTCTCTATTATTTCATGTCAGGTAATGGTGAGGATTATAAGGATGTAGAGGTGCAAAGTAAGCAGGTGAATGGGAATAAAGCCCAAGTAAAATTTAATTGCATATACAATGATAAAAGCTTGCAAGAGCATACTTTAGAATTACTATATGTTAATAACTGCTGGCTTATTGCAAACCTTGATAGTACCCAAAGCATGTTATATGATTATATTACCAATATGAGAGCTTATTTTCGTTCTCCACAATGGGTGGCAGCATTAGCGGATAATGAATATTTAAGTAATGAAGAAAAAGTAGCAGCAAAAAATGCTGTAGAACAATATTTTAAACTATATCCTGCAGATAGACCCTAAAGAGTAATTGTATATATATATTTAGTTATGAAAACGTATAGAACCAGAGTAAGTATTATCCTATTGCTTATATTGGCAGCAGCATTGTTTACACCACTTATTATATACTTTGTACAGGAACCGCATTGGTACTATATAGTGCTTATGTTGCTTATAGCATTGCTTATATTGTCAGGCCTGTATAGCTGTAAATATGTAATAGACGGTGATATGTTAAAAGTGTACTATATATATGGAATTCATAAAGATATTCCTATTAAATCCGTTAAAAAAATAGCACCTTCCAAAAGTATGATGGGTGCACCTGCCGCCTCTTTTAAGCGAATAGCAATATATTACGGAATAAGCGGCTATGTGCTTATTTCACCGCGGCATCAGGATGAATTTATAGAGCAGGTTAATCATATTAGAAACAGTTGATATACAGTGCAATACATGTGGCTCGTTTAATTACAGCCACATAGGCAGGTACGATTGTAGCAGTACCTGTATTACGCATTATAACAGGTGTAACAATAAACATAAAGCGAGTACAAAACCAAAATAATATATAATGGAACAGGAAATTACATTAAACGAGCATAACAAGCAGGAATACCCTCCCATGCATACGGCCGAGCATATATTGAACCGTACTATGGTGAATATGTTTGGCTGCGAACGCTCCAAAAACGCCCATATAGAGCGTAAAAAAAGCAAATGCGATTATCATTTACCTCAGGAGCCTACACAGGAACAGGTAGCAGCCATAGAACAAAAAGTAAATGAAGTAATAAACATGCATGTGCCGGTAAACATATCGTATGCCGATAGGCAGCATCTTCCTGCAGGGCTGGATTTGAGCAAGTTGCCGGCAAATGCTACCGAAACCTTACGTATAGTTACCGTGGGCGGGTACGACGTGTGTGCCTGTGCAGGTACCCATGTGTGCAATACAGCGGAAATACCCCCATTTAAAATAATATCACATAGCTATGAAAATGGAGTATGGAGGGTGAGATTCAAATTGTTAGAATAACAAAATGTTAAAAAAAGCCTCGCTTTGCGAGGCTTTTTTTAAGTTATAAATATGATTATAATTGTGAAAATAGTCGCATAATGTCTTCCGCATATGTTTTGGATATGGGTATGTCTTCTATGCCCTCATGGTCCAAATTAAGGAACAAACCGTCCTTTTCCTTGTGTATTACCTTCACCTTATTCAGGTTTACTATAAAAGAACGATGGCAACGTACAAAATTATATTCCGCCAGCTGGTCTTCCAAACTTTTAAGACTATTTCTCAGCATACATTTACTTACCGTGTTCTTATTCATATAGTATATGTCCACATAATTATCGGCCGCCTCCAAATAGAATACATAATTCTGCTTTACCGATAACTTAAGCATGTCCTTCTCATCTTTAAAATGAATAATGCCGTCAGGCTCCTTGTCAAAGGCGGAAAAATTCTCCTTCTCCTTATTGAGCATATCGTGTATTTTAATATCTTTTTCCTTAAGGGCAAAGTATAAATAACATACTATATATGGAATAAACAATATGAGCGGTATGAATATAATGGCACGCTGAAATATGGTGTAAAAATCACGGGGATCATGCAGTACAAATGCATTATAGGCCGTGTAGGCCATGGCTATAAGTATAATTTCACCTATGAGCCAAAAATAGTATTGTAAATGGGTAATAGCGTTCCTTTTATTAACATAGTATAAAAGTATTCTGCTGAGCATAAGTATAATAACTGCTCCAATTATGGTAACGGTACTATATACAAACTGTAGCGTGGAACTGCTGGTGTGAAACCATGTGGAATACTCAAAGGGTGTATATACATTAATGAATACCAGCGAAAACAGTGTAACAAACACCAGTAGCTTGGTATTTGTGGCTTTCATCACCAAATATTCGGGTATTCTTCTATTCATATTTATACTTAATTTTGTATGTGCAAAGGTATAATTTTTTTTTCAATTGTAACTGAATTTTGAAAATTTCACCCCTGTATAGCGAATTTCACCCCTGTATAGCGAATTTCGCACCATTTAGGGGGCTGTTGTCCCTAAAAAAAAGGAGGCACGAAAAAAAATTGCACCTTTGCATTCGTTTGGGTAAGGAAGCCCAAAACTCATTAAGCAATTTTAAACAAATAAATATGGACATAGAAAGGTTATTTGACATACTTACGCAATACGAAACCAAATATCCTCATCAGCAGGTAGCTTTGGCAGGTAAGCGTGATGGTGCATGGGTTACTTATACACCGGCCGAGTACGTACGTATTACAAATAATATAAGTTATGCATTCATTAAGCTGGGCATACAGCCCGGTGACAAAATAGGCATTATATCCACCAATCGTCCCGAATGGAACATGCTGGATATGGCCATTATGCAAACAGGTGCCGTTACGGTACCGGTGTACCCTACCATAAGCGTGGATGATTATCGTCATATAGTTAATCATTCCGAAATGCGTATGGTGGTGCTGGAAGGCTTGGAAATAATGAACAAAATTAAATCCATAGTGCCCGATTCCCCCAAGCTGGAATGGATATATACATTTATAGATAGAGGTGAATTTCCTTATTTGGCCCAATTAATAGAGCTGGGAGAGCAAAATCCTGCTCCGGAAGAGCTCAATAGAAGGCGTGAAGCCGTAAAGCCGGAAGATTGTTCCACCATAATGTACACTTCCGGTACTACCGGTACCCCTAAAGGTGTAATGCTTTCACATTATAATATAGTAAGTCAGCTAAAGGCCTTAAGACCTACTCCCTCTAAATGGTCGAATAAGGCATTCAGTTTTTTGCCTTTGTGTCACGCATATGAGCGTATGTTGGTATTTTTATATCAGCATTTGGGCATGTCGGTATATTATGCTCAAAATTTGGGTACCATAGGTGAAAACATTAAGGAAATAAATCCTACTATGATGTCGGCAGTGCCCCGCGTGCTGGAAAAAATGTATGACAAAATATGGAATACCAGCAAGAATATGAAGCCGCTGCCTAAAAAAATATTCCGCTGGGCTATAGCCGTAGCGCAGGAGTATAAAATACAGGATACAGATAGAACATTCCAATATAATTGCAAGCATTTTATAGCCAATGTGCTGGTATATCGAAAAATACGTAAAGGTATAGGCGGTCATTTTGATATAGTGGTATCAGGTGCGGCCAGCATACAGCCCCGATTGGCCTCCTTTTTCTCGGCCATAGGAGTGCCCGTGTTTGAAGGTTACGGCTCTACCGAAACATCTCCGGTAATAGCAGTAAGCAGCCGTCAAAAATATTCCCGTGATGTGGGTACCGTGGGTTTCCCGTTAACAGGGGTGGAAATTAAAATAGCCGGCAATGGCGAAATACTGTGCCGCGGACATAATGTAATGATGGGCTATTATAAGGATGAAGCCCTCACCCGTGAAGTAATAGACACAGAAGGATGGTTTCACACCGGTGACTTGGGTAAATTTACCCCTCGCGGTCAGTTGGTAATTACAGGCCGACTGAAGAATTTGTTCAAAACCTCATTTGGCAAATATGTAAATCCGCAACTGATAGAAGATAAGTGCTGCGAGTCGCCTTTTATAGAAAATATGGTAATAATAGGTGAAAACCAAAAATTTGTTACCGCTCTCATTTCTCCCGATTTCGACTTTTTAAAGTCCTGGTGCCTGCGACATGATGTGCCTTATACCTCCCGTGAGGAAATTATTAAAAACGATACCGTTATTAAGCGTTTTGGTAGGGAAATAACCAAATATAATACCCTGTTTGGTGAAACGGAACAGGTGAAAAAAATAGCCCTTATAGCTGATGAATGGTCGGTAAAAACAGGGATACTTACTCCTACTCTTAAGGTAAAACGCCACGTGGTATATCGTCGTTATACTGACAAAATAGAAGAATTATATAAATAATTAAATTCTTATGTGTTATATAGTAGGGAGCCGCAAGGCTCCCTATTTTTTTCTACTTATGTTACCTTATACCCCTGTAAGCAGCCATTTGAGCCCTATGCCTAAATAGGTGCCCAATGCGTATCCGGCCAGTCCTATAGCTATACCGCTTAATAGTACCTGCCTGTTTTTAATGGCTCCGGCTACCGGCGGTACAAACGGGGGTGAACATAACAAACCTATGCTGGCCACCGTGAACAGGTCCCCGTTTACCTTCAGCATTTTGCAAAGCAAACAATGGGTGTTTAACGTAATTATCAGTATGCATAATATAAATAACGGTAGCTGCCACATGGTACCGTTTAAAGCGGAAAAATTGAATTGTGATGCAACTACCATGCTGAATATCAGTATAAAATACATGCCAAGCTCAAATGTTTTGGGCAACGCCCGTATGGAAGGAAAAAATGAAGCCACAATGGCTAAAGTAGTAATGGTAAGTATAATAATGAGCTCGTTGAGTCGGCCACATATTGCCCATGACAAACCTGCGCCTATAAGCATACATCCTACCGATAATCCTAATCCTGTAAGTGTGCGGTAAAAAGTATGCCTTTGCAACATGCCTTTGTAGTTTTCTACCGATATATCGGCAGGGCATATAGTGCTGTCAGTATGTATTAACGGGTAGGGTAGTATTCGGCGTATCAGTTTATATCCTCCCGATAGAATAAACAGAAGGTAGGGAAAGGTAATTATCATTTCAAAGGTGAGTAGCAGAACCATTTCGTTCTCGGGAACGTTTAATATATTGGCCAAGGCAAAAAAATTCATGGTGCCACCGGTGTATATGCCGGCCATCATGGCCGATAAAGTGTCTATATGTGCTATATGTGAGTAACGAAACAGCCAATATGATATAATCACACCTGCACATATAGCTATAATTCCTGCTATAAGCGCCGCCGTAGCCTTAGGCAAAGAGCGTGTCCACACCCTGAAATCGGCACCAAAAAGCATAAGCGGTATGGCCAGGGGAATGGTAATAGAGGTAAGCACCGATTGTATATGTAAGGCATGAGTATGCGCATCAAATAAGTTTACGGGAGTGTATGTTTGTATAACCGATAGTATAATGCCTGCCATATATGCCAGCATTACTGTACCTATTTTACGGGCTGCCCCGTAGTGCTCATATATTTTTATTATGAGTAGGGGCGTTAAGGTGTATATGAGTAATATGATAATATTCATGTGCAAAAAAAATTTTTTCCGGCCGCGAAGATAGCACAAAAAATAATAGTGATAAGGCAGTATTTTTTTTAATGCATGTCCGAAAATAAGAAAACCCTATCTGTGTGAATTTATATCTGTATAATATTCAGCAGAGTAAATAGTACATGGCAGGTGCTAAAAAAACATTGTATTTTTTGTAACCATCATTAAGTCTCAAAAAAAAACGCCTTGCCTTTTCAGTGGCAAAAACAAAAGGAAAATGCAATAATTATTTCATTGAATCCCACTAATGGTATGATTAATATGTTTACACAAAACGCCACAAAAATAACACAAATCACATTATATGACGTATATGGAAAGCAATTAATTAATATAAAAGCAAATAACAATATATATTGTATAAACCTGTCTCCCTATGCCGCAGGCATATACGTGCTTAAGTGTGCATTGGACAACAGGCAGGAAATAGTAAAGAAAATAGTGAAACATTAAAATCATTTTTTTTGTTGTTAATAAATTGTTAATAACTTTTTTATAAAAAAAGGGAGGGGGGAGTTTTATTTTATTATTTTTGCAAAATAATATTAGGATAGCCTATGAGAAATATAGTATTATCAGGTATTTTTATAGCAATTATCAATTTTGCTTTTTGTCAGTATATTGATACAATATTGAGGGTAGGTGGTAGGGATTTTTACGATATGTCATACTTATCGGATAGTGTGGTATATGTTTGTGGAATGAAAACTTCATCGCCTAAGGGAAGTTCAATATACCGAACATTAGATGCAGGCAATACATGGACGGAAATATATGATCTTAGCAAACCGCATAAATTGCGGTGTATGAAATTCATAAACGACAGCGTAGGGCATGCGGGCGGAAATGCATGGCGTAAAGTCCCCAATAGTTCGGAGACTATAGATTGGGGCATATTGCTAAAAACTACAGATAAAGGGGATACATGGACCATGCAGACGCAAGATACCACCTTGCTCGTGTTTTTTAAAGTAGGACAGGTAAGCGAGGATACCATATATGCTATATGTTTATTCAATAATAATATATACAAAAGCACTAATGGCAGCAATACGTGGAATACCACAACATTTAGCAGGCAACCCGTATATATTCATGTAATGGGGGATATCGGTTATGTTGTATTGGAAGAAGAAAATGTATATCGTACAGTCAATGGCGGTAATACATGGGATAGTATTTCAACATTGTCGTTCAATGCCAAAAAATTGATATTTGGAGATGGCATTATCGATGACGGAGAACATTATACCGTTAATTTTGATATATTTTTTTGTAAGGACGGAAGTATAGATATAGTACATGAGAACAATATATATCATACGTATGATACATTTCAGTCCTTTTTTTGTTCCTCCATATATTATAGAGATTCCATAAAGTATGGAAACGAGTATTGGGCACCATATATACCTGATATTGTAAGAATATGTTATTTATCTAATGGTATGGGCATTGTAGCGGCAACGGAAGGTTATTATAACAATTTTTTTAGTCCGCTATTAAAAAGGCAAAAGCCTACTATATGTGACCATCTTTTTGCAGCGCGCATATCAAGGCATAATCCGGGATATTATGAGGAGCGGGATTGGGAACCGTTTTTAAAGGCAAGATGCCCTATATGGCATGCTATAGATGGAAAAGATAATGTTTTTTATGCTTCCATTAATATGACAACTACCAATGAATATATATTTGATGGTGTAAAACAAAATACGGGAGCAATATTGAAAATTACACAATCAAATTTGGGTATAGATGAAAAAGAAGCATATATTGATGTTAGGGTATTCCCTAATCCCACCACGGACCATATTAATATAGTGTCAGCCAATGAAAACATACAAAAAGTAAAGTTGTATAATTTGTGTGGTAGTCTGCTAAAAGAAAAAGAAGAAACCATATCCGGAATAATAGATATATCCGATATTCCGCAAGGAGTATATATACTTAACTATAATTACCGATAACGGTATTTTTAATAAGAAAATTATAAAAAAATAAAATCGGAATGAAAAAAAAAGGTTTGATATTAGTATTTTTTTTTAATTTATCTATTGGTTTTACTCAATCGTATGAATCATTCTTTAATAAAGAGAATATTGAATACCATTTGTGTATGCCAACGTATACATATATAACAGAAAATGATCCGGTTAATGTAAATGGAATAACCTATAGGTTTTATATTTATAAAGAAGATACAGTTTATTTTCACAACCTGTGCTATTACAAATGTATGTGGAATGAGAGGGGATATGCATCCGCATATTTACGAGAGGATACTGCTTGCGGAAAAATATATAGATATTATCCGAATATTGATACAGAATATGTATGGTGTGATATGTCTTTAAATATAGGAGACACTTTTTGTTTGCCTGTCATCAACGACCAATCATATTGGTATGAAGAACAAAATACGAAATTATTGGTTGATTCCATAGTTTATATCAATGAAAAAAAAATAATATATCTAAAGGCAAATATGTGGTGTACAAGTATTTTTGAAAACGCAAAATTAAGATTCATAGAAGGAATAGGTCCCACCTATGGTCCTATGGGATTTCAACCTATGATATTGCCTGAGTTGAGTTTTTTGTCATGTGTACACAAGGATAACGCACTCGTATTTATTGCTAATGCCGATGCGGGATGTGATATCAATTATGTAAATAAAGAAGATAAACCTTTTTCCAAGTATATTAGTATTTATCCTAATCCCGCAGAGAACGTGGTGTTTATACAATTATCAGATAAACATGAAATAGGGGATATAACATTCTGTGATATAAGCGGTAGAGTAATATATCATGAATGTCTAAACATCCATACTGCAAGTATTGATATTTCTCATTGGGATAACGGCATATATGTAATTATGCTAAACTATGATAATAAAAAACACGTATATAAATTTATTAAATGTGGCTGATATGAAAAAAATGCTAATCCTTATTTTATTGGTTCCATATATTTTAGAGGCTCAAACCACTAATTCATGGGAGGGAGCCCCTTATGGTTTTTCTTCTACAGCTCATGTAAAAATGTTGAATATTTTTATCAACGTTATATACGATGTGCATCCACAATGGAACCCATGTATAAATGATACAACGTATTGGTCTAATGCATATAATGAAGGTGTTAATAACGAAGCTATTCCTACATATACCATTATGGATAATATATATGATACCAATCACCTTTCAGGAACTATTACACGGTTATATGGAGAATCATCGTGGCATACACTTCAATTAACGGGAACTTCTGTTGTTGTTAATGTAATGGAAAGTAGAATTTTGGATATGGGAATCTTTGACTATGGAAATATTGCCCAATGTGCAATTGACGTAATCAATAACAGCGGTGGAATAAATGATTCTAATAATTATACGATATATGCATCTTCAATATATGAAAATAGTGTGTGGGGCAATATATATATAAGAAATATTGTAAAAGGCTATGGTAATTTAGGAATAGGTAGTGGATGTGGATTTTGTGTAAAAGGTGTATTAATCAATTATATTCCATACGAATTATGTGGTACCTTACAATGTGTAGGAGGCGGTGATATTTCTCAAAATCCTACCGCCATATTTATTCATGAAATATCCCATTCTTTGTTTGGAAGCAATGATTTCCATACCTCAGGAGGAAATCACCGAAGCGGGACAGATTCCTTAATGCCTTTTATGACCATACAAAACGGGTATGGTCTCATGGGAGCCGCCGGTTCTTCGCTGGTATGTTGTAACGGATACGAGCGGTGGCGTATGCATTGGAAACTTCCCCTTGCCATGGATTATATTTCCGCAATGGACAGCACAGGCTCTATATCTGTAATGTCCAATATACAAAAAAACGATGGTAATAAGACGTTTCTATTGCGTGATTTTATCACCTATGGTGATGCGGTAAGAATAAAACTGCCTTATAAAGACCGTGAAGACTGTTCTAACCAGTATATATGGCTTGAAAACCATAAAGTAGGAAGCAACAACAAACTGGATTTTTTACAATACGCCAATACTTATACCTGTCGTCCCGACAGCGTGGCAGGCATATATGCCTATTATCAGATAGGAAGGGATATTCTTTCTGGAGAAGACAACGTAGTACGTTATAAAAATGAAAGAGATAATTTAAAATTTATTCCAGCTGAAGGATATTTTAACTATCAAAAACAGGAGGTAGATACATACAATTTACAATGTGTCAATTGGAATAACCAGCATTATATCTTAGTCAGACAAAGTCCTAATCCTTTTAATGGTTATCAGGATATGGAAAGCCAATTCCATCCGCAATATAATGAGAATATTATTAGTACTTCAAATGAGTACAATATGTGGAGGAAGGTTGTGGATAATCAGAATATAGATAGTCTGCCATCTATAGGCGATAGCAGAGATATGTTCGCAACACACACGCTATTAAACATGGCAAGTAATCCTAGTACCTGCAATGCCAAAACTTATTATAATTGTTTAAAAGCAAACAACACCTTGAATTATGACCATTATAATCCTCGCCATAACCGCACCACCTACCTTTCCGGCTTGAGCATAGAAATGATACCGCAGGCAAACAAAGATTTTTTAGTGCATATACGTTGGGACGACTATGATATTACTAACAATGCCGTATTTACAGGCCGTATAGCACTACGGGAGCGGGCAGTACTTAAAGCCGGTAATTTTATTACTCTTACACAAAACCGCACTCCCGCCCAACCATTCCGAGACAGCACAACTGGATATTTTGATACCCTGACCATTATGCGGTGTGAAAACGGGTCGGAATGGGTGCAGGAAGGAAACACCATAATGAATATTACGGAAAACAGTCAGCTGATATTGCAAAACGGATGTACATATACCGCTTATGGCAATGCACACATACACCTTACAAAGGGAGGCATGTTAAAAGTGGAGCAGGGTGCCAAAATGAATATGAGTGATACAGCACTAATAGTTATAGACAGTTCGGCCGTTATGATAGTGGAGGATAGTATCTGTTTTGGCAAAAATGCCAAAATAACAGTAAAATCCGGAGGAAAATTACTTGTACATGATGCAACACTCACCTCTGATAGCATTAGCGTATTATGGCAGGGCATAGAAGTATTGGGAACCCCCACAGCCGGCCAATATACGGTAAACCCTAATACCACTTCCCCGCTGCAGGGAGAAGTAATATTGAACAATGCCGTAATAGCCAACGCCGTATGCGGCGTGCGGGCCGGCCGTGAAAACAGGCTGAACACAGGCGGAGGCGGCGGTGTAATAAAGGCTACCAACACCCTATTCGTCAATAATAAAGAGGCTGTTCATTTTAATGCCTACAGCCATGTAAATGCCTATAATAAGGTTACAGACAATATAAGCACCTTTCACCATTGCACCTTCAGTGTAAATGATAATGCGTATTATACCATGGATACAGGCTGTGTACAGGTAACACTGCAC
>JAZLLK010000052.1:0-63261 GCA_045598105.1 Bacteroidales bacterium | reverse complement strand
CGTGCATAATTGTCTTTTAATTGAACCATTAGGAATTGAAACTTGTCCATTGATTCAAAATCATGAACCATTGTTTCTTTTAATTGAACCATTAGGAATTGAAACTTTATAAACATTTTCGGCTTAAAGTGGTAGGATATTCTTTTAATTGAACCATTAGGAATTGAAACGTTGATAGCATCAAATCGGTCTTCACAGACATGCAGCCTTTTAATTGAACCATTAGGAATTGAAACTATCGAATTTGTTTCGAGGTAGAGAATGCTGTCGCTTTTAATTGAACCATTAGGAATTGAAACTCCATTACATTATCTTCAAGTATCAGACAAAAAATATCTTTTAATTGAACCATTAGGAATTGAAACTTTGTTTATAATCATCTTTATAATTTTCTATAAAACTTTTAATTGAACCATTAGGAATTGAAACTGGAATAATTGGCAATCTCACTTATTAAAAGAGAATCTTTTAATTGAACCATTAGGAATTGAAACGCGTCAAGGTATTCGAAGTGCATAAGTTGTCGTTTCCACTTTTAATTGAACCATTAGGAATTGAAACGATTTACGTATATCTGCATTTAAATAGTATTCTTGTCTCTTTTAATTGAACCATTAGGAATTGAAACAAAATTGAAGGTTTTTCGGAGATTTCTGATTGTCTTTCTTTTAATTGAACCATTAGGAATTGAAACTCTACAAATATAGCATCTACGCCAAGCTCGCTAAAGGCTTTTAATTGAACCATTAGGAATTGAAACTTATTTTGTCAATATTTTTATCCATGCCGGCTGGCTTTTAATTGAACCATTAGGAATTGAAACTAAACATTAACACCCGCAACGTTAATAATAGTATATTCTTTTAATTGAACCATTAGGAATTGAAACCACGAAGGAAGCAGTAAGAACAAAATACTTAATGACTTTTAATTGAACCATTAGGAATTGAAACGTCAATAAGTTTTATGGATATGTCCCGTGCGGCAACTTTTAATTGAACCATTAGGAATTGAAACTATTAATAAAGGTTTAACGATAATATATAACTATAATCTTTTAATTGAACCATTAGGAATTGAAACTTGCCTCTTGCTCTCTTTCTTTGCAGAAATCAGCATTGCCTTTTAATTGAACCATTAGGAATTGAAACGATAGTAGTGTATACACTGAAAATGGTGTGTTAATTACTTTTAATTGAACCATTAGGAATTGAAACTAACGAATAGCACAACAGCGCTAGCGGCTGCTATCTTTTAATTGAACCATAAGGAATTGAAACTAAATAGAATAACATCTTCCACACTATCATAACAACTTTTAATTGAACCATTAGGAATTGAAACTTGCCTCTTGCTCTCTTTCTTTGCAGAAATCAGCATTGCCTTTTAATTGAACCATTAGGAATTGAAACAAATTTGGCAAACCCTTTCAAACTATCGTCGTTGCTTTTAATTGAACCATTAGGAATTGAAACTTTGTTCCATCTTATATGCTCCGTTCCTTCCTGATACCTTTTAATTGAACCATTAGGAATTGAAACATAAAGTGCTTCAGGATCGTTTAAAGCGTTAAGGACTTTTAATTGAACCATTAGGAATTGAAACGCAGCAGGAAGGCCCTGGCTAATATTACTATATTGGTCTTTTAATTGAACCATTAGGAATTGAAACAACGCAATCATAATGAATCCTTCCGATGTTGCTATGCTTTTAATTGAACCATTAGGAATTGAAACGGGGGGGCAATGCTCCCCCTTTTTTTGTGTTGTTTCTGATGTGCAAAGATACAAAATTTTAAGCAATTCACAATAAGAATTAAATTTATTTGCAATTTTTAAACATGGTAACTATTGGAATGTAAATAGTGCAGGAATTTTTAGAGATGATTACTCTAAAAATAAAAAAGTGGTATGGACCACACCCGCATTAGGTCGAAATTCTTCTGCCGAGAAAAACGGAGTGACGCTCTTGCCAGACGATAAAGGCAGGACTGAACAAGCCAGCGGGAATTCTCCACATACCACTAAGAGTGATATCACTAAAAAAGATACCACAAAAAGTGTGCCAACTAACATCTCTGCTATGTAAAAGCAATGAATGAAAGTTTGGAAAGGAAATCTTAAATACTTCTTTCCGATTGTCGCATTTCGGTATAATCAATTGAATTGTATGTGAGTTAATTATCTAAAAGCCTCCTTGCAAAATGAAACCGTATGGCTGACACTTGACCAAATGGCGGAACTATTCCAACGCAATAAATCGCCCATTTCTATGCACGTCAAAAACATACTTGAATGTGGAGAGCTTGACGAAAGTTCAACTGTTGCATTTTTTGCAACAGTTCAAAATGAAGGTGAAAGGAATGTGGAAAGACAGATTGCTTTCTACAATCTCGATATGATTATCAGCGTAGGCTATCGGGTAAATTCCTATCGAGGCGTGCAGTTCAGAATGTGGGCTACCAATGTCCTGAAAGAGTATCTGATTAAGGGCTTTGCCATGAATGACGAGTTGCTTAAGCGTGCCGGTATCAACGTAAACGTGGTAAGCGATGAGCAGGCAGAAGAAGTTTTTAATGAAAACAATGGAGAGCAAACAGAATTTTCCATTCAAAGCATAAACGATAAGTTTAATAAGGAACTATTATCAATTAATGAAAAAAACGCTGACAGCAAGTATTTAAGTTTAGGTATGCCAAATGATATTTTGCAATCTACAGGCATTCAAAATAAAGAACTAAAATTATATGGAAACAAAATAATAAAGAAAGCAAAAAAACACGGTTTCCAAATATCAGATTTAACAAATTTGCCAAAATCTATCAGCAAACCTATTGCTATATTTTCAGGTGCTATAGAAAATAGCCATGCTGTTTTAACAGAATTAAAAATAGATAATAAAAATGTTCTTGTATCTATTTCAATAGGAAAAAATAACGATATTGACTTTAATATAGTTAGTTCTGTATATGGAAAAGACGCAAAAGGTGTATTGGATTGGATTAACAAAGAAAAAATGCTTTACACAAACAAAAACAAAACTCTTGATTATTTACGCATTTCCGCTCCCATTGCGGACGCACAAAATAATCAAGAGTTTGATGTTGCTGCAAAGGTAATACAAAATTTTGAGAATCCGCCAATAAATGACGAAAAAACATCAACAAATGCAGAAAAATTATCAACAAGTGGAGGTTTAATATACGGGTACGCACAAAATGGAGAAATATATCTTACGGAAAGAGGTTTAAATCCCAATACACCGGTACATGAATACACCCACTTGTGGGCAGCTGCAATGATGAAGAAACAGATTTGTAATTTTTAATAAATTTTGACACTATATGACAAAAAAATATAATATATGTGTATGCAAGTATTTGTTTGTATGAATGTTTTCTGGTAAAAAATCGTGTCTGTATAGACGTATTTACGCCATGGTTTGCATGCTGTAACCCATGCGATGCAGCTGTACGGCGGCACCCATGCGGTATAGCTGGTGCAGGCAGGCTTCGTAAGCGAGGTAGGCTTCTCTGGTACCGGGTTCTATGTTCTCATGCATGAGTATGGAGTAGGTAATATCGGCACAGTTTTGTACCAATGCTTCCGTACGGGAAAAATCCGGCTCTGACAGCTTGAGTACAAAATGCCGTATGTATTCATCTATAAGGTCATAGCCTTCCTTGTTTCGCAGGCAGGTGTATATGTTTTCCATAGAGGAATATTTTGCCCAATCGTTTTCCCACAAGGCCGCCATGGCCATGCCTATATACATCATCCAGCCCAGGCTTACCAGCGGATAGTGCTTAAATTCCTGTATGCCGTCCGGCAAGTAGGCACTCAGTATTTGTTCCCATTGGTCGTCTATGTCGGGGGTGTGGGGCAGTGGAGTGCAGGTTTCGTGCTTTTCCAGTAAATATTGATGCAAACAGTTCTGTATTTTATCTTCTATACTCATGAATGTAAAATATTTATAACGGCTATGTATAGTCGTAACAACAGGTGCAAATGTAGCATTTTTTTTACTTATATATGAGTATAGGGGGAACTGAAAATGTGTTTGTCGCATACGCTGTACCCATAGGATTATCGCCTTATAATGGTGTAGCAGAAATTTAAATAAAAAGAAAAACACGGGACGGGTTGCTGTCGCTTACCGCAATATAGGAGCCCAACGAAGACTTTTTCTTACAACCGCAGGTTGCAACAAAATTCAGCATTTGCCCGCTTTATTTTTTGAATCAGGTCCTTCGTCCCTAGAAAACACGCCCTAAAGGGCTGGAAAACCATTTCTGTGCTCCTATTACCATTGAATATCAATTATTTTTACAAGTAACACACGAGAAAAAAACGTGTGCGATATTCCTTTGGTTATTAGATTAAACCATGAATTTACTATTAAAATAGTTGATTTTTATAATATTATTTTTTTTTGACACTATTTGACAAAATTTTATTGTAACATATTTAATTATAATTGTTTATATATATGACGATTTGCAACAATGCTATACCCCGTTTTTTTTCGTTAATGGTATGGAAGGAGTGAAAAAAAACGACAAAACAACCAAAACCGTGTATAGTGTAGTATCCTTACGCGTTCCCGTGGTAATTATCATAAACTCTATCTAAAGCAAAACCGTGTATAGTGTAGTATCCTTACCCGCTGCATTTATATATTACAGGTGTAGCTGTAAAAGGTGTAAAGTTACCGTAGAATAGCGTTTTACGTTCATATTGGCGGTGTTTGTGGTGTTCCCTATCGTATACGGAAGGATGCTTTATGGGGCATAGGGAAGTTTTTTTTGCTTAATATTATATGTGTAAACGCAAAAAATGCTATCTTTGCAGTTTATTTAATATAAGTACTAATAGAAGTTATATGACGAATACACCAAAGAATATGCACGTGCCCAATGCAGATATATCCGCCTGTATTATAGATGCTTTGCAGGATAAAAAGGCTAAAAGTTTAGTTGAAATGGATATGAGTGCCATAGGCGTTACCTTGTTTGATAAGTTCATAATATGTACCGCCACTTCCAATACTCATGCCGAAGCCTTGGCCGATAATGTGTACCATAAGGTAAAAGATGCCACCGGCATTATGCCTCGCAGCATAGAAGGCGTTACCAATGCCCAGTGGATATTGCTGGATTATTTTGACATAGTGGTGCATATATTTTTAGAGAACGTGCGTGAGTTTTATGCCTTGGATAAGTTGTGGGCCGATGCGGCCAAAAAGGAATATGAGGACATGTAAAGGTATTTATTGTTATTTTTTTTAAAAAACAGAAAATATATTATTAATGGCAGAAGAAAACAATACACAGGGTACCGATAGGCAGGAAGGCAACCCTTTTGAGCGTAAGCCCCACATGCAGGGCAAAAAGAACAATAATAAAAAAGGTATGTATTCCAAAATGATGTGGATATATGTCATTATAGCCGTAGCATTGTTGGGAATTAGTCTGTTTGGCTGGAACGAAGGTAGTACGGCTATTGACAATGTTCGTTTGGAAAAAATGATATCCAATGGAGACGTAGCCAAAATAGTAATTAAAAAGCACAAGGATATAGCCGATATATACCTTAATCCCAAGCATATTAATAATGACTCCACTTATAAAAAAGCATTTGAAATGAGTAAGAACGGTCCTCATTTCTACATGGATATAGCCGATGTTGCCACATTTAATGAATCGGTAAAAGAGGCGGAAGCCAAGGCCATAGAGGAGCTTACTTATAATAAAACCGAGGAAGAAGCCCGTATCATAGAGCAGAACTATGAGCATGTGGTTATATTAAGTGATAACACCAAGCCTATGAGTTGGGAAGGTATTTCCTTTTTTGTATTCATAGCTTTAATGATACTCATGTGGATTATGATAAGCCGTTCTATGGGCGGCAGGGGTGCCGGTGGCGGCAGCAATATGTTTAATATAGGCAAGTCGCAGGCTACCATGTATGATAAAGATACGCAGGTGAACATCACTTTTAAGGATGTGGCCGGTATGGAAGGTGCCAAAGATGAGGTAGTGGAAATAGTTGATTTTTTAAAAAATCCTAAAAAATACACTTCTTTAGGTGGTAAAATACCTAAGGGTGCCTTGTTGGTAGGTCCTCCGGGCACGGGTAAAACTCTATTGGCCAAAGCTGTAGCCGGCGAGGCACAGGTGCCTTTCTTTTCTCTATCGGGTTCCGATTTTGTGGAAATGTTTGTAGGTGTGGGTGCTTCCAGGGTGCGTGATTTGTTCAAAACGGCTAAAGAGAAAGCTCCATGTATAGTATTCATAGATGAAATAGACGCTATCGGCAGAGCCAGAGGCAAAAATGCCTTCACGGGTTCTAATGATGAACGTGAAAATACTTTAAATCAGTTGCTTACTGAAATGGATGGTTTTTCCACCAATGCCGGTGTAATCATATTAGCCGCTACCAATAGGGCTGATATATTGGATAGGGCATTGCTCAGGGCGGGAAGGTTTGACCGTCAAATACATGTGGAATTGCCCGATTTGGAAGAGCGTAAGGATATATTTGGGGTGCATGTACGTCCGCTTAAGTTAGGCAGTGATGTGGATTTGGAATTTTTTGCCAAGCAAACACCCGGTTTTTCAGGTGCCGATATAGCCAATGTATGTAATGAGGCGGCTTTGGTGGCAGCCCGTAAGAATAAAACCGAGGTGCAAAAGCAGGATTTTTTAGATGCCATAGACCGTATTATAGGTGGCTTGGAAAAGCGTAGCCGCTTAATATCCCAAAGTGAAAAGAAGGTGATAGCTTTTCATGAGGCCGGTCATGCTACGGTAAGTTGGATGCTGCGCTATGCCGCACCATTGGTAAAGGTAACCATAGTGCCCAGAGGCAAGTCCTTAGGTGCTGCATGGTATTTACCTGAAGAAAGGCAAATAACCAATAAGGAGCAGCTTTTAGACGAAATGTCTGCCACTTTAGGCGGCCGCGCCGCCGAGGAAGTGGTGTTCGGTAAGGTATCTACCGGTGCCCTCAATGATTTGGAGCGGGTTACCAAGCAGGCCTATGCCATGGTGGTGTATTACGGGCTCAACGATAAGGTGGGTAATCTTAGTTATTATGATTCTACCGGTCAAAGTGAATATGCTTTTAACCGTCCTTATAGCGAGCGTACCGCCGAAACTATAGATGAACAGGTGCGTATGCTTATAGACGAGGCATACGGAAGAGCCAAAGAAATACTTATGGCCCATAAGGAGCAACTTACCGCCTTGGCCGAATTGCTGCTGGATAAAGAGGTGATATTCCGTGAAAATATGGAAGAAATATTCGGTCCCCGTCCTTTTGAGGAAGAACCGCGTGCTAAGGCAAGTGAAAATCAGGCCTCTGCCGAGCCGGAGGCAACACCTGATACCGAAAATGCCACCGAAAATAATGAAAATGCCGAAAATAACCATGTTGACACCAATAGCATGTGGAATGAAACCCGCACTGCCGAAGATGTGGCAGACAATAATACCATAACCCCTGCTAATCATGAAGAATAGTATGAAAAATTTACTTATACGTACCTGTTCCGGATTGGCTTTTGTGGCTTTGGTAACAGCCGCGGTATTGCTCGGCGGTACAGTGCTACTGAATGTATTTCTTATATTTGCCTGCATGGGCATATATGAATATGTAAAATTATTGGATGCCAAGGGCGTGCATATATCCGTGTGGTTTTATGTCGTATCGGTGTTCTGCTATTTTTGGTTGGCGTATATGTACATTGCCCAATTATGGCCGGCAGGTGTAATGCCGGTACTATGGGTCGCCATAAGCACACTTATGCTTTTGGAACTTTTCCGCAAGCAGTATTTACCTATAGAAACAGCCGCATACTCGGTAACAGGTGTGGTATGGATAGTTATTCCCATGTCATTGGTGAATATAGTGGCTGTGAATTATGGTAATATAACACTTATGGCTATGTTCATACTTATATGGCTTTCCGATACTTTTGCCTACTGTGTAGGCAGCCTTATGGGTAAACATAAATTATGCGAACGTATATCCCCGGGTAAATCATGGGAAGGCAGTATGGGCTCGGCCGTGCTTACCATAGCTATGGCATGGGTATTGCCGTATATATTGCCACAATATACGCTCACGGCATGGCAGTCGGCAGGTATGGCATTGGTAATTATGATATTCGGAACCATGGGTGACCTGCTGGAATCATTGCTTAAGCGTAACCTTAATGTAAAAGATTCGGGTAATATACTGCCCGGGCACGGCGGTATATTAGATCGATTTGATTCTACCTTGGTAGCAGTGCCGTTTGTTATGTTGTATTTAATGATAGTGTTAAAATAAGTTATAAAATGAAAATACATAAAGAGGGTTATAAAATTATATTGTTTTCCTTTATAGTGTTATGTATATTGGAATTGGTAATTATGAATTTATTACCGCACAACTTATGGTCCAATATAGTTTCGGTAACATTGGGCTTTTTGTTGTTTTATCTTATTGTCCGCTTTTTCCGTTTTCCATTCCGATGGCTTAATGAAGACGAAAATGCCATATTCTCCCCTGCCGATGGCAAGGTGGTGGTAATAGAAGAAGTATATGATGATAAGTATTTTCATGAAAAACGCATACAGGTGTCTATATTCATGTCTATAATGAATGTGCATGTGAATTTTCACCCTATTTCGGGTACGGTAACCGCTACCGATTATTATCCCGGGGACAAAATGGTAGCCTGGCATCCAAAATCTTCTGAGCTGAATGAGCACTCTTGCACGGTTATTGTTGATAGTAAACAGCGAGGCATAATGGTAAAGCAAATAGCCGGTGCCATGGCTCGTCGTATTATCACCATAGCAGAAGTAGGTGACAATGTGGAACAGGGCCAAGAGCTGGGTATTATTAAGTTCGGCTCCCGTGTGGATGTATTGCTGCCTATGAATGCCAAGCTGAACGTAAGCCTGAATGATAAAGTAAAGGCTAAAGAAACAATATTGGCCTATTTTGAATAGCAAAAAATAATAAACAAATATATAACCAAAAATAAAGTAAAATGATGAAAAAGTTATTGAGTATGATAGTGCTGGTGGGTTTAGCCGGTGCACTGAATGCACAAAATGTAAGCACCCAAGCCACCGTGAAAAAGGAAAAATGCCCTGCAGCATCGCAATGTAAAAATACTACACCCTGTGCCGCTTCAGCTACTAAGGAATGTCCCAAGGCCGTAACCGCAACTGCTGCACACCAGTGTCAGGGTGATGCCCACAAGTGTCAGGGACAAGGTGATGCCCACAAGTGTCAGGGACAAGGTGATGCCCACAAGTGTCAGGGACAAGGTGATGCTCACAAGTGTCAGGGACAAGGTGATGCTCACAAGTGTCAGGGACAAGGTGATGCCCATAAGTGTCAGGGACAAGGTGATGCTCATAAGTGTCAGGGACAAGGTGATGCTCACAAGTGTCAGGGACAAGGTGATGCCCATAAGTGTCAGGGACAAGGTGATGCTCACAAGTGTCAGGGACAAGGTGATGCTCACAAGTGTCAGGGACAAGGTGGTGCTCACAAGTGTCTGGGACAGGGTGATGCCCACAAGTGTCAGGAACAAGGTGATGCTCATAAGTGTCAGCAGAGCCAAGCCGTCTATAAATGCGATGTGGAAATAAAAAAACCGAATGCCGAAATGCAGAAGAAAATAAATAGTATGAATACTAATACTAATTGTAAGGTAGAAGAAGTAAAATAATCAGTATAATTATAAATATCAATAAAATATGAAACATTTATTAATGTTAATGGCCGGTATAGCCATAAGTTGTTCCGTAATGGCCCAAACAGCTCAGGAAACCACAGTAGAATTTAACAAAAAAAATGTGCAGGGTGTATGCATTACTTTTAGTGATTATTCACAAAGTATAGTATCAGAGGCACTTACTAATCGTTTGGAAAAGGATGCCGCTTTAAAAGGCAGCAATGTAAAGGGGTGGAGAGCTTATTTGGCTCAAAAGTTTTTGGAATTGGGAGACAAAAATTTTGATATATATACCAATGTAGTTACCATGGGTAAAAAGAAAGATGTACAGGTAGTAGTATATTTACTGGTATCTACCGGAAATGAAAATTTTGTTACTTCTGCCAATGAACGTGAGGTAATAGAAAATGCCAAAAATTTTCTGAACAATTTTGCATCTTATGTAAGAGTACATGATATAAATGTAAAAATAGCCAATCAAAATGATGTAATAGCCAAATTGAAAAAAGAACATGAATCATTGAATGGCGACAAAGAAAAAATGCAAAACCAAATAAAGGATTTGGAAAAGAAAATTGTTTCAAAAGAAGAGGAAATAAGCAACAAGGAAAAAGAAATTCAAAAAGCTGAAGAAGCATTGAAAGAAATAGAAAAATCTTTGAAATAAAGAGTAAATGTTTTTTGTTTTATGATTACATTAAAGGTTCTAACGTAACGGTTAGAACCTTTTTTTATATATACGTAACATGGTTATAGTGGTATATATGTAGGCGGGTAGCATGTTTGAATGTGATAACTGTAAAAAAAGAAAAAAACTTGTTTTCATTATTAATAATTATGAATAAAAAGTGGCGATATAAAAAAAAATGGTATATTTGCAAATTAAAATACAGGTAACCTTCCAATAGGAGGAAGCAGATGATAAGTAAAGATAAATAACACAAGTTACTAAATATAAAGAGCTAACAATATGAATAAGCAAATTACAGTAGAAGAAGCAGTTGCTAAAATTAAAGATGGTATGACCATCATGGTAGGTGGTTTTTTGGCCAATGGCACACCCAATAAAATATTGGATGCTTTGTCGGAATCAAATGTTAAGAACCTCACTGTTATAGCTAATGATGCCGCATTTTCGAATAAGGGTGTGGGTAAGTTATTTGTTCACAAGCAGGTGAAGAAATATATAGCTTCACATATAGGTTCTAATGAGTTGATACAGGAGCAAATGAATAATAAGGAGGTGGAAGTAACGCTGGTTCCTCAAGGCACTTTAGCCGAGCGTATTCGTTGTGGCGGTTGCGGTTTAGGCGGCGTACTTACCAAAACGGGCATGGGCACCATTATAGCCGATGGCAAAGAAGTAATAAAAGTAGATGGAGAAGAGTACTTATTAGAAAAGCCATTGCGTGCTGATATAGCCTTAATAGGTGCATCAAAAGGAGATACTGACGGTAATTTGGTTTATTATGGCACCAGCCAAAATTTTAATCCGCTTATGGCCATGGCTGCCGATGTGGTAATAGCCGGGGTAGACAATATGGTAGAGGTAGGTGAAATAGCACCTGAGCAGGTGCACACTCCTGCTATATTGGTAGATTATATAGTTAAATAGTGTATAATTAAAAGCAGAATATATATGGAAAATAAGATATCGTCCAAAATAAGATTAAGAATGAGTGCCAAAGATGCACATTACGGCGGTAATTTGGTAGATGGAGCACACATGGTGCATTTGTTTGGTGATTTAGCTACCGAGTTGCTCATTATGCGTGACGGTGATGAGGGCTTATTCCGTGCTTATGACAGCATTGATTTTTTGGCTCCTGTGTATGCAGGTGACTATATAGAAGTAGAAGGATATATTGACAGAGAAGGTAACACTTCACGACACATGATATTTGAAGCCCGTAAAGTGGCCGTAGCCCGTCCGGATATTTCAGCGTCGGCAGCAGATGAGTTAGATGAGCCCATAGTAGTATGTCGTGCCTCGGGTACCTGTGTTACACCCAAAGAATGCCAACGGAAAAATAAATAATTAATCACAAGTATAATATGGAAAAACTTATAATTACGGCAGCTATTTGCGGTGCTGAGGTTACCAAAAAGCAGAATCCGCAGGTGCCATATACCGTAGAAGAGATAGTAAGAGAAGCCAAGTCGGCCGTAGATGCCGGAGCAGCCATAGTTCATCTTCATGTGCGAGAAGATGATGGTACGCCTACTCAAAGCAGAGCCCGTTTTCAGGAATGTGAAGAGGCTATATACAAGGTGTGTCCTAATGTAATACTTATACCCTCCACCGGGGGAGCGGTAGGCATGACACCCGATGAGCGGTTGCAATCTACCGATACCACGCCCATACCTGAAATGGCTACATTAGATTGTGGTACCTGTAATTTTGGTGATGAAATATTTGATAACACCATGCCTACCATGCGTGCTTTTGGTAAGCGTATGATAGAGCGTGGCATTAAGCCTGAGTATGAATGCTTTGAAATGGGGCATTTGGATACTATACTCACCATGGCCAAAAAAGGTGAGGTGCCGGCTCATCCCATGCAATTCAATTTTGTGCTGGGTGTTCCCGGTTGTACTCCTGCCACAGTGGCTAATTTGTGCTGGCTGGTAAATGGTATTCCTGCCGGTTCCACTTGGACAGTTACCGGAGTGGGGCGTCACGCATTTCCTATGGCAGCAGCTGCCATAGCCATGGGTGGTAATGTACGTGTGGGTTTTGAAGATAACCTGTATTTGTCTAAGGGTGTATTGGCTCAGTCAAATGGTGAATTGGTAGCCAAAGTAGTTCGCATAGCCAAAGAATTAGGCCGTGATATAGCCACTTCAGATGAAGCACGTGACATATTAAATTTAAAACGTAAATAACATATTTTTTTTAATCAAGAATAATACTTATAATAATGCAAAAAAAAGGAAATAAATACGGCACACATCGTGTGATAGAGCCTATAGGTGTATTACCTCAGCCGGCTAATAAGCTGGATAACAATATGGATGAAATATATGATAATGAAATCCTTATTGATGTACAAACACTTAATATTGACAGCGCCAGTTTTACCGATATTCATAACTATGCCAAGCAGCAGGCAGGTGCAGGTGCAAGCACCGAAAAAGTGATGGAAGAGGTAAAAAGAGAAATGTTGCTTAATGTGAAATTGCAAGGCAAACACCGTAATCGTCGTACCGGTTCGGGCGGCATGTTGCTGGGTAAAGTAGAAAAAATAGGTGATGCTCTTAAAGGTAAAATAGACCTGAAAGAAGGCGATCGTATAGCTACATTGGTATCCTTGTCATTAACTCCGCTTCGTATAGATGAAATATTGGAAATACGCCCTGAAGTGGATCAGGTGGACATAAAAGGTAAAGCTATATTGTTCGAAAGCGGTATATATGCCAAAATACCTACTGATATGCCTGAAAAGCTGGCTTTGAGTGCATTAGACGTAGCAGGTGCTCCTGCACAAACAGCTAAATTATGCCAATACGGACAAACAGTGGTTATATTAGGTGCCGGTGGAAAAAGCGGTATGCTCTGCTGCTATGAAGCTAAAAAGCGTGTAGGCGTTACCGGTAAGGTAATAGGTATAGCCAATAGCCCTAAATCTACCCAACGTATTAAAGACCTCGGTTTTTGTGATGTAGTAGAAAGTGCTGCCGGCATGACTCCTGTACAGGTATATGAAATGGTAGAACGCTTAACCAACGGTAAAATGGCCGATGTAACTATTAACTGTGTAAATGTTCCCGACCAGGAAATGACTGCCGTATTGTGCACCAAAGATGATGGCGTAGTATATTTCTTCTCCATGGCTACCAGCTTTACCAAAGCATCATTAGGTGCTGAAGGTATAGGCTCGGATGTGAACATGATAATGGGCAACGGTTACACCAAAGGTCACGCCGAATTTACCTTACAGGAATTACGTGAAAGCCCTGAACTTCGTAAAATATTTGAAGAATTATATGCATAATTAATTCATATCAATGCTAAAGCAGGCTCCCTATGGTGGGAGCCTGCTTTTTTTTTATGTGTTGCTCTATATGTGTAGTGCTGTTAAAGTTTATTACAACCGAATAAGGTAAAAAAAGTAAAAAAAAATATGGCTTTATGCCCTTATGATAAGGTATTTTAGTGTACCTTTGCATGTTAATATTATAGTATAGATATGAAAACAGGATGCAGATACGGCACACATAGAGTATTATACCCTGCGGGCACTTTACCACAGCCTGCCCAAAAACTGGATAATGCTATGGAAATATATGATAATGAGGTGCTTATAAATGTTTCTACTTTAAATATTGATTCTGCCAGCTATACGCAAATACGGCATGCCTGTAATGGTGATGCGGAGCAAATGAAGAAAATGATAATGTCTATAGTGGAGGATCGCGGTAAATTACAAAATCCTGTTACCGGTTCGGGCGGCATGCTTATAGGTACGGTAAAGGCCATAGGTGATAATTTTCATAACAGCACTAAAATAAAAGTAGGTGATCGCATAGCTACATTGGTATCGTTGTCGCTTACTCCATTAAAAATAAAAGAAATCACTCATTTGTCGCCTGATTCTGATCAGGTGGATGTAATAGCGGAGGCCATACTGTTTGAAAGTGGATTATTTGCCGTATTACCACAAGATATACCCGAAAAGTTGGCATTAGCGGTTTTAGATGTGGCGGGGGCTCCGGCGCAGGTAGATCGTTTGGTCACCGAAGGTGACATAGTATGTATAATAGGCGGTGGCGGTAAGTCGGGCGTATTATGCTGTTATCAGGCCATGAAGAATGTAGGTAAATATGGCAAGGTAATAGTGGTGGAATATTCTATGGAGAATGCGCAGCGTATTATAGATATGCATTTGGCCACAGATGTAATAGTGGCCGATGCCACTAATGTAATGGACGTATATCATAAGGTAATGGCTATTACCGGAGGCAGAGGTACCGATGTTACGGTGAATAATGTGAACGTACCATCTACCGAAATGACTTCCATACTCATTACCAAAGGGCAGGGGTGCGTGTATTTTTTCTCCATGGCCACCAGTTTTACCAAGGCAGCTTTAGGTGCCGAGGGTGTGGGTAAGGATATTAACCTTATAGTAGGTAATGGTTATGCCAAGGGGCATGCCGAACTCACCCTGAATATTGTTCGTGAATCGGCCGAGGTAAGGTCTTTATTTGAAAAATTGTACGTAAAATAATAAGTAAAACATATACACATCATATTATGAGAGTAAACAGAAGAGCCGAATTATTTCCTAATGTTACTGATGAGCAGTGGAATGATTGGAAATGGCAAGTTAAAAACAGAATAGAAACATTGGATGAGCTTAAAAAATACATTAAGCTCACCAAGGAAGAGGAAGAGGGCGTGGCTAAATCGTTGCAGACCTTGCGTATGGCCATTACACCGTATTATTTAAGTTTAATTGACCCTGATAATCCTCATTGTCCCGTGCGTCGTCAGGCTATACCTACGGCAGCAGAATTACATCAGTCGCCGGCTGATTTGTTAGATCCTTTGCATGAAGATGAGGATTCGCCGGTACCCGGGCTCACACACCGTTATCCTGACAGAGTATTGTTCTTAATTACCGATATGTGTTCTATGTATTGTCGTCATTGTACCCGTCGTCGTTTTGCAGGGCAACATGACTGTCAGTCGCCCACCGAAAGAATACAAAAGGCTATAGATTACATAGCTGCTACGCCTACGGTAAGAGATGTATTGCTTTCAGGCGGTGATGCTTTAATGGTGAATGATGATATGTTAGAATCCATTATTAAGCGATTGAGGGCTATACCGCATGTGGAAATTATTCGATTAGGTACCCGTACGCCGGTAGTGTGTCCTCAGCGTATTACTGATAAACTGGTGAATATGCTTAAACAATATCATCCTATATGGATTAATACCCATTTTAATCATCCTCAAGAGGTTACACCGGAGTCGGCTGCGGCTTGTGCCCGTATGGCCAATGCCGGTATTCCCTTAGGAAACCAAACGGTGCTATTGCGTGGTGTAAACGATTGCACTCACGTAATGAAGCAATTAGTACACGAGTTGGTAAAAATGAGGGTACGTCCTTATTACATATATCAGTGTGACCTTTCTATGGGTTTAGAGCATTTCCGTACGCCGGTATCTAAGGGTATAGAAATAATAGAGAATTTAAGAGGACATACTTCAGGATATGCAGTGCCTACCTTTGTGGTAGATGCTCCCGGCGGTGGCGGCAAAACGCCCGTAATGCCTAATTATGTTATATCTCAAAGTCCAAAACGTGTGATATTGCGTAATTTTGAAGGTGTAATTACTACCTATACCGAGCCTGACGACTATAAGGAAGAGTGCCATTGTGAGGTTTGTGAGCAAAAGCGTAAGCAGGAGAAAGAGGGTGTAGCTTCTTTGTTGAATGGTGATACTTTGGCATTGGAGCCTGCTCATTTGGCACGTAAAGAGCGTAGTAAAAAAAGAAGAGAGCAAAATCAGTAGTGTTTTTGGCTTATTAGTATGAATATAAAAAGGAGGTCTTATACAGACCTCCTTTTTTAATTGCACTTAATGTATGTTATTTAGTAAGTTTACGTAAACTTTCTTTAAGTGTTTCCAACTTGGAAGTGGCATCAGCCTGTTTTTTGCGTTCCATGGCTACCACTTCGGGTTTGGCATTGGCTACAAATTTTTCGTTGGCCAGTTTTTTCATAACTCCGGTAAGAAAGCCTTCGTAGTATTTAATATCGGCTTCTATTTTCTTTATTTCGGCTTCGGTATCTATCATATCACCCATGGGTATAATCCATTCGGTGGTACCTACTAAAAAGTTTACGGTAGGCATATCCGATTCCTGTTGCCATGCCTGTATGCTTTCTATATTGGCTATTTTGCTTATAAGCGTATGGTAATAAGTATCGGTTTGGCCTTTGTAATATAGGTTGAGGGCGTTTTTATTGGGTATATTTTTTTGCAGACGCACATTTCTTATATTGGTAATAACGGCTTTGGCTGTTTCAAAATTTTGAAGCAGGGGCAGGTCGGCTTCATGTGTTTGTGGCAGTCGGGCATACATTATACTTTCGCCTTCCTGTCTGGCTTGCAGGGCTTGCCACAGTTCTTCGGTAATGAAAGGAATGAATGGGTGTAGCAGGCGGAGCAGATGGTCAAAGAACTGCAAGGTAGCATTATAGGTGGTACTGTCTATTGCTTGGCCGAATGCGGGTTTTATCATTTCGAGGTACCATGCCGAAAATTCGTCCCAAAACAATTTGTACACCATCATAAGTGCTTCCGATAAGCGGTATTTTGAGAACAGGTCATCTATATCGTTTTGGGTTTTGCACAGCAGGTGATTAAACCATTCTATGGCTTTTTGTGAGGTTTCGGGTTGAGCTTTATCTTCCACGTTCCATGATTTTACCAGTCGGAAGGCGTTCCATATTTTATTATTGAAGTTACGTCCCTGTTCGCACAAAGCCTCATCAAACAATATGTCGTTGCCGGCGGGGGCGCTTAGCATCATGCCCATGCGGACGGCATCGGCTCCATATTTATCCATCAGTTCTATGGGGTCAGGGGAGTTGCCGAGTGATTTGGACATTTTTCTGCCTTGTTTGTCGCGTACTATACCGGTAAAATATACGTTTTTGAAGGGGAAAGTCCCTTTATATTCGTAGCCGGCCATTATCATACGGGCTACCCAAAAGAATATGATATCGGGGGCGGTAACCAGGTCAGCAGTAGGGTAATAGTATTTTATTTCTTCATTGTCGGGGTGGTTAATGCCATTGAATAAGGATATAGGCCACAGCCATGAAGAGAACCATGTATCCAGGCAGTCGTCTTCCTGTTTAAGGTCTTGTATGGTAAGGTTGGCATTTTCTTCTTTTTGTTTGGCTATAGCCAATGCTTCTTCTATAGAAGGGGCTACCACATAGCCGCCTTGCGGCAAAAAGTAAGCGGGAATACGATGTCCCCACCATAGCTGACGGCTTATGCACCAGTCCTTTACTTCTTCCATCCAATGCCGATAGGTGTTTTTGAATTTGGAAGGGTGAAATTGTATGTCGTCATTCATTACGGCTTGTAGGGCGGGTTGTGCTAAGTTCTTCATTTTGAGGAACCATTGCATGGATAATTTAGGCTCTATGGCCACGTGGGTACGCTCTGAAAAGCCTACTTTGTTTACATAGTCTTCTACCTTTTCCAGCAAGTTAGCGGCTTGCAGGTCGTCCACTATTTTTTTACGTACGTCAAAGCGGTCCATGCCGGCGTATATGCCGCCATTTTCGTTCAGGGTACCATTGTCATTGAATATATCTATGCTTGGCAAATGGTGTTTTTCACCCAACATGTAGTCATTGATGTCGTGTGAGGGCGTTACCTTGAGGCAGCCGGTACCAAATTCTATGTCCACGTAATCGTCTTCTATTACGGGAATTTCTCTACCTACCAGCGGTACTATTACCTTTTTGCCTTTCAGGTGTGCATTTTTAGGGTCATGAGGATTAATACACATGGCTGTATCGCCCATAATAGTTTCAGGACGGGTGGTAGCCACTATGGCATATTTATTTTCTCCTACTATTTGGTAACGCAGGTAGTAGAGTTTGCCGTTTTGTTCTTTATATATTACCTCTTCATCCGATAGGGCGGTTTGGGCCTGCGGGTCCCAATTTACCATGCGCACGCCACGGTATATAAGGCCTTTGTTGTATAAGTCGCAAAAAACTTTTATTACGCTTTGTGAGCGGGTATCGTCCATGGTAAAGGCGGTGCGGTCCCAATCGCAAGAGGCACCCAACCGACGTAATTGCTTGAGTATAATACCACCATGTTCGTGTGTCCAGTCCCAGGCCTGTTCCAAAAACTGCTCACGGGTGAGTTCGGTTTTTTTTATGCCTTGTTGTGCTAACTTGTTTACTACCTTGGCTTCGGTAGCTATAGAGGCGTGGTCGGTGCCCGGCACCCAGCATGCGTTTTTGCCTTGTGTGCGGGCTCTACGGACTAATATATCCTGTATGGTATTATTGAGCATGTGTCCCATGTGTAATATGCCGGTAACATTGGGGGGCGGTATTACCATGGTATAAGGTACTCTGCCGTCGGGTTTGGATTGGAACAATCCTTTGTCTATCCAATATTGATACCATTTGCTTTCTACCAAAGCGGGATCGTATTTTGCTGCTAATTCCATTTATATACTTTTTTTTATATTTAAAATATGTTAATTATATAATTTTTGTATCTTATTTTTATATGGTTATAAGGTAATATATGTTATAACACATTTACTATTCGTTGCAGGGCATCTGTAAGGGTAGCTTTAGGGCAGCCAACATTCAGGCGGAAGCAGCATTCGTATTTTTCACCGCCGAAGTCGGTACCGTCGTTCAGGGCTAAAAGGGCTTTATTGATGAGGCGGTCTTTTATTTCGGCATGGCTTAGGCCTAAGGCTGAAAAATTAATCCACAATAGGAAGGAGGCTTCAGGACGCATTACCTTAGCTTGCGGAATGTGCTGTTGCAGAAAGTTGATAGCGTAGTCTATATTATTTTGTATATATATTTTTACTTGTCGGAGCCATTCTTCACCATTATTGAAAGCGGCTATGGCGGTGGTGTAGGCAAGAGTGTGACCATTGGCTACTTCGTAGCCGTCTAAATAGGCAAAAAACTCCTTGCGTATGTCATCATTAGGAATATATGCTACAGAACTGGACATGCCTGCCATATTAAATGTTTTGCTTGGAGCCATATAGGTTACCGATATTTTGGCGGCTTCCCGGCTCACGGTAGAAAACGATATTTGTTTGCTATCATCAAATATGAGGTCGGCATGTATTTCATCGGATATTACCAATACCTTGTACTTATGGCACAGCATAGCTATGTGCTGTAGCTCCTCACGTGTCCATACCCGCCCGCCGGGGTTGTGCGGATTAGAGAGTATGAATAATTTTGCACCTTGGAGTTTTTGCTCAAAATCGGTCCAGTCTATATAGAATTTCCCCTCTTTTTCTATCATGTGGCTGCATCTCAGTTCTCTTTTGCCCTGTAATGGCACATGGTGAAAAGGAGGGTAAACGGGAGTGGTAATTACCACGGCATCACCTTCACGGGTAAAGGCTTGTACAAAGAAACTTATGCCGGATACTATACCCGGAATAAAGTGAAGTTGGCAGGCTTGGGCATTAATGTGATAACGTTTTTGCAGCCATTTTATCACGGTTTCATAGTATTGGTGGTCACCAAAACTGTATGCCAATATAGGATGCTGTAAGCGTTCTGTTATGGATTGCAGTATAAAATCGGGCGTAGCAAAGTCCATATCTGCTACCCACATGGGCAGTAAATCATTACGTCCGAAATCACGTTCCATCATGTCGTATTTTACGCTTGCCGTGTTTTTACGATTAATAAGAGTGTCAAAATCATATTGTTCGTGTTCCATACGCCATAAATACTTTTATTTTATATATTTATCTTCAAAAAATGTATCATAATCAGCTCTGGCATCTTTATTTTTAAAATAGGTGGTGTAGTTTGCATCAGATATGACATATACTTTAGCTGTGGCTGTTTGGTTCAATTGTGAAAAGTATTTATCGTTAGACTTTAGTAATTTATAGTAGTCCATAGCTTTTTCCTTGTTTTCAAACTTTGATATGGTTATCATTTGTATAGTGTTGTCTATATAAAAATTAGACAAGTCAAATTTTTCTCTACGGAAATAGTCCTTATTAAAGTCCACTATTTTATTTTTCAGGTCGTTTATTTTAATGTCACGCATGTCGGCCACTATTATTATAAAGTGGAAGGCCTTTTCATCATACACATAGTTTACTTTCGGCTTAACTGCCGATGTGTTATTGGTGTCGGCTTTGGCTTGAGAAGTAGCAGGGGTAGGGTGTTCTAAATTATTGAGTGCCAATAGCAGGTTGCCGGCGGCGGTATCTATAGCGGTAGCGGGGTAGCGGCGTATTATATTATTCAGGTGTACGCGAAGGCTGTCGTGTCCGTATAGTTTATCTACGCATATGGCCCGTATGTATTCCATTTTGGCGTTTAGCTCCGAGTTAATGTATTTGCTTAGGCCTTCATTGCTCATGCGGTAGGCTTCGCTGTAGTGATTGGAAGCAAAGGTATCGTACAATAGAGTATAATAGGTTTCGGCTTCCTGTTGTTGGGCCTGTATTTTTTGATAGTAGGCAGGGTCCTGTATAATGCGGGCATAGTCGGTGTTGGCAAAATGTGTGAGGCAGTAGTTTTTATAGTACTCACTTTTTTCCATATCCTGCATTAGCAGGTATGAATTGTATAATTGGAAGCAGGAGGGTGCTGCCAGCTTGTGTTCGGGGTAACGCTCCATCAGGGTTTCAAACTCATGGTTTGACATGGGTTTGTCGTTCAAATTATCATAGTATATAAAGCCTGCGTTATACAATGCGGTGGCTATGTCATTGTTCATGGTTTCGGTTTGTTCCGGAGTGGCAGGCATGTCCTGCAAATAGTAATTTTTGTCTAAAGGATTGTTTATTTTGCCTCCTTTTTTGTTGTCATGATCATTAGCGTTGGCGTCATTATTTATATCGGACATAGAGGGGTCGGAGCCTGTATCGGCATCGGCTAAATTATTGTCAAACGAGTTGACGTTGATATCGTTTACAAACCAAAAGTCTTCCAATACGCGGCTACCCCATTGTTTGCGGAAGTTCTGTTGGGACAGTTTGTTTTGGGTAGGGTCAGCAAATACCCATGCCTTGCTGCCGCCGTTACGGCCGGCAGCGGCAGATGCTCTACGTTTTGAAGCCGATTCCATCAGTTGGGCTTTAGCTGTTTCATCAGCTATGCGTTCTTCCTCCTTCTTTTGATAGTCGGCTATTACCTTAGCTAAATAGTCGTCACGTTCACTTTCCGACAAGGAGGCCAGGTATAGCATGCTGTCGTTATGATTAATAACCATAAGGTTAGAAACTAAGTCTTTCAATATTTCGCTCTTTTGTTTTATGCCGGAATAGTTTTGAAAATTAGTAGGCATATTCACCAGCAGAGTGTCATAATAGGTAAGGGCATTTACATAATTACCTTTGGTATAGTATAATTCAGCCAGTGTGAGTGATGATAACGCCTTTTGGTGTGCATTGCTGAATGACCAAAATACGGAGGCTTCCAAATTGTTAATGGCGGAAGTGGTATCCTGTTCATTTAGGTCCATAAGTGCCAATGTGTAGAATATTTGGTCTTTCAGACTCTCATTACGGCCGTCTTTGAACAGTTTGTTCAATTTTTGCCTTGATTCGGCAGTGTTATTGTTGCATAGGGCAAGGTTAAGTGTGGAATTGAATTCCATTTCGTATACGGGGTTGCGTTTCAATACGGTCAAATAGTTTTTTGAGGCTTCATCTTTCATATCGGATTTTTGTTGTAATTGGGCCAATATGAAGTATATACGTGTTTTAAAGTCTTTTTTCATGTGCTTGTGCTTCAGCAGCTCCGATAGGTATATGGTAGCCTGCTCATAGTCTTTTTGATTAATGAGAAACTGTGAATATACACCTTCCCAATGTTGCTTATAACTGTCATTTTTTTGGTCTGCTATGCCCTGGCGAATAGTTTCCAATGTTTCTTCCGCCTCTTTCATGCGGTCCATATTCATTTCGGTTTCGGCCTTCCATGTGTGGGCATCGGGCCATACGTTACCATTATGATGGGTATTAATGATGTAATTAAATACTCCTATGGCATCAGCGTAGTCCTGCCTTTGGTAGTAGGCTTTGCCTAAAAGCAAATAAGCATCATCTATAGGTTTGCATCGTTCCACTCCTTTTATGAGCATGGAGTGCTTTTTTATGGCTTTAGAACATTTTTCTATGGTTCTATCCCATTTGGGGGCCTGCTGAAGAGCAGCATTCTTATCCACCTTGGGGTATACCGGCAATATATCGGTATAATTATCGGTATTGGCGGTCTCTAAATTCTCCATACCTTCCTTATAGCTTTCATTGCCATTGAATATTATATTAAAACGAGCCGTAGTGCCATGGTAGGTACGATAAAAAAAATTGTCCTTTTTGGTACTGCAAGCGCTTAATAGCCATATAGTTATGGTTATTAATGTAATTTCTGTATATTTGTATATGCGTTTGTGTGTCACCCGTTTGTACTTTTATTAAATATATTTTAACGTTATTATTGCCAGTTTATTGTTATTTATTAGTTATTTTTCTATTTTTTTCCGTATTTTTTTATTGTTTTATGAATAAAAAATATCGGTTATCGGTTTTGAGTACATAGGTGCCTGCTGTAAGGGCTGATACATCTATATCAGGGCCTTGGCAACGTTGTATTAGTGTGCCGTTAATGTTATATATATCAGTATGTTGCAATGTGTTTATGTGTAGTGTGTTATGTGCAGGGTTAGGGTAGAGCAGTAGAGAATCTATATTATTATCATTAATATATTCATTATGAGGAAGGGATATAGGCATAGAGGGGTCGCCGAATAGTATCCATGCCTGAGCGTCGTTAGGTCGGTGCAGGGTGAAGGTGGTATAGTTATACATCAAGAGCCACCATTCCCCCAGAGTAGCGGGCATATCCGGTAGCTGTATACTGTATAGCAAAGCTTCCATATTAGCATCATGGTCGCATAGGGCTGAGGACATAATTACGGCTTTAGCGCCGTGTGGGCTACGCATCCATGCTTCTGCCATGCAGGTGCGGCGGGCATAGTGTCCGTTGAGGCAGGCGGCGGATATTATAACGGGGTATAGTGTATTATGTATATTGTCTATGTCGTGTGTGGTAAAATTACCGGTATTCCAACCTGTATAATCGCCGTGACCGGCGTAAATGAGCAATTGTGTACCATTGTTTACGGCCTGTATAATATCTGATGCCTGTAAAGTGTATTCGGGTGTGCTATAGTATATATGGGTGTCGGGTATGCCTTTGGCTTGAATATAGCCAAGCAGGTCTTGCACACGTTGAATATCTGTTTTGCCCGTAAGGGCCGATACGGAAGAGGATGCTATGGCAACAATGTTCTGCAGATAGGAATCGGTGGCATTTTTTTGTATCATATATTGCAGCTCTTCGGCATTTTGGGCCGATAATCGGCCTATAGCCATGCGGGCATGGCCGGCACTGTCGGTAGCATAGTATATATCGCTGAGCCATTCCATGTTTTCATACGACGGAATATGCTCAAAATCACCTAATATGAGCATATAATTGGCAGGAAATCGCTGTGTGATGCTGTCAATACATAGTTTAATAAGTGCAGGCTGTGATAGGGTGCATTCCCATGTAATGCATTTGATGCCGGCGGCTTCTTTTTGCCATACAAGGCTGTCGGCAGCAGTTTTAAAGCAGGGCGGATGTATAATGAGCATTTTTTGCTGCCCTATACAAGGTAAAGCAGCCCATATCATGATGAGAAATGTATATGTAAAACGCCTGTAATGCATTAATCTTCCGATATTTCTTGTACTATTTCCCTATAGGCGGAAAACACATTGGCACGGGAAATAAATCCGTAGTATTTGCCATTATTATCCAGTACTACCATATTGTATAAGCCTGATGATTTGAATTTTTCTACCACTTCCGTCATGTTTTCTTCTTTATATACCGATATATCGGGCATAAATGACAATTCGGTAACCGGTGTGGTGTATTTTTCTTCATGGAATATAAGGTGGCGTATGTCATCTAATATGATAATGCCGTAAAATTTACCGTTTTCATCTACTACGGGAAATATATTACGTACCGATTCTTCTATTACGGGAAGCAGGTCTTTAAGAGTTGCCTGAGGGTGTATGGTAAGGAAATTGTTCTCTATTAACTCCGATACTGACAGCATGCTGAGAGCATGTTTATCTTTATGATGAGTTATCAGGTTGCCTTCAGCAGCCAAGGATTTGGTGTAAACCGATTGTTTTTCAAACGGATAAAATATTGCATAGGAGCATAAAGTGGTAAGCATAAGCGGTACAAACAGCTGATATCCGCCCGATAGTTCTGCTATAAGGAATATGGCGGTGAGTGGAGCACGCATTACGCTACCCATCACGCCGGCCATGCCGGCTAAGGTAAAGTTGATAATAGGCAAATTATAGCCAAATATTACATTTACGGCCAATGAGGTGAAGCATCCGGCCATGCCGCCTATGAACAAGGAGGGGGCAAATACACCGCCTATGCCACCGGCACTATTGGTGAGTGCAGTAGCAAAGGTTTTGAATGTGAGTACCATGAATACAAACAGCAACATGAGCCACGGGTTGAATTGCCAATTATAGAAGGGACTATGGGTAAACAGGCGGTTTACGTGACCAGTCATAATATTATTCAATGATTCATACCCTTCACCATATAGTGAGGGGAACAGAAATATGAGCACGCTTAGCAGTATGCCGCCTATGAGTATCTTTATCCATTTTTCTTTTATTTTTTTAAATTGAGCTTCTATGGTTGCCGATACCCGCATAAAATATAGGGAATACAAGCCTGTAATTATGCCCAGCAGGGCATAAAAAGGCATATTTTGCATTTCAAAGGAGAATAGGGTGATGGAGTTGAACATAATACTGCGTCCAAGGCATATATACGACATGCTGGTAGCCGTTACGGCCGATATAAGCAGTGGAAAGGCCGAAGAAATGGTGAGGTCAAGCATGAGTACTTCTATGGCAAATACCACGCCGGCTATGGGAGCATTGAATATGGCAGCTACCGCGGCGGTGGCACCACAGGCTACCAGGGTGGTGGTTTGTTTGGTGCTCAGGTGGAAGAATATGCCCAGTCGGCTGCCTATAGCCGACCCTGTGAGGGTGATGGGAGCTTCCAAACCTACCGATCCGCCAAAGCCGACGGTGAGGGTACTGGACACTATGGAAGAGTAGGTGTGATGCATTTTTAGCCGGCCATTGTTTTTGGCTATGGCATATAGCACTTTGCTGACACCGTGACTTAAATCATCTTTAATGAAAAATTTAATATATAGTACGGTAAGTGTAATACCTATGATAGGAAATGCCAAATATAAATAGTTGAATTCCTGTTCCGGAAAGGCATTTTGAAGTATGGTTTCGGTATAATGTACGCTCAACTTAAGCACTATGGCAGCTATGGCTGCTATAATACCTACTATAATACTTAAAACATATATTTTGGTATTATCGGTACGTCCTGTAAACCAGTGAAATATTTTTTTGAGCTTGTGCTTAATATCCATATTCTATGTATGATAACAATAGGGTAAGGGTAAGGGTCCATTCGTCACCCTTATCATCGGTATAGCGAACTTTAAGTAAGTTATTCTTAAATTTTATTATTTCATATTCTCTGCTTATTACCTGGCGGATACCACGGTAATTTACTATAATGGAGCGTTTTTTGTCACCGAAGTCCCATGAACCTTCACAATTGTATATGGTATTGTTAATGGTGCAATGCATAAAATATACATGTGTTTGGTAAAAATCCATGATGGATCCTAAGGATTCTTCCATAGCGGCGGTGGCCGATACGGTGCTGCCATTGTGCTCTATTTTTGTTATTTCCCATTCTCCGCGAATACGATTGTCCACCTTGGTAAAATTAATAAACGGACCTTCTTCGTATCGGCATGAACTACATGTAATGGCACACCATGCTAATAACAATAATATGGGGCAAAGGTGTTTTATTTTATCCATTCTTTTTGCATTAAATGTGTCACATTTATATTTATATCATAGTGCTGTTGCAAGTATTGTGCCATGCGGTTGGCAAAATAAACCGAGCGGTGTTGACCGCCGGTGCAACCAAAGCTTACCGATAGGTTTTGAAAGGAACGTTGTATATAATTTGTAACAGCCATGTCCACTATGCCTTTTACGTGTTCAAAGTATAAGGCTATTTCGGCTTTTTCTTCCAAAAATTTAATCACTTCGGGCTCGGTGCCGTTATGTTTTTTGAATTCGTCATATCGGCCAGGATTAGGTAAGCATCGGCAGTCAAATACGTATCCGCCACCATTGCCGCTGTTGTCTTGCGGATGTTGGTGAAGAAATGAAAAACTGTATATGCTTACCGTAAGCTTGGGTTGGGCAAATTGTTTTAGGTTAGGAGCGTCGATGAGCTTATGAAATAAGTCCCACAAGGTGGGTATATTTATTTTAAGTTCTACATGGTCTATAAGCCATTGCAAATTGTTCAAGGCATAAGGTATGCTTTGTAAAAAGTGGGTCTTCTTTTCATAAAACCCTCTAAATCCGTATGAACCCATGGCCTGCATTATGCGTATGAATACAAAGGCATAGTAGTAGTCCATGAATGTTTCGGCAGCTTGAGCATTGTAGGTAGCCAATTGTTTTACATAATAGCGTACCAGTTCTTCTCTTACAGTTTGTGGTATACCGGCTTTGCCGTCATATAGTAGTGAGGCTACATCGTATTGCAGTGCTCCTCTACGTCCGCCCTGATAGTCGATAAAATATATATCGTTGTTTTTTAGCATGATATTGCGCGATTGAAAGTCCCTGTAAAGGAAATATCGGTTGTCGGCTTCCAGCAGGTATTGACACAAGGTGTTAAAATCGTTTTCCAGCAATTGCTCGTTGAAGGGAATGTGGGCCAATTTAAGAAAGTAGTATTTAAAATAGTTTAAATCCCAACGTATAGATTGTTCGTCAAATGCGGCACGCGGGTAACATAGTGAAAAATCCAGCCCTTGGCTGCCTTCCATTTGTATGCGGAGCAGCCCGTTCAAGGCTCGCTGGTATATGTCCAGCAGTTCTGATGAAAATTCTACCATGCCATTGCGTTGGCTGCTTAAAAAGTTATAGAGCGTTTCATCGCCCAAATCCTCCAGCAGGTATATATTTTTGTCCAAATCTTCTGCATATACCTGTGGTACAGCAAATGATTTGGACAAAAAATGTTTGGTGAAACCCAAAAAAGCTTCATTTTCCTTTCTGTCCTCATTATAGGCGCCTACCACCACACGGTTAAGGGCTGTAATGCGAAAATATTTTCTGCCCGAACCGGAGCCTGCGGCATTCAGAGGTGTGATATTTAGTGGCTTACAATGGAAAGTAAGTTCAAATAAGTTCGATAACAGGGCTTCAGGAGTGTGCATATTATTTTACTTTAAATAGTTCTACCTGGAATATTAAAGTGGCACCGCCGGGAATAGCACCGCCTGCGCCATGGTCACCGTATGCCAAATGTGAAGGTATGTAAAATTCAAATTTTGAGCCTTCGCTCATGAGCTGTAAGCCTTCAGTCCAGCCGGCAATAACCTGATTCAAAGGGAAGGCTATTCTTTCACCGCGTTGAATGGAGGAGTCAAATATGGTGCCGTCAATAAGGCGACCTTCATAATGTACTTCTACGGTATCGGTAGCCGATGGACGTTTGCCTATGCTTTCTACCAATACTTTGTATTGTAAGCCGCTGGCGGTTTCTTTTACACCGGGCTTGGTTTTATTCTCTTCCAAAAATTTTCTGCCTTTTTCTTTTTCTTCGTTCAGGGCTGTTTTACCCTTATTGTCTAAGTCACGTTGGAGATCTTCCAGCGTTTGCTGAATTTCCTGCATACTCATAAGTGGCTGTTTGCCTTCCAGTACGGTGGTAACACCGTTAGCAAATGCGGGACCGTCTATTTTAATATTCATTTTGGCGTAATTATCGCCTATTGCTACACCTAAGGCGTAAGATATTTTTTCTTCTTTTGTCATGGTTATGTATTATTGCGTTAAATATGCAAAAGTACCACTTTTTTTTTATTTTCCTCCTGTTTTACCTCTATACTTCACTTTTTTTTATACTATAGTGGCGAAGGGTATATTTTAGTCAGCAGGGGATACATTTATGTTTCATAGTAATTATACTTAAAATACATATATAAAGCAAAGGGTATTGCCGTGAACGACAATACCCTTATATATTATTAATAATAAAAAACGTGTTATGTGCAATTATTCGTCACGCATAGAAAGCAGAAATTCTTCGTTGGAGCTTGTCATTTCCATGCGATGTTTTACCAATTCCATAGCTTCTATGGGGTTCATATCGGCCAACATATTACGCAGGTACCATATTTTTTGCAGGGTGTTCTTTTCCTGTAGCAGGTCATCTCTACGGGTGGAAGAGGCTACTATGTCTACAGCGGGGAATACACGTTTATTCGACAGGCGACGATCTAATTGTAATTCCATGTTACCTGTACCTTTAAATTCTTCAAATATCACCTCGTCCATTTTGGAGCCTGTTTCGGTAAGGGCGGTAGCTATAATGGTAAGGGAGCCGCCGTCTTCTATTTTACGGGCTGCACCAAAGAAGCGTTTGGGCTTTTGTAATGCGTTGGCTTCCACACCGCCCGACAATACTTTACCTGAAGCCGGGGCCATAGTGTTATAGGCACGTGCCAAACGGGTAATGGAGTCCAGTAATATGCATACGTCATGACCGCATTCCACCATTCTTTTGGCTTTTTCAAGTACGATATTGGCTATTTTAACGTGGCGTTCGGCCGGCTCGTCAAAGGTGGAGGATATTACTTCCGCTTTTACGCTTCTGGCCATATCGGTTACCTCTTCAGGGCGTTCGTCTATGAGTAATATTATAAGGTATATTTCCGGATGATTGGCTGATATGGAGTTGGCTATTTCTTTTAGCAGTACGGTTTTACCTGTTTTAGGCTGTGCTACTATAAGCCCTCGCTGGCCTTTACCTATGGGAGCAAACAGGTCTATTACACGCATGGATATATTATTTTCATGACGGCGTACCAAATTGATTTTTTCATCCGGGAATAGCGGTGTGAGGTAATCAAATGGTATTCTGTCACGTACTTCTTCTGGCAGTTTGCCGTTTATCATGTTTACCTTGGTTAAAGGGAAGTATTTTTCACCATCTTTGGGCGGGCGTATGTTACCTTGTATTACATCACCGGTTTTAAGGCCAAAAAGCTTAATTTGTGATTGTGATACGTATATGTCATCAGGGGAATTGAGGTAATTATAGTCGGATGAACGCAAAAATCCAAAGCCGTCGGGCATCATTTCCAATACGCCTTCGGCATCTACGTTACCCAAAAAGTCTATATTCTTAGGTACAAAGCCTTTTACACCTGATAATGGGTTGTTGTTGGCTACATTAGCGGTATTAGGAGTAACGGATACTTCGGCCGATATATGCTCGGGTTCCACTTGTGTAGCAGGTGCATCATGCTTTTCATCGGTACTGGCAAGGGAGTCCATTTTATGCTTTTCCTCTTGTGCTTTTTCCATAAATGATGATTTTACCTGCTTTTTTTGAGCTATTTCTTCTAAAGTGCGTTTACGTATATTTTGTATGTAGGTGAGAGTGTCTATATCTTTTATTTCTGTTTTTTTAGAAGCACCTCGTGAAGAAGCCGCTATGGATATTTCTGAGGTAATGCGTTTACGACGTCCTTTGGCGGGCGAATCTGCAACCGGCACTTCTTCTGTTTTTACTTCTTTAGTATTTTTTTTATCTATATTGGCTGCTTTTTTACCTAATGTTGCTTTGGCTTTTTCCACTTTATTTTCTTTGGTATCAGCTTGGGCATTCTTTTTGGGACGACCTCTGTGCTTAGTAGTATTTTGTGTTTCTTTTTTTACTTCAGCAACATTCTTTTCTTCAGCCTTTGGGGAAGTAGTGCCAAATACGTAATGCTTTTGAAATTCAGCCAACTGAAATATAAGCCCGTCTTTATCTAATTTATCGTAGCCCGGAATGTTTCTGTTTTTGGCAAAGTTTCTTAATTCTGCTATAGTTTTAAATTCTAATGTGCTAATGTCTAAAACTTTAATTTTATTTGCCATAATAATGCGTATGAATATTAAAAATATATTTTTTTTGTGAAATGTAGGGATAGATGGCTATCATCCCTTTTTTGAGATTTTATGCTTGCAAAAGTACAATATTTTTTTTTAAGATAACCCGTGTTTATCGTTTTTTTTTCAAAAAAAAACAAAAAAAGCCTACACCGCTTGATTTTTTGAATAAAATTACCTACCTTTGCAAAAAAAAGAAGTATGAAACAGGTTGTATTGGTTACCGGCGGAGCCGGATATATAGGTTCTCACACTGTGGTGGAATTGCAGAATAGCGGATATGAGGTTGTTATAGTGGATAATTTCAGTAATTCCAAGCGTTCGGTGATAGATAATATAGCAAAAATTACCGGTGTTAAGCCCTCATTGTACGACTTTGACTTGTCTGATGCATACGCATGTGCTGATTTTTTTAATAAAGTACACATAGATGCGGTTATACATTTTGCCGCTTTTAAATATGTGGGTGAGTCGGTACAGCAGCCGCTACGTTATTATAAAAATAATTTTTATTCCACATTGAATATCCTCACCGCCATGAAGGAACATAATATAAGGCGGTTGGTGTTTTCGTCCTCATGTACGGTATATGGTGAGGCTGATGTGTTGCCTGTTACGGAGCATACACCTGTAAAGCCTGCTACCTGTCCTTATGGTAATACTAAGCAAATAATAGAGGAGATACTTCGTGATATTGCGGCGGTGGAGCCGCAATATCAAATAATAGCCCTTCGCTATTTTAATCCCATAGGGGCACATGCCTCGGCATTGATAGGCGAATTGCCTAATGGGGTACCCCAAAATCTTATACCTTACGTAACCCAAACAGCTGCCGGTATACGTTCGTGCCTGCAGGTGTATGGCGGCGATTATAATACGCCTGACGGTACCTGCCTTAGAGATTATATACATGTGGTGGATTTGGCCAAGGCGCATGTGGCTGCCATAAGCCGTATGCAGGGAAACAGTATGAGTGAAAATTATGAGTATTTTAATATAGGTACAGGTAAGCCAACCTCGGTGCTGGAAATAATTCACACTTTTGAGCAGGTATCGGGTAAAAAGGTGCCGTATAAAATAGTAGCCCGTAGAGCCGGTGATGTTGAAAAGGTATGGGCCGATACTACCCGCGCCAATGAAGTAATGGGGTGGAAAGCCCAACTGAGTCTTGCTGATATGCTATCCTCGGCATGGAAGTGGGAAACTACATTAAATAATAATAAATAATGAAAATTATACGCTCGGTACACAATAGCTTTTTGGTGAATTCCTATTTGCTTATAGCTGACAATAATGACGCTTGTATTATTGATCCCGGTTATACCTCACCGTATTCATGGAAGCAGGTAAAGCAACAATTAGAGCAGCAGCATGCTAAGCCGGTTATGGTATGTATTACGCATGCACATGCCGACCATGTAGCCGGTGTGGCCATGGTGCATCATGATTTTCCGCAGGTGCCTGTATATATGCATGCACAAGGCAAAAATTTATATCATTCCTATAACCGGTATGCCCATTTAATGGGTTTTCCGGTAATAGAGCATTTGCCGCAGCCTGATTATGTGTTACAGCATGGTACTATATTGCAGTTGGGCAGTCAGCAAATGAAGGTTTTATATACTCCCGGACACGCTGAAGGCAGCGTGAGCTATTATGTACCTGCAGAACAGGCTGTGTTTACCGGTGATTTGCTGTTTCGCATGGGTGTAGGGCGTACCGATATGCCCGGCGGTGACTATGCCTTGCTTGAAAAATCCATAAAGAATGAAATATATACTTTGCCCGATAATACCATGGTATTACCCGGTCATGGTGATGAAAGTGAAGTGCTTTTTGAAAAAGAGAATAACCCGTTTTGTAAATCAGACATATAATAAATAATACAATGCAGGAAGAATTGGAAGGATATCGGCGATTGGATATTTACAATGAAAACACTACTAAAGCATTAATGGAACATTATGAGGCCATATTGAAACTTTTGGGTGAAGATGTTACCCGTGAAGGACTGGTAAAAACACCTGAAAGAGTTGCCAAGGCTATGCAATTTTTTACCCAAGGCTATCATCAGAACCCTGCCGCTATATTGCGTTCGGCCATGTTTAAGCAGGATTATAGGGAAATGGTGATAGTAAAGGATATAGAAATATATTCCATGTGTGAGCATCACATGGTACCTTTTTTTGGTAAAGCTCATGTGGCTTATATTCCTAACGGATACATAGTTGGCCTGAGTAAAATACCTCGAGTGGTAGATGCTTTTGCCCGTAGGTTGCAAGTGCAGGAGCAGCTTACTACACAAATTAAAAACTGTATACAGGATACCCTTAATCCTTACGGTGTAGCCGTAGTAATAGAAACACAGCACCTGTGTATGTCAATGCGAGGTGTGCAAAAGCAAAACTCTGTAACTACCACCTCCGATTTTACGGGCGCTTTTCTAAAGCAATATAATACCCGTCAGGAGTTTTTGAGAATAATAGGTGTGGGCTTACATTAAAAAAAACATAAAGCACCTGTCAGCAGGTGCTTTATGTACTTTGTGCGTTTTTTTATTGCTTTCGTCCCTTTACTTTATTTACAGCCAAGGCTATATTGGCAGAGGCTTTTTTTATGTCTTTGCTGACCAGTAGCTCCGGCTTATTCTTACTGCCCGATACGTCTGCTACCGGGGTATCGGTCTTTTTTTTAGTGTAAACAGCCTTTTTAGTGGTAATAGCTTTTTTTGTAGATGTAACTTTTTTATTTATAGTGCTTTGTGTTTTGTCTTTGGCCTTGGCGGTACTGCCGGCAGGTGAGTCGGTATGCGTTTTTTTTGCATCAGCGGTAAGGGCTGCTTTTAGCTTAGACTGCAAAGTTCGCGTGTTCTTATTTTTATCGGGAGCCAAAGCTTCCAGTTCTATTTTTCCCGATTCATACCATCCTGTAGGCCAGTATCTATGGTCGGCATAGCCACATACCGCCACATAGAATTTTTTGCCGCCGACGGCTTCGTAGGCCGGTTTGTCTATGGTAAAGGATTTTTTGCCGCCAAGGTCAACTGTTTTTATTACATCGCCTTTGCTATTGTATAGTTTGTATTTGAATTTGTTTTGAAGGGTTTGGCACTCATCGCCCCAGTCCGGTTTTTGTTTGTTACCCCAATTTTCCTTTTCTTTATTACCTCCCGGCTTAAAATCAATGGTATATGTTTTGGTATTGGTAGCAGCCAATGAAAAATGGTGAGGTGCACATTTGCTTGCACTTAGCAGATAATGATATACCTCTAATATGGGTTTACCTTTGTATTTTTCCTCTATTATTTTATTGAATGCATGCAATGAAGGGCACTTGGAGTATCCTGCTGCACATGCCTGTTTAAATAAATTGGCCAGTTCACCAAAGGTAATGGTATCTTTGCTTATTTTTTTATAGTTTGCCAGCTCATCCGATGCTTGGAATTCAATAGCATATTTATTGATTAATAATCCTAACATGGTGCTTATACATGAGTTTTCATATCCTTCTCCTTTCCCAAATTCTTTGCCATTTATAGCGGGTTGAATTACATGTACTAGATCGCATTCTGCGTAGTTTTTCAATAGTGAATTGCAATATGTATTTATTACGCAGGCTTTAAATACATCGGCAAAAGCTTCAAAAAAAGCCGTGTATATGCCTTTTTCTTTAGAATATCTTCCTGTTATGTCATAGTATGAGGCGTGATGAAAGCCTGGCAAGTCTGCAGAATACTTAAAGCCGAGCATATTTTGAACGCAGTGAGCATATTCGTGCAAAACAGTGTTTCTATTATAATCACCTTTATATAAATGTATTCTGTTAAATTCAGCCCATGACTGGTGTGTTGAACTTACGGTACCGGGGTAGTTGCAGGTAACAAAATCAGGTTTCATTCCTATGTATTCTTTTACAAAAAGTGCCGCAGCATTCAGTAGCATAAGTACGTGGAAAGCTTTGCCGGTGTAGCCGTCTTCAGTGAGCGGTGATGAAGAAAATGTGAATGCTTTTTTATTGCCTATGTTTTGCGGTTCACATTTTACGCAATAGGTGGTTAAGGTAGTGCTTCCGCCATTTTGACATACACGTATGTTATCGTTTTCGGTAATGTATTTTATGAATATGCTGTGTTCCTGTTTAATACGTTTTTTAGTATTGTCTATTACTCCGTTAAAGTGTCCGTTGGCATCAGTGGTGAGTACCAGCCTTTTAAAAGGGGTACCTAATGCATTCATTGTATATACATATACTTTTATGCCAGATAGAGCATGGATGGACTGATTGTAGTCATCTTTTAATTGTAAGGTGCCACTTACCTTTATGGTTTCGGCCGCATTTGCTGATTTGGTTGATGTCATAAGAGATGAATTTTAAAAAAAATAAATAAATTGCAGTTGTAATATTAAAATTAAAATGCAAAAGTAAACAAAAAAATAATATGGAGGGGGGAGATTAAAAAAAAATAATCTTAATGTTAAATAGTATAAAATATATTGCATGAAGCCGATCTTTATTACTCTTTGTTTATTTTATAAAAAACATTGTTTTTTATATATATTTACATACAAAAAAACATCTGTATGTGATAGTACAGATGTTTTTTATCAGTAAATTATATTTAAAAAAATTATTTTTGTAAAAAATCCTGCTCTATGAGAAATTCTACCAGTTCTTTGGCAAAATGTTCGTTATCGGCTTTGGTGTATCGGCGTTGTGTAAATATTTGTGCCAAATTGTCTAATTTGTTTTCCTGCAGGAGTTGTCTGGTTAATTCCGAATTTTCTTTTTCGCTGTACAGGCGGTTAATATCATCGGTGGAGTAGTCGTGATAGGTTTCGTTATGTACTACGGCTTCTACCGGCAGGCGGTCGGTAAGCGGAGGCTGTTCGGCGGGGTAGCCTATGGTAACGCAGGCTACGGGCACTACATGTAAGGGAAGGTTATATATACTGCGCAGCGGCTTTACGTTATAGGTCACGGTACCTATGTAGCAGGTGCCCAATCCCATGGCTTCTGCGGCTATTACGGCATTTTGGGCGGCTATTACGGCATCTACCACAGCCCATGTGTAGCATTGTATATTGTTATAGCCCGGTGTGGCATTACGCAGGTAGCACCATTGTATAAAGCGGTGAAAGTCTGCACAGAAGGTGAGTAGTATGGGGGCTTCAATTACGGCAGACTGATTAAAGTGCAGGGGAGCCACCTGTTTTTTAAATTCCTCATTCTTATTTACTATTATGCTGTATAATTGCATATTACCACATGTGGCGCCACGGGTGGCAGCGGTGAGTATGGTGTGCAGTACATCGTCCGATACGGGTTTGCTGTCATAGTGGCGTATGCTGCGGTGTTGCAGCAGGGTGTGTAAGGTTTCGTTCATATATTATATATATTTATGGTTCTATATAAACACCAAACGACAACCTATAGCAGATTGTCGTTTGGTATATTGTGTTAGTCTTTTGGTACTTAATTATTTGATAGCGGCTTGGAATTCAGCGTTATCTCTAAAGTTTTTGAATTCGGCATCTTTGCTGGCCTGAAGCTTGTATGAAGCATCCATACCGCATGCGGATTTCAAATTGCTGTACACTTCAGCAGGGGTATTGGTGCGGGCACCTACTATAGCCAAAAGATAATATTCGGCTGCAGTTTTATTGCTGATGCAGTTTAAGGTAGCTTTTGCAGCAGCATAGTCTTTGCTCAATAATTGATTCAAAGCTAAGTTGTAAGTGCATTTGCCGTTAGCCATTTTGGAAGAAGCGGCAGCATAGTCACCGTTTTTCATGTCTATTACACCCATATTGTATGATTGTGATATACCTGCTTTTTCTGAAGCGGTGAAAGCTATTTTAGCGCTTTCATAGTCATTCTTCATTAAGCTGAGAACACCTAAGTTGTTCATGATAACGCCATTATTGGGTGATAATGAGTTGGCTTTGTCTATAAGATCTCTGGCTGCATCTACATTGCCTTGTGAAGCTTTTACGCATGCCAGGTCATTATATGCTCTCCAATCTTCAGGATATAATTCTATAGCGGTAGCGTATATGGCACCTTTTTGATTCATATCGTTAGTTAAGGAAGCAGAGTATAATAATTCGTTCAGACTTAATGAATCAGGATTTTTGCCTGACATTTCGGCTATGGTAGCATCTGATTTGGCATCGGTGCAGTTTACTTTAATAATAGCACGACGTAAGTTAGGCAGAATGTCATCTATTTCATTATATATGGCAATCATATTGCGTATTTGCTGTTGTTTTTGATCTCTATCGGCTTGTGAACGAATTACATTCAATATTTGATCTTTGTCTTTAATATTGGAGGCTGCTATAGCTTCTAAGAAACCGTCCCAGTCTTCACCTTTATCGTCATTAGCGTATTTAATGTCTTTTTTAATGTCAGCAGCTTTTACTTTTTGTTCTTTAGCTGTTTTCTTTATGTATTTATCATATTCGTTTTCAAACCATTTTTGAGCGGTTTTGGAACGATTGGATGACAATTCCTGGTTACGGTTCAATTCACCTTCAGGTGATGCCCAACCTATAACTTCCACGCCGACTACTTCAGGATATTTGCTTGTGAATTCGGTTAAAGCAGCCAAGGCTTTTTTGTTTTCGTCTTTTTTGTTCAAAGCCAGGCTCCAGTTTAAGTTATCTTTGTTCAGTTCATAATATATCATACCGGTGGCGGTGGCTATTTCCTGTCCGTTGTAGCCGTGGTCACTTAATATAAAATTAGTGCCTTCGGCAGTTTTGCCTTTATAGCCCATGCCCGGCTTATTCATAATACGTTCGGAAGTGGCTATGGTGCCTTCACCAAAATATATTTCTTCAAATCCGGCTTCTTTTTTGCCCAATGTGGCGTTAGCTTCACCTACCAATGTGCAGGTTGCAAATGCGGGCTGATATGCTACAGTTTGTGTAGAAGTAAAACTGCCGCCATTCTTGTAAGCTATGGTTTGACCTTCGCCGGTAGCTTTTTCACCTTTTATGTATATGGGATTTAATTTAACTACGATGCCGTCAGCTGCTTTTACTTCAGGAACTATGGTTAAATTAGCTTTCTTATGGAAATATTTGGCAGGATAGGTTCCTTTTATTTCCATAGTCATTTTACCACCGTGAGTTTCCAGTGGGTTGGGATTTACAGAGTAGGTTACCTGACTCTGCTTTTTTACCATTTTTTTGAGCCCGCAACCGCTGAATACTATTGCAGCACTCAATAATAACATTCCGAAAATTCTTGTTGTTTTCATGTAATGATGTTTTATAATTAATAAATGTATTTTTATTTTAATCTTTGTTTTCGTGCTTAGGATACCGAATTTCATCTTTAATAACAAAGGCGGATGGAAAATCAGCCATAATTTTTTCCTTAAATCCTCTGGCTTCAGCTCTGGTTCTAAAATCACCTACTCTTACCCTGAAATTAGGTTCCTTAAAACTGACATATGCACTTACCTGAGGATATTTTGATAAGAACATCATACGCATCTTCTCTGCCTTTTCTCGGGAGTTATTCCCCGACTCAAAGCATATTTGAACGCAAAATCCTATCATTTTACCTTCCATCTTTTCATTCAATGCAATGTGTTCGTCCATTATATGATGCACCGAGGTATCAGCATGTACTACTGTCTGTGAGTATGTGCTCCCTGTGTAAAATACTATGAATAAAAAAGTTATTAATACTTTGCTCATGTTATTTACCCGTTTTGCTCTATATTACGATTCTATTACTCGTAAGAAATGCAAATATACAATTTTTTTTGTTAATAAAAATATTCCCTTATCTTATTTTTTTTTTCTACCTTTGGCAAAAAATATTAATAGAAGTCCTGATGACAATAAAAGAACTTCAAAAGTTTGTTAGATATTCATTATCAAATATATATGCAGATGGTGAATTAAAGTCGGTATCGGATATACTGCTGGAGCATCACACCGGCAGAAATTATATATACATATCACTGCATACGGAGGAGCAGGTGAGTGAGCAGGTGTGCAATGCCGTGGCTAAGCATGTGAGCATGCTACAGCAGCATTGTCCTATACAATACCTTACAGGCAAGGCCTGCTTTTATGATATGCAACTATATGTAAATGAGCATGTACTCATACCCCGCCATGAAACCGAGGAATTGGTACAATGGATATTACAGGACTATGGCTCCCGCCCGGCACGTATATGGGATATGTGTACCGGCAGTGGTTGCATAGCCATAGCATTGGCCAAGAATATGCCTCAGGCTCAGGTGTATGCCTGTGATATTTCAAAGCAGGCCTTACAGGTAGCCGGGCGTAATGCCACAGAACAGCAGGTGAACATACAATATATGCTTATGGATGTACTGCAAGCTTCCTGCTCCTGTGCCACTATGCCACTTATGGACATTATAGTGAGCAATCCTCCCTATGTGTGTAATAAGGAAAAAGCCTATATGCAGCCCCGTGTACTGAATTATGAGCCGGCTTTGGCCCTGTATGTTGATGATGACCATCCGCTGGTATTCTATAAAGCTATAGCCCATACCGGCACACGCTGTCTACGGCCCGGCGGTAGCCTGTATGTGGAAATAAATGAACATTACGGGCCTCATACAGTACAACTGCTGAGAGAATGCGGTTACTCACAGGTGGAACTGAAACAGGATATAAACCGTAAAGACCGCATGATAAAGGCAATATTATGATAAACGCATTTAAAGCTTATGACATTAGAGGGGTGTATGGCACCGATTTTACCCGTGAACAGGTATATAAAGCAGGTTATTTTCTGCCACAATTGTTACATAGTAACAAAATATTGGTCGGCAGAGATATACGCCTGTCGTCTAATGAAATATTTGAGGCCCTGGCCTTGGGTATTACCCATGCCGGCGCCGACGTGTACAATATGGGCCTGGCTACTACCCCTATGGTGTATTATTATACGGCCCGGCACCATTTTACGGCATCGGTGCAAATAACAGCTTCTCATAACCCCAAACATCATAACGGACTTAAAATATCGGCAGCCAATGCCATACCTGTAGGCTATGACACAGGATTAAAAGAACTGGAATATAGTATAGAACACCTTCCCGTAAAGCCGGCAGAACATAAAGGCCGCATTATTTCCATAAGTCCTATAGATGAATATTGTGATTTTCTGTTACAATATAAACCTCATTTTGAAGATATGAAGGTGGTGGTGGATTGCTCCAATGGCGTAGCCAACTTGTTGGCTGCCCGTGTGCTGGGTACTGCACCTCATTATATTAATAATGTGATGGATGGTAACTTTCCCGCGCATGAACCCAATCCTTTGGAACCTCAAAATGTAGTACAATTACAGCAGGAAGTACGCTCCCGCCATGCTGATGTGGGTATTATATTCGACGGCGATGCCGACAGAATGATGCTGGTGGATGAAAATGGCGATTTTATTTCGCCGGACCTTATTATAGCCCTGCTGGGCCACTATTTTTTAGAGCAAAAACACCAAACAGGTAAGGTACTGTTTGATATTCGCACCTCCAATTCCGTAAAAGAATACCTCACCCGTATGGGAGCACAGGTGAATATATGGAGAGTGGGTAGGGCGTATGCTGCCCTAAAATTGCGGGAAATAGACGGACTATTTGGCGGTGAACTGGCAGGCCATTATTATTTTAAGGATTTTTTCTATTCCGACAGCGGCATGCTCGCTGCTATACTGGTGTTGAATATATTGGCCGATTTTAAGCGTAAAGGTGATACCGTATCACAAGTGATAGGCCGTATAAAAACATACGCCAATTCCGGCGAAATTAATTATACCGTAGCTCATAAGCAGCTGGTAATGGATAAGGTAAAAGATTATTTTACGGCTCGTCAAAATCCTATAGCATTCTATAATTTTGACGGCTATAGGGTGGAATTTGAAGACTGGTGGTTTAATATACGCCCCTCCAATACCGAACCCTATCTCCGCTTTATAGCTGAAGCCCGTACACAGGCACTCTTAGATGAAAAACTGGCTATAGTTCGTATGCTGGTGGAAGAATAGTACTAGAATTTTACATTCAATTGCATACCCATAGGGCTTATACCTATAGTACAACCGATAGAATTGGTTGAGTTATAGCTGTTTATGGCCGCTTTTTTGGTTCGCTTACCTTTAATATAAAATATCGACCCTACCGCATATACCGGTAAGGCTGCCAAAAACAAACCTATGCCTGTCCATGCACTCACATTGTCTAAGCCGCCTACGCCACCTGCTCCCCAGCATATAATACCGCCTGCCGAGAGTATTCCGGCGCCGGCAAGTAAGCCTATGCCTGCATTTTGCTGCCTGCCTCCCTGCTGCCATAAGGCAGCGGCAGAAGTGTTGGCTAAGGCGTTTTTCACCATATTATTGCTTATGGCTATGCCTTGTGTCGTGTACACCTTGTTGCCACGCAAGTATAAAGGAGCTTCTGCCATCGGTAGTGTTTGCCCCCATACGTTCATGGTGAATAGCATGATAATAATGGCGAAAATATATGTCTGTAAAAACTTCATTGGACTTTTTTTATTATAAAACAGATGTCTAAATGTATATATAATAGTCTTATTTTATAGTATTATTAATGTGTTATTAAAGTGAATTAGTATGTTCTAATATTAAAATAATATTTATATGTAATATTTTTTTCGTTATTAAAATATTATAGCATGGTAACGCATACAACGTCACCATGCTATAAATAACAGGTTATTCAAATTCAAACCAGTTTTCCAGTTCCTGTACAAATTCCATGCTGTATTGCATTTTGTCGTACATAACGGTATCATTGGTGATGAAAGGAACTACTTCACGATATTGTTCCACTATTTGTTCCAAAAGCGGAGAGGATTTGAGCGGACGACGGAATTCCAATGCCTGTGCAGCGTTGAATAATTCTATACCTAATAATTTTTCCACATTTTCCACTATTCTGTAGCATTTGGTAGCGGCATTGGCACCCATGCTTACGTGGTCTTCCTGGCCTTGTGAAGATATTATACTATCGGTAGAGCAGGGCATGGAGAGCGATTTATTCTGGTTTACTATAGATGCAGCTGTATATTGCGGTATCATAAATCCTGAATTTAAGCCGGGATTGGCTACCAGGAATGGCGGCAAATCACGTTTGCCATCTATAAGCTGATATACTCTTCGTTCTGATATGTTACCCAGTTCGGCCATGGCTATGCTTAAAAAGTCTAAACTTATAGCCAAAGGCTGACCATGAAAGTTACCTGCTGATATTACCAAATCTTCATCAGGGAACACGGTAGGATTATCGGTTACGGAGTTAATTTCGGTTTCAATTACGCTTGCTACATAGTCCACAGCATCCTTGCTGGCACCATGTACCTGAGGCATGCATCGGAAAGAGTAGGGGTCCTGCACATGGCGTTTTACCTGTTTTACTATTTCGGAACCTTCCAAAAATTGCATAATATTGTTGGCTGTGCTTAGCTGTCCGGCATGAGCCCTTACCATATGTACCTGTTCCATAAACGGTTCCACTCTTCCATTGAATGCATCTAACGACAAAGCACCCATTAAGTCGGCCAATACCACCAGTTTTTTTGCCTTCAGTATAAGGAAAGTACTGTATGAGGACATGAATTGGGTGCCATTGAGCAGAGCCAGACCTTCTTTTGATTTTAACTTAATGGGTTCCCATTTCATTTTTTCGTTTATTTCCTTGCCGGTGTAGCGTTTGCCCTTGTAATATACTTCACCTAAGCCTATTAAAGGTAAGCACATGTGTGCTAAAGGAGCCAAATCACCGGAGGCACCCAGTGAACCTTGCTGATATACTACAGGGTATATTTTGTTATTGAACATGTCTATCAATCGTTGTACGGTAACGAGCTGTACACCCGAATGTCCATACGAAAGTGATTGAATTTTGAGTAATAACATAAGCCTTACAATTTCTTGAGGCACTTCTTCACCTATACCGCAAGCGTGGCTCATCATCAGGTTCTCCTGTAATTTGCCTAAGTCTTCCTCCGATACGCCGGTATTACATAAGGAACCAAATCCCGTGGTAACACCATATATTGGCGCAGCATTCTGCTTTACCTTGTTATCAAGGTATTCTCTGCATTTGGTAATGTTTTTAACTGCGGCAGCAGATAATTCCAATTTGGGAGAATCCCGTAATATGGTGTGAACGTTCTTAAGGGTGAGAGGTTTGCTCAAAATTTTAAATTGTTTCATATCTTTGTATATTTATTGTTCTATTATGTGTTTTATTTCTTCATATGTTACCATGCTTTGCCGGCGGGTAGCCATATTCTTCAGCATGTATTTATGCTGCTTTATTTCTTCTTCACCAGCCATAATTATATAAGGTATATGCTTGCTGTCAGCATACTTTATCTGCTTTTGCATTTTGGCATTTTCAGGATATATTTCCGCCTTTATACCCATGGCACGTAAGCCTGTTGCTGCCTGCAAAGCGTATAACTCTTCAACATGACCAAAATTAATGAATAGCACTTGTGTACCGCCATCGGCTAAAGTAGTATCTTTGTGTAGCTCGCTCCATACATCATATATTCGCTCTATGCCAAAACTTATGCCTACTCCTGACATGTTGTCCACACCAAATATGCCGGTGAGATTATCATATCGGCCGCCACCGGTAATGCTGCTCATGGGCAATTGGGTGGACTTTACCTCAAATATGGTGCCCGTGTAGTAGTTGAGCCCGCGTGCCAGCGTAAGGTCCAAACTTAACTGATTTTGAATATTTATATGGTTAAAATAAGCTAATATCTCTTTGCATTCGGCTATGCCTTTCATACCTGTTTCACTTTGTGAAAGCAGTACCGATAATTTGTCCAGCTTTTCTTCATTGCTGCCTTCTAAGGTGAGTATGGGCTGAAGCTTTTGTATGGCCTGTGCCGTAATGCCTTTGGAAGACAGTTCCTCATTTACCTTGTCTATGCCTATTTTTTCTATTTTGTCTATGGCTACGGTAATATCGGTCATTTTATCCTCATACCCTATGTATTCGGCTATACCGCTGAGTATTTTTCTGTTATTTATAAGTATATTCACCGACATGTCCAATTTTTGAAATACGGTGTCTATCAGTAGTATAAGCTCTACTTCGTTCAATAGAGAGTCGCTACCTATTACATCAGCGTCACATTGGTAAAATTCTCTGTATCTGCCTTTTTGTGGCCTGTCAGCACGCCATACGGGCTGCACCTGATAACGCTTGAACGGGAAGGTAAGCTCATCTTTGTGCTGCACTACAAAGCGTGCAAAAGGAACAGTAAGGTCATAGCGTAAGCCTTTTTCACATATAGTGGCAGCCAACTTATTAGGAGCTAATGTGAAATCTACATTTTGTGTAAAATCACCAGAATTGAGCACTTTAAACAGTAACCTATCCCCCTCTTCACCATATTTACCCATAAGGGTGGATAAGTTTTCCATAGATGGCGTTTCTATGGGCAGATAGCCGAATTGCTCAAATGAAGATTTTATGATGTTGAATATATAGTTGCGTTTTATCATTTCATGTGGCATAAAATCACGAGTGCCACGAGGATTTCCTACTGCTTGTTTTGCCATTTTTTATTTTTTTGCAAAGATAACATTTTTTCCCTTAATCTTACTATTAACAGGCTATCTATTTTTAGGTAAAATTCATAAGCCTGCATATTTAAAATATGTATTCCGATGTAGAAGCAGGGTAAAGGATGTATAAAAAAAAGACTGCCATCCGACAGTCTTTTTTTTGCTTATAAAGTAGGGCTTAGTTCAAGCCTTCTTTATCTTTGTATTCTTTTACAATGTCTTTCACATCGGCAGGAGTTAAACGACCATATACTTTGTCGCCAACCATTGCTACAGGAGCCAAACCGCAGGCACCTACGCAACGTAAGCAATCCAAAGAGAACAGACCGTCAGCAGTGGTTTCACCTACTTCTAAGCCGAGTTCCTGCTTGAAAGCGTCCAATATTTTTTCAGCACCACGTACATAGCAAGCGGTACCTAAGCACACTGAAATAGGATATTTACCTTTAGGTCTCATAGTGAAGAAAGCGTAGAATGATACTACACCAAACACTTTAGAAACAGGTATATTCAATTGTTCAGCTACTACTTCCTGGGCTTCTCTGGGAAGATATCCTAAGAAATCTTGAGTTTTGTGCAAAACATTGATTAATTCGATAGGATTGTTGTTGAAATTTTTGCATATTTCAACAATCTTTTCTCTAACGTCTTTTTTTATTTTAATTGTATTTGCCATAATCTTGTTTTTACTAAATTAATGAATAATTATAATTTATTATCCTATTCAACTTCAATACTTTGTTTTTTGTTAAAGTAATGAGTGTGCAATTGTTCGTGTGACAAGTGTCCGCAAGGTTCACCATAGTACTCTTTGTAAATTGCTTGAATTGTAGGATTTTCGTGTGATTTACGAATGGGTTTGCCTGCATCTTCACGGTAGGTAGCTTCCATACGTTTGCGTATGATATCGCTATTGCCATGGTGATAAGGTTGACCCGCACCACCTATACAACCGCCGGGGCATGCCATTACTTCTATGAAGTGGAAACCGCGAGGATTACCGTTGCGAACTTCTTCCATCATAGCACGGGCATTAGCCAAACCATAGCATACAGCTACGTTTACGGCCAAACCTGCAAAGTCAACAGTGGCAGTTTTTACGCCATCTAAGCCACGAACTTCTTCAAAGTCAATTTTTGGCAAAGTTTTGCCTGTTTGAACTTCGTAAGCAGTACGTAATGCAGCTTCCATAACACCACCGGTAGCACCAAATATTACGGCAGCACCCGTAGATTCACCCAGAGGACTGTCAAAGTCTTCTTCAGGCATATTGTTAAGGTTGAGGTTGTATTGCTTAATCATGTGAGCCAATTCACGGGTAGTTAATGAATAATTAACATCAGGATCACCATTCACTTTGAATTCATCACGAGCACATTCACTCTTCTTAGCCAAGCAAGGCATAATAGATACCACTATCAGGTCCTCACGTTTAACGCCTATCTTGTTAGCAAAGTAGTTCTTTGCTACGGCACCAAACATTTGTTGAGGTGATTTTGCAGTGGAAGGATAATCTAACATGTCAGGGAAGTTCTTTTCGTAGAATGATACCCAACCCGGACAGCATGAAGTGAATAAAGGTAAGGTGGCTTTTTCACCATTGAGCACTTTCTTCACTCTGCCCAATAATTCGGTACCTTCTTCCATAATGGTAAGGTCAGCACTCCAATCAGTATCAAATACATAGTCAAAACCTAAACGACGCAATGCGGCAGCCATTTTACCGGTAACTATAGTACCCGGTTCCATGCCGAATTCTTCACCTAAAGCTACTCTTACTGCAGGAGCAGTTTGTACTACCACTTTCTTGGTAGGATCAGCTATGGCTTTCATTACATCACTTATGTTGTCTACTAATGATAATGCACCTACAGGACATACCTGAACACATTGACCGCAGTTAACACATGAAGTGTCACCCAGGCTTTGTTCAAATGCAGGAGATACTACTGCAGGGAAACCACGATTAATAGCTGACAAAGCACCTACACTTTGAATTTTGTTACACATGGTTTCACAACGACGACACATGATACATTTATTCATATCACGTTCTACTGATAAAGTAGCGTCATGCTTGTACGTGGATTGCTCACCTTTGAAAGGTATTTCACGTATACCTAATCTTTGTGCTAAGGCCTGTAATTCACAATCACCTGATTTGGCACATTGTAAACAATCATTGGGGTGGTCTGAAAGAATTAATTCTACCACAGTTTTGCGAGCGTTGATAACGCGGGCATTGTTGGTATGAACTACCATGCCTTCCATACATTCTGTAACACAGGCAGGAGCTAAATTTCTTCTTCCTTCTACTTCTACTACACATACACGGCATGCACCGGGTTTGTTTGCAAAATTCATTCCTTTGAGCTCAAAGAAGCACAATGTGGGAATATCAATACCGATGGTTTTGGCAGCATTGAGAATAGTGGTTCCTTTTGCTACTTCAACTTCTCTATTATCTATTGTTAATTTTATCATATCCATTATATAATCCTTTCCTATTTAATACTTATTGCGTTAAATTTACATTTTTCGATACAAGTACCGCACTTGATACACTTAGATTGATCTATTTCATGCGGGTTCTTCACTGTACCATTAATTGCACCAACAGGACAATTGCGTGCACATGCGGTACAACCTTTACATTGTGTAGGATCAATAACATATTTCTTTAATGCTTTACATTGACCTGCAGGACATTTCTTGTCAACAACGTGTGCAACATATTCATCCCAGAAATTGTCAATAGTGGATAATACAGGGTTGGGTGATGTTTGACCTAAACCACATAATGCAGTATCTTTAATTACTCGGCTTAAGTTCTTGAGTAATTCAAGGTCTTCCATGGTACCGTTACCTTTGGTGATTTTATCCAATAATTCATGTAATCTCTTGTTACCTATACGACAAGGTGAACATTTACCGCAAGATTCTTCAACGGTGAATTCCAAGTAGAATTTAGCTACGGAAACCATACATGAAGTTTCATCCATAACTATCATACCACCTGAACCCATCATAGAACCTGCAGCTACCAGGTTTTCATAATCTATAGGGGTGTCTAAGAATTTTTCAGTTAAACAACCGCCTGAAGGACCACCTGTTTGTACAGCTTTGAATTTTCTGCCACCTTTAATACCACCACCTATTTCGTATATTACTTCACGAAGAGTGATACCCATAGGAACTTCTATCAAACCTACGTTGTTAATTTGACCTGCTAAGGCAAATACCTTGGTGCCTTTTGATTTTTCAGTGCCTATTGATGAGAACCATTCCCAACCTTTATTAATGATAACGGGAACATTGGCAAATGTTTCAACATTGTTTACATTTGAGGGTTTCTTTAAGAAGCCTTCTACTGCAGGGAATGGAGGTTTAAATGTGGGTTCACCACGCTGACCTTCCATAGAGTGTATCAATGCAGTTTCTTCACCACATACAAATGCACCTGCACCATAACGTAATTCTATGTCAAAACTGAAATCAGTACCAAATATGTGTTCTCCTAATAAACCATATTCACGAGCCTGCTTAATAGCTACCTGCAAACGGTGAATAGCCAAAGGATATTCAGCACGAATATAAACCAAACCTTTGGTAGCACCTATACAGAAACCACCAATAGCCATGGCTTCTATAATGGAGTGAGGGTCACCTTCCAATATGGAACGGTCCATAAATGCACCGGGGTCACCTTCGTCAGCATTACATATCATGTATTTTTGATCAGCTGCATTCTTACGGCAGAGTTCCCATTTTAAACCGGTGGGGAAGCCTGCACCGCCACGACCACGCAAACCTGCTTTTTTAATTAAGTCAATAGTGGCAGCAGCATCATTCTGTTCCAATACTTTTGCTAAAGCAGCATAACCATCACGTGCTATGTATTCATCTATGTTTTCAGGATTAATGAAACCACAGTTACGTAATGCTATACGCATTTGTTTTTTGTAGAATCCCATGTGCTTGGAGTCCGATATGTGCTCTTTGTTTTCGGGATTTTCATATAATAAACGTTTTACCTGACGACCTTTTATAATGTGTTCTTCTACTATTTCACGTGCATCTTCAGGTTTAACTTGAGTATAGAATGTATTATCAGGCAATATTTTTACGATAGGGCCTTTTTCACAGAAACCAAAACAACCGGTGGTAATAACCTGTACGTCATTGCTTAAGTTCTTTTCTGCTAATATATTCTTTAAATTCTCAACTATAGTTGCGCTTTGTGACGATTTACATCCTGTACCGCCACAGCATAATATATGATATTTATAGTTTGCCATTTAGACCTCCTTATTTTTCTATTTTTTCGTAATTTACAGGAATAATTCCTTCTACCAATTCATTGCCGAGTATGTATTTGTCTATGATTTCTTCAGCTTTTGCAGCGTTTACATAACCAAATACTATGGGTTCCTGGCCCGGTTTTTTAACTTCGATGGTGGGTTCGGCATAGCAATAACCCATGCAACCGGTTTGTGTTACTACGGCAGGAACGTTTTTCTTATCTAAGTTTTCAATAAGAAAATCCATCACTTGTTTTGCTCCGGAAGCTATACCACAAGTGGCCATGGCTACTTTGATTTGCACTAGGTTTTCTACGTTATCACCACGTTCACGCAAATTTAAACTTGCTTGGAGATCATCTCTTTTTTTCTTAAGATCTGCCAATGATGTTATTTTATCCATGTTATGATTAATTGAATGTTAATAATTTATTTTATTTTGTTTATCTGATATTTAATGTATAATACCTCGTATGCTGTGTTCAACTTAATATACTTAGTCTAAACATAACTTACGGATATTATAGATTGGCAAAGGTACTATTTTTTTTTGATTAAACAGGAAAAAAAGAATAAAAATATTAATGAATATATAAGTGTTAATAACAAATTACGTAATTTGTTGTAATACATGTAAGTGTGAAAAAAGCGAAGCCGAAACATTTTCGACTTCGCTTTTGATACTATATAATGGTGATATTATTACAGGGTACGACCGGGATAAACTTTCAAAGCTTCTTCCAGACATTTCATAGCTGCCTGTAAATCACTTACTTTTAAACAATAGCTGATTCTTACTTCATTCTTGCCTTTGCCTTTAATGGAGTAAAAACCTGTGGCAGGTGCCAACATTACAGTTTGTTTCTCATAGGAGAAATCTTCCAATAACCATTTGCAGAATGTGTCAGAATCGTCAATGGGTAAACGGGCTACAGCGTAAAATGCACCTTTAGGAGTAGGACAAAAACATCCGGGCATTTTGTTAATAGCTTCCACTATGCAGTTACGACGTGCTATGTATTCACTCAATACAGCATCAAAGTAACTTTGAGGAGTATCTACTGCAGCTTCAGTGAATATTTGACCAAATGATGGGGGACTTAAACGTGCCTGGGCAAATTTCATAGCAGTGGTGTACACCTCTTTATTCTTGGTAACAAACATACCTATACGGGCGCCACATGCACTGTAACGCTTTGATACAGAATCTAACATGATGACGTTCTGCTCTATGCCTTTCAAATGCATTACCGAGAATACATTGGCTCCGTCATATGCAAATTCACGATATACCTCATCGGAGAATAAGAATAAATCGTATTTCTTCACTATTTGAGCCAGCGTTTCCAATTCCTGCTGTGAATATAGGTAACCTGTAGGATTGTTAGGGTTACATATCATTATGGCCTTGGTTTTAGGTGTAATCACCTTTTCAAATTCTTCAATGGGAGGTAAAGCAAAACCATTGTCTATAACTGATACTATGGGCTTTACCACTACACCTGCTGTTAATGCAAAACCATTGTAGTTGGCATAAAACGGCTCAGGTATTATCACTTCATCACCGGGATCTAAGCATGCGTTGAATGCAAATTGTATACCTTCAGAACCACCATTGGTCATAATGATTTCTTCAGGTGTAACATCTATGTTCCAACGTTTGTAATATTCTACCAGCTTTTTACGGCAAGATAATGTACCTGCTGAATGTGAATATGCTAAAACACCTATTTCAGTGTTTTGTAATGTTTTAATGGCACCTTTGGGAGTCTCTATATCCGGTTGACCTATGTTGAGGTGGTATACCTTTATACCTCTTTGCTTGGCCGCATCAGAAAAAGGAACCAATTTTCTGATAGGAGACGATGGCATGTTACAGCCTTTGTTCGAAATTTTTGGCATGTTATTATTATTTATATGATTGATATTATTTATTATTTTCCTACTATAGGCTTTTTTAAATACAAAATTTCAAATACACTATACATTATATATAATATAAGAAAATTAGCTCCAAAAAGCAAAAAATCACCGCGATTGAAAAAAGCATATAATACCAGCATGATTAAAAAACCTAATAACTTTATGGTGGTAACCAATAAATAACTGGTAATAAACTTTTTTTCTATATCGGTGAGCATTTTAAATTTATCCTCATTGCTCATGCTGTCATCCGGCCTAAAGGCTATACGCTGAGCATCAGCCCTGGCTACAAAATAATGCATTACCGCCGTAATACCTAAAAAAGCTATGATTAAAAATGGCAGATTTACACTTACCAAACCCGGAGCACATAGGCGAAGCACTATATAGATGATAGCTATTATAATGCTGAATATCAGTAGAAACTTAATGTATTTGCCGTATAATTGTTTGAGCATATCGTATGTGATTTTAATCATGCAAAATTACGAAATCATTTTTGATATTTTCACCATTTTGCTATTTTTTTTGTAAAAAATCTTTTACGGACAGGTAAATGCCTATGCCTACACCCGATAGTGACAATATTACGGTAAAAAGCGGAAACCTCCAACCTATCCATTTATCACATTTAAAGCCCGCAAAACTGAATATGCATATCACTACCACCATCTGTACGGCTATGGAGGAGTATTTGGCAAAACTATTTAATGTATCAGAGGGCTTGCGAGGTTCCTTTTCCATACACTATAGCGTTGATTTATCATTATTTACATCTGTCATTGTGCAGTTGCCACAAAATATAGCTCCTTGCTCTATAATGAGCTTATTGGCCGATATGTTGCCATGAATATTGGCAGTGCCTTTTATGGCTAAGGTTTCATTTACCGTAACATCACCATGTATCATACCGGCTATTTCACAATTGTTACACACTATGTTGCCTTCTATTTTGCCTTCTTCACCCAGCACTATGCGTATCGCTGACGATATGTCGCCTATAAGGCTGCCATCTATACGAATATCTCCGTTAGTAATAATATTACCTGTTATTTCGGTAGAGCTACTTATCATACTCACCGCATTGGGTTCTTCTTTTGCCATATTATATTATTTTTATATTGTATATTCCATCTTTATCGGTGTGCAGAAGCCGTACCCGTATTATTTGCCCTTCCATGTGCATATCGGCCGGCACCTTTACCTTTATGTAGTTCTCGGTAAATCCATAGGTGTAGCCGTTCTCCTGCTTGTGCTCTACCAATACGGAGTAGCATCCGCCCTCGTTATTCTTGTAAAATTGTGCTTTTTTCTTGTTTGACAATTCTATAAGCCGCAATGTCCTATTGTTTTTTACTCCTTGTGGTACCTGCCCGTCCATACCTGCCGCTATGGTGTGCGGACGCCGGGAATAAGGAAACACATGCAACATGTTCACCGGTATGCCTTCCAAAAAACGATAAGTGTCCATAAAATCTTCTTCCGTTTCGGTGGGAAAACCTGTTATTACATCAGCCGCTACACAGGATTGTGGCAGTATAGCCTTTATCTCCTGTATTTTTTGTGCAAAAAACTCTCTTTTATACCTGCGATGCATGAGCCCTAATATGCGGTTATTGCCCGACTGTAACGGTAGGTGAAAGTGGGGGAGCAGCTGAGGATGGTCGGCTGCCAATTGTATGATAGAAGAAGTAAGCAAATTGGGCTCTATGGAGGATATGCGTATGCGTTCCAACCCTTCTACCTGTACCAATTGTTGCAGCAGTTCATAAAAGGCATTTTGCCCGTTTACCTTAAAATCTCCTAAGTTTACACCTGAAAGTACTACCTCCTTAATGCCATGTGCCACTATGTGATAAGCATTGTCTATTACATTGGCTATGCTGTCATTGCGGCTGTACCCGCGTGCTATGCATACCGTGCAATAGCTGCAATGATAATCGCATCCGTCCTGTATTTTTAAAAACGAACGGGTACGCTCATGCAACGAGTAGGACGAAAAAAAAGTATCATCATCACCATCTGCTTCTATATGCACGGCTTCACCTTTTAACAGCTGGTCAATAATAGTGAGTATTTGCATTTTATTATGACTCCCTAATATGTAGTCCACCTCATTCGCCAATACCTGCGACTGCTCCAATGCCCCATAACAGCCTACTAATACTATTTTTGCCATGGCATTCTGCTGGTGCATGTGATGTATCATTTGGCGGCACTTTTTTTCTGCCGTTTCAGTTACCGCACAAGTATTAATAATATATGCATCAGCGGCACTTTCATCTTTTATTATAGTGTAGCCTTGCGCGGCCAAATGCTGCTCTATGGTAGCACTTTCCGAAAAATTGAGCTTGCACCCAAGGGTTTTTATACTAATGGTTTTTGTGTGTAACATGTTCATAATAACTGTGAATGCTGTTGAATGATGTTTCCATCCATGTAATCCTATCCTTATGGGCGTACATCACCTGACAATATACCAGCCATACGGCTGTAAAAAATATACCTACTATCACTCCGGGTAACCAAAAAGATATAAAGGTATAAAAACAATAATTTTCAGGCTTGCCCAGCTTTACGAGTACAGGTACTTTATATGGTATCTTCATGTTATTTTGATAAATGTGTGTATATACCATGTGCTCATATTCGTATTGAAGCCTGCACATGTCAGTAGGCGGCATAGGCAATGATACAGCTATTACCATATCACGGCTGTGCACTACGTGCAAACGATTAAGCCCTACCATTATCCATATGGTAAATATACCTATTATTACCACTATTTGCCTGCTTACCGATATGCTCTTCATATATTATATGTACTACAAAAAGCAAAGATAACATTTTTTTTTGATATACTATCTTATTTTATTTGTGCAGCCGGTATGCCGTTATTTTTTAAATACAAAATATACCGCCATTATTATACATATAAATGCCGCTACATGATTCCATCGTATGGTTTCGTTTTTAAAGGCTATAAGTGAAAATATTACAAATACTGATATGGATATTACCTCTTGTACCACCTTTAATTGCATGAGCGATAGCGGACCGCCGTTCCCCTGAAAACCTATTCTGTTGGCAGGTACCTGAAAGCAATATTCAAAAAAAGCTATACCCCAACTTATTACTATAATGCCTATAAGCGGTAAGGACTTGAACCAGTCAAATGAATTGAGCTTGAGATGCCCGTACCATGCAAAGGTCATAAAACAATTGGAAATAATTAATAATAAAACCGTAAAAACTAATCTACTCATATTGCTGCTGATAATATTTGATTAAACCTTCTATGGGGTTCTTTAATACATTGCCTAACATAACATTGTGTTGAAGTGCTGCCATTTTTAATTCATTTTGAAATAAATAGGCTATGGAGCCTACTGCACCTAAAGAATATTGATGGCATTCGGGTGCAAATTGTAATACCTGCTCCCGCATAAAACAGCTAAAACACTGCTGTACCAATTCACTTATGTAAGGATGCTCCCTGTGCTCCGCAATAAAATAAGTGTAGAACGCAAAATATGCCCCCGCCTTGGGAGCGGCATACATTTCTCCTACTATCTCATATTTTTTCTTAGGGTACTTTTCCTCAAAGGCCTGCTCCAAATCATTAGGAAAATTGCCCTTGAGGTAATTTTTTATTAATTGCATACCCATATAGGTACCACTGCCTTCATCACCTAAAAGATAACCTAAAGAGAGTATGCTTTTTTTTACGTTTTTTCCGTCATAAAAGCATGTGTTAGAACCGGTTCCGAGTATAGATACTAATCCCATATCGTTTCCACACAGCGAAATTGCAGCGCCAAGCATATCATGGTCGGGAAAAACGTCTGCATTTTCACTTATCAACCCTAATACCCTCCTCATCATATCCTGCTTTTGAGGATTGGAACAACCGGAACCAAAAAAACGAATTTCCTCTATCGCCTCCCTGTGATAGGGGAGTAGGGGGGGTATTACATCTTGTATTATACTATTCCGTATTTCACTCTCGGATAAATAGTTTACGTTTAATCCTTTGGTCTTGAATACCACAGGCCGCATGTTTCTACCTGCCAAAGCCCAATCGGTGCTCGTAGCACCACTATCTGCTATTAATATCATGGCTACTCTAATTATGTAAGTGCAAAGATACTAAAAAAAAATGTAAAATCATGTAAATTTTATGTAAATTTTCATGTAAATAACTTGTAAATCACACGCGAATGGATGTGAATTTACATGTATGTTTTGTAAATTTACACCTATGTTGGTACCATTTTTGTGTAAATTTAAATATTTTTGCTATATTTGATATTTATTATGATTTAAAATGCAGTAAAACAATATTTTATGATATTTAATTGAAACTAAAGATTTAACAATAAATGTAAACTGCAGCTATTTTTAGTTACTTTGTTATATCTGTATTTAACTATATAGTATTGTGGTATATAAATTATATTATTTAAAGTAATACTTTAAATAATTGATGGTATTTATATATAATTTACGTTGAAAAAAAATAGTTTACATTGTAAATTGTATGTAAAAAAATGCTATCTTTGCAAAATGTAAATTTGTAAAATAATAATTGTATGGATGTAAATACCGATAAAGAAGAAAAAGTAGCAGATAGATTGTTGCAATTTTTGAATGATAAAAATATAAGCAAATCGGAGTTTGCCGACTCCTTAGGTATTGGCAGGTCTAATATTACGCATATATTTACCGGACGTAATAATGTATCGGATAAAACACTTAGTAAAATATTGTCCACCTATCCTGATATTAACCCTATGTGGTTGGTTACGGGTAATGGTGAAATGCTGATAGAAAAGCCTGAATTGCGAGAAAAAATACCTGCTGAAGAGAAGCCGGACACTACTCTGTTTCACATGGATGGGGATAACGATGATGAAGAGGATGATGAGGAAGAGGAGGATGAAGCGTTTTTGGGTGGAAATAAGTCCAATGTGAACGAGCGTGTAAATAATTCTTGTAATATTGAGGTAAAACAAGATGAAATTCAAGTTAATAGTAGTAAAAAAATGGCGTCGGTATCTGCCTCAGAATTTCAAAATGAGTTGCAACCTGTATCAGGGACTCAAATATTGCAGGCAAAATCGGTAGAGAAAAAAATACAAAAAATAGTTTTCTTCTATACTGATAAAACATTTTCGGAGTATTATCCCGAGTAGGCTATAGAAGGTATTTTTTGTCTTAACGTGTAGGACTTTGCAGTTATATATAATCTAAGTTGTAGAGTCCTATATTGTTTTTCTGTTTATATATTTGGGTGTATTAGTAAAAAAAAATGAGATAAGAGGGCGTTTTTTTGCGTTTTTTTTAGTACTTTTGCTTTTTTAGAGGATAAATATATAATATGCAAGAGCAATATACAGTAATAAGTCCGCAAAAGCGATTATGGGACGTAAATTATAAGGAAGTGTGGGCATACAGAGATTTGATATACATGTATGTAAAGCGGGATATAGTTACTTTTTATAAGCAGACTATATTAGGACCGTTATGGTTTATTATACAGCCCGTACTCACTACCATTATGTTTTTATTTGTGTTTGGTAATTTGGCCGGCATTTCTACTGACGGCATACCAGGTCCTTTGTTCTATTTTGCGGGTATTATTTTGTGGAATTATTTTGCCGATTGTCTTAATCGTAATTCCAAAACATTCATAGAAAACCAAAACGTATTCGGTAAGGTATATTTTCCGCGGTTAGTGGTGCCTATATCTGTTACCTTGTCTAATTTGGTAAAATTTGGCATACAATTTGCCGTATTCGTTATTATATATATATATTATGCCATTACCGGTGTGGGAGTGGCACCTAATGTGTATGCCTGTTTGTTTCCGGTATTGGTAATAATTACAGCCGGTTTAAGTTTGGGTTTTGGTATTATATTCTCCTCACTTACTACCAAATATCGTGATTTAACCTTTTTATTGCAGTTCGGAGTACAATTATGGATGTATGCCACTCCGGTTATATATCCGTTAAGTACTATGCCTGAAGGCAAAAGGTGGATATTTTACCTTAATCCTATGACATCTATTATTGAAACTTTCAAATACGGTTCCGTAGGTTCGGGTTTATTCTCATGGGCTTGGCTGCTATATAGCGTAATATTCATGCTGGTAGTATTGCTGGTGGGAGTGATTATATTCAATAGGGTAGAAAAAAGTTTTATGGATACTGTATAAGCATTAGGCGTATGAGATATAAGCAATTGTCAGCAGAAATGTTTGTGGAGCATCGTCGCAGGCTGGCGGATATGTTGGAAGATAATACAATGGTATTGTTATTTTCCAATGATGAAATGCCTCGCAGCGGTGATCAAATGTATCCTTATTGTCAACAGGCAGATATGTTTTACCTTACAGGTATAGACAGGCCGCATACAGTATTAATGTTGTGTCCGGGGCAAGCCAATGCCGCTTTGAGGGAGGTATTGTTTATTCAGGCTTCTTCCGAGAGCGGAAGGGTGTGGACGGGTGACGAGTTCTCCATAGAGCAGGCTCAGGCCATGTCGGGCATACGTACAGTGCGTTATATTACCGATATGGATACATTGGTAAAAGAGGTGGTATTGTCGGTGAACGGCATATATTTTGATATACCTGAAAATATGCATGCACATAGTCGGGTAGAAGATGCCAATACTTATGAGGCTAAGCGTTTTCAGGCTATGTATCCTTTGCATCAGTACAAGCGTTTGTCGCCTATAATGCAGTATGTGCGTACCCGTAAAACGCAGGAAGAGCTCTCACTTATAGCCGAAGCCTGTAATATTACGGCTATGGCTTATATGGATATGCTTTCCAAGGTAAAGCCGGGAGTAGCGGAATATGAGTTGGAAGGGGAAATAATGAAAGGTATGTTAAGCCGAAGGGCTACCTGTCCCTCATTTGCTCCTATAGTAGCCTCTGGCAGTCATGCCTGTGTATTGCATTATACAGCTAATAATGGTATATGTAAGTCCGGTGACATGCTGCTGGTAGATATGGGTGCCGAGTATGCTCATTATGCCGGTGATTTAAGTCGTACCGTGCCGGTAAACGGTCGCTTTAGCGCCCGTCAAAAAGCGGTGTATGAGGCTTGTGAACGCGTGTTTAGGCATGTGCGTAGCTTATATGTGCCTGGCAGGAGCATTAGTAAATTACAGCGTATTACCTGCATGCACATGCAGCAGGAACTCATAGAATTAGGGCTGTTTACCCAAGCGGATGTGAATAAGGAAGCCTATCCGTATGAATGTGTAAAACGATATTATATGCATGGAGTAGCCCATTATGTAGGCTTAGACGTGCATGACACCGGTAATAAGGAACTTAGTTTGGATTATGGTATGGTGTTGTCGTGTGAGCCAGGCATATACATACCCCAAGAGGGCATAGGTGTACGTATAGAAACTGTAATGCAGGTGAATGATACACCCATAGACCTTATGCCTCAGGTACCTCTTTCGGTAGATGAAATAGAAGCATATATGAATCACTAACAAATAATATATATTATATGGAAGAAGAAAAAAATACAACATACGAAGAAGTGAAGTATAGTATATCATGGAAAGAATATATACTTACCTATTTTAAAGGGGTCGCCATGGGGGCTTCCGATGTGGTGCCCGGCGTGTCGGGTGGTACCATAGCCCTTATTACGGGCATATACGAGCGATTGCTTACCGCCATTAAGCATATTAATCCCGCCAATATTAAATTATTCTTTAAAGGTGAATTTCGCCAATGCTGGCAAAATGTAGATGGTAATTTTTTGGTATCATTACTGCTGGGTATTGCCACCAGCTTTTTATTGTTGGCTAAGCTCATTACCTTTCTCATAGTTACTTATCCCACTTTTGTGTGGGCATTTTTCTTTGGCTTAATTATCGCTTCCACCATATTTGTAGGTAAAAAAGTAAAATGGAATTGGAAAACCATATTGTCGTTTGTGATATTTGCGGTAATATCGTTTTTTCTTACTTCACCGACCAATGCACCATTAAGTCCTGATAGCAAATTGTGGTTCATATTTATATGCGGTATGGTGGCTATATGTGCCATGATATTACCCGGCATATCGGGTAGCTTTATATTGGTATTGTTAGGGCAGTATTTCTACATTATGCAAGCCCTTACCGAGATGGAAGTGGTAGTGCTGGCGGTATTTATGATAGGAGCACTTATAGGTATTTTATCCTTTGCCAATGTGCTTTCATGGTTATTTAAGCATTATGAAATGATTACTTTGGCCGCTCTTACAGGCTTTATGTTTGGCTCGCTCAATAAAATATGGCCATGGAAACACACCCTTACCACATATATAGATAATCATGGTGTGGAAATGCCTTTAACCCAGCAGAATATATGGCCTCCATGTGTAGATATGAACCTTATATACACTTTATTACTCGTAGGAGTAGGGGTAGCCATTATATTCGTGATAGAAGGTATAGCACATAAAATAAGCCAATAAAGGTATGAAACGTTATGGTTTAATAGGTTGCGGACTTAGTCATTCCAAGTCGCCGGAGTATTTTCACCGGCTATTTAATGCCTATGGTATAGTTGCTGATTTTACCTTATACGATTTTCCTCACATAGAGCAGGCTATAGCGGCTATACAGGCCGATAGCAGCGTGGCCGGATTTACGGTAACTAAGCCTTATAAACAGTCCGTAATGCCTTATTTACACTATATATCACCCCAAGCCCAAGCCATACAGGCTGTAAATGTGGTAAAAATTACCACTCAAGTGGAATGGCAGGGATACAATACAGACGTTACCGGCTTGCAGCATTCTATGAAAAAACTACTGCATACTACCCCTCGCCGTGCCATTATATTGGGTAATGGCGGTGCCGCTCAGGCGGCTAAATATGTATTGAAGCAGTGGAATATACCTTATGTGGTAGCCAATAGACATGCCGCAGAGGGAGTACTTAGCTATGCCGACCTCTCCCGAGAACTCATACAGGATGCTGATGTAATTATTAACGCCACACCGGCCGGCATGTATCCGCATGTGGAGGAATGTCCTGCCATAGATTATACGGCAATAGATGAACATCATGTGCTGTATGATATGATATATAATCCTGCCGAAACCCGTTTTTTACGTTATGGACGTCAACAGGGTGCCTCTATATGTAACGGATATGCTATGTTTTGCTATCAGGCAGAGCAGGCATTAATGATATGGAATAAATAATAACTATAAAAAAAGTATGAACGATATATTAGAAAACAAATCACTTACCGATTTAAAAAGCATAGGCGAATTTGGGCTTATACATAGGCTCACCCATGATATAGAAGTAAAAAACAGTTCTACCATTGCAGGCATAGGTGATGATGCTGCCATATTGGATGCCGGTGGCAGGGTACAATTGGTATCTACCGATATGTTGGTAGAAGGGGTGCATTTTGATATCCATTATACGCCACTTAAGCATTTGGGATATAAGGCTATAGCAACTAATTTATCGGATATAGCCGCCATGAACGGCAAGCCGGAGCAGGTACTGGTAAGCATAGCTGTGTCGTCACGTTATAGTGTGGAAGCATTAGATGAATTATATGACGGAATGAAATTGTGCTGCAGTCGCTATGGGGTAGATATGGTAGGCGGTGACACCGCATCATGTCCTGCAGGCATGGTAATATCGGTAACGGTAGTGGGTTATGCCGATAAAGCCAAGGTGGTGAAGCGTAGCACCGCTAAGGAACACGAACTTATATGTGTTACCGGTGATTTGGGCGGAGCCTATATGGGATTATTGGTACTGGAACGGGAAAAGAAAGTGTTTTTGGAAAATCCTTCCGCACAGCCTGAATTAGACGGGTTTGACTATATTTTAGAGCGTCAGCTCAAGCCCGAACCTCGATTAGATATTATAAATCTGCTGGCCGATAAGGGTATAGTACCCACCTCTATGATAGATATATCTGACGGTCTTTCTTCCGATATATTGCATATATGTCATCAGTCACATGTGGGCTGTCGTATATATGAGGACAAAATACCTATAGATAATAAGACCTATGATACCGCTATGGATATGAGTATTACACCTTCTATAGCGGCCCTCAACGGTGGCGAAGATTATGAGTTGCTCTTTACCATAGCACAAGCGGATTATGATAAGGTAAAAGATGACTATGAAATATCGGTAATAGGCTATATTACCCATGAAAATGATGGTTGTTCGCTCATAACCAAAGATGATAAACTCATAGAACTGAAGGCTCAGGGGTGGAATGCTTATGATAAGTAGAAAATATATAGCAGTATGGATAATATTGGTGTGCATGTTGTGCTCATGCAGGCCACGTAAGCAATATCCGGTAGAGCCCTCATTGGAATATGTAAGTCTGGTAAAAATAGACAATGGCACCGGTATAGACAACGAAGCGGTGCTCACCGTGCATTATACCGATGGTGATGGTGATGTGGGGTACAATAGTACCGAGTGTACCGATACCGGCAGTGCCGATTATTATAACTTTTTTATCACCTATTACGAAAAGCAAAATGATGTGTGGGTGGCCCCGGAAGAACTGAAGAATAATTTTAATGTGCGTTTGCCACGGTTTTTGTCGTGTGATAACTGTAATGAAGCCATAGATGGCAACATAGAACATATATTAAATATTAATAACTATTACTCCGAATATGATACCATCAGGTTTACCTGTTATATTACCGATCGGGCAGGCCACCATAGTAATACTGTTACCACACCCGAAGTGGTGGTGAATAAGTAAAAACGACATTATTTTTCCAATAAAAAATGATGTTGTAGGTAGCTATATGTTTGAAAAATATTGTATATTTGCGTTGTATTTATATAAATAGAAATAAAAATATGTCAAAAGCAAAACCATTCGTCAAGTGGGTTGGCGGTAAAAGCCAGCTTATTGAACAACTTGAAGCATTGCTTCCGGCTGACTTTGATAGATGGGAAAACGTTACTTACGTTGAGCCTTTTGTGGGGGGAGGAGCTATGCTCTTCTATATGTTACAGACGCATTCCAATATCACATCAGCTGTGATAAACGATATTAATTCAGATTTGACAACGTGCTACAAAGTTGTCAAGGAAAATCCGTCTGCATTGGTATCTTCTTTAAGCGAAATTCAGAAAGAATATTACGCGATGAAAAATGAAGAATCTCGTAGGGATTTCTTTTTACAAATGCGTGATAGATTTAACACTAAAAGTCTTGATGATGTAGAAAACACAACAATTTTCTTCTTTCTGAATCGTACGTGTTTTAATGGATTATATAGGGTAAACAAATCGGGTTTGTTTAATGTTCCTTTTGGTAAATATGAAAGGCCGACTATTTGTGACCCAACTACAATTTATGCAGATAGTGAATTGTTACAAAAGGTAACGATAATGACGGGTGATTTTGAAAAGACAATAGAAAAAATAGGTGTAACAAATTTTTTCTATTTCGATCCTCCATATCGTCCGTTGAGTGTAACTTCGAGTTTTACAAGTTATTCAAAAGATGATTTTAACGATGATGCTCAAATCAGATTGATGCATTTTTGTAACAAAGTGAAACAGGTTGGATGTAAAAATGTACACAATTATGTTGCAATCGACCAACATTACAAGTATTAAGAGTTCTTAAAAGTAATTTCTAACAAAATGAATAGAACAAGTCAAACAACTCAAGTTATTGAGGCAATGCGAAAAGAGGGCGGATATGCGACCTTGCGCAGACTTAATGAAATTGTTGATTTTTCGACATGGAGGACAAAAACTCCCGAAGCATCTGTCAGACGAATTGTTCAGCAAACCAAAGAAATATTTAAAATACAACCAGGTTTGTGGGCTCTCGAAGAAATGCGTAATGAGGTTCTTGGAAAATTTGAGCTGAAGGTTGGTGATAAGAAAAGCGAGGAGATGTTCTCACATGGTTATTACCAAGGATTGCTTATTGAGATTGGTAAATATCAAAACAAAATCACATACATTCCTGCTCAAGACAAAAATCGCAAATTCATGGGGCAACCATTAAGTGAAATCACAAATACAACAGATATCCCTAAATTCACTTATGATAAATTGTTGAAAAAAGCCAAGACAGTTGATGTCATTTGGTTCAATGAACGTAAGATGCCTTCTGATTTTTATGAGGTTGAACACACAACAGATATAAAGAATTCTCTTGCGAAATTCTACGAATTACAAGATTTTTATGCTAGTTTTTATATTGTTGCAGACCAACATCGTAAAAAAGAATTTGAAGACAAATTACAAGTTTCAATGTTTCAATCAATAGAAAAAAGGGTTCGATTTTTGGATTATCAAAGAGTTGTTGGAATGTATGAAAATTTAAAACAGATTAACACATTAAATTGGTAAAATCATGAACGAGTATCTATTTTACACACATGAAGGTTATACATATCCTCCAAAAGATGATGAATATGTTAAAAATTGTCAATTATTAGGTCGTGCATGTGGAAAGAATGTTTTAGAAGCCCGAAATCATTTGGAATATATTTGCCCATGGATTAAAAATCATGGATTTAACATTGAAGAATCTTTATCAAAACAGATTTTTACCGATGAAATAAAACAAGATATTCGTATTTTGATTAATTACCTGATGGATAATGAATTTAAACATTAGCCACATTCAAGTCTCAAATGCAACTTTTGTTAAACAATTATTTTTTGCAAAGGTAATAAAAAAATATTCATATGGGGTTAAAAATCCTAATTTTTTTCTTGGTCGGTTGTTTAATTTCTCTTGAATCATCTCAATATA
>JAZLLK010000051.1:0-29240 GCA_045598105.1 Bacteroidales bacterium | reverse complement strand
TTGGCCTTGGAAGTCCATGGTATAGAAATAAACGCCGGCAGCAAGGTTTTCGGTATTGAATTCAATACTGTTTTTGCCTGCAAGGGCTTCAACTGTTTGGGTATGTAATACCTGACCTGTAACAGTGAGTATGGTAAATACTACGCTACCGTCTTCGGGTATGCTGTAGCTTACCGCGGCCTGGCTGTTAGCGGGGTTAGGTACGTTTTGGCTTAAGCTTATGCCATTGGCATCGGCTTCGTTAACGGCTACATTGGTAGCAATGGTAGCGGTGAGGGTATCATTTTCTATTTTGGTATCCACATTGTTAACAAAGGCGGTGATGGTGAAATTGTCAGCGACGGGTACGGTGAACGATTGCGGGAATTCATAGTCTATGTATTCGCCGGCGTTAATGTCGTTCATGGTTTCGGTCCAGTTGGCTATTTCACTGCCGTCTGCGTTAGACACTATTGCGTGAAGCACTACGCCTTGGGCATCTTCATTAGGATGATTGTTGGTTACTCTTACGGTTACCTTAGTGGAAGAACCTTGTGCTACACCATCGGTAGGATGTACTATAGAAGTAACTTCTATATCACTTTGGTCAACACATTCGGTAATAATGGAGGTGAAGGTTAATGCAGGATTACAAGCAGGTGCGGCTATTACTTCTACCGTGTACATTTCATCGGCAGGTACAGTATAAGCATCGGCAAATGTCTTCACTACAGAAGCCTGTTGATTGAATGCACCACTTATGGTATCATTGTATGTATTTACTAATACACCATTAATATCATATACATTCATGGTGAGGTTCAAATCTTCCATATCCATGTTACCGTCATTGGTAATGGTTACCACCTGATTAATTTTGCTGCCTATGGCAATACAATTGGTAGCATCATTACCGCCGGTTACCTGTTGGGCTTCTACCTTAAGACTGGGGTTCACTACAAATGTAGTATATACGGTATCATCGTCCAAGGTGTTATCTATGGCAGGTGATAAGTATGCTTTTACATTGTAAGTACCCGGTACAAAGTCGAAGGTATTGGTTACAGCTATAGTATCTACTTCCAATCCGCCTATATTACCGCTTAAGAGGTTATAAGTAAGAGTTTGGCTGGTAGCACCGCTTAATTCCACTACTACAGAAGTACGGTTAGAAGAAAAGTCTATAGCCTGACCTGTCATATTGGTCAATTCCACGCCTAATGTTTTACCGTTCAATCCGCAAGCGGATACGCCTACAGGTATTACATCGGTTAATGCCACATTAGAATTAGAACTGATTAACACTCTATCTATATACTGTGCAGGTCCGCCATAGCTTTGGGCTTCAAATGCCAATATAGCACAAGCCGAATCAATATAAGGAGACAAGTCTATAGAGTATTTCACCCAAGTAGGTGCCGATATGTTCGGATCGTAACGTTTCAAATTCATTAATATAACGTGTGAATTACCACCGTCAAATGTAATTTTAACGTCTAACTGGTCATTGAAAGTAGGTGCTGCCGTATCATGAGCATACCAGAATTCCAAGGTAGGCTGAGCGGTACGATTCAATTCTATTTGTGAAGTACTCAAGCGGGCTACAGAACCCAAAGTACCTTCAAATGTTAATTTACCTGTACCATAGTTACCGAATATATATCCACCATATAAGCTGGTTATATCCCAAGTTTTGCTACCGGCCAAGGCCTCGTTAGTCCAACCCGGGAAAGCACTGTTATTGAAAGTTTCTTCATAAGGCAACATAACCTTATTGGTATAATACATACCTGTTAAGGTATCATTATCGTGAATACTATCGTTAGCAGTACTTAAGTACGCTGTGATAAAATAATTACCGGCAAAGCCCACATTCAGCATATCGGTTACTTCAAATGTATCTATTCCAAATACATCTAACATACCGGTGGTAATAAGAGTATCTATGGTTGCTGTATCAGCACCATCAATTCGTACGGTTAAGCGGAGCGGAGTTTTGGTAAAATCCACTGCCATGCCGCCGGCATTGCTAACTGCATATTTTACCGATACATAATTAGGAGCACATAAACTGGTTGAGTTGGTAGGTTCTACTATTTCGGTTAATGCAAGGTCAGTACCGGTGAACAAGTGCATAGTGTAAGCACCCATAGGCGTTACATATTCACGTTTCATACCGTCTATGTCATTAGGAACTCTACTGTCACGATAACAAAGTAAACCGGTAGCATCGTCTAATGCCAAATTCACGGTAGGATCATCAAATGAAGGATTTACCTTTACAGAATTGACATCCTGTTGTGTTACGGTTCTCCAGTTCACTAAAGTAGTTTTGGCACTACCTGCATATCCCACGTTTACAGAGTGATAATAATTGTTATAATCTATTATGGTATAAGGTGCTACAGCATAAGTAGCGGAGGCAATATATATAGGATAACCCGTTGTACTGGAACCGCCCACTACAATATTATTGTTCTTTATTACCATATTGGTATACGATGTACTTTGACCGCAATATATACCTCTGGCGCCACCTGTAGCCTGACAATAAATGGAATTGTGAAGGATATATAGGTTATTGCCATAGTAAATATATATACCATTATTGGTGCTTGTAGACTTCAGGTTCAGCTCATTATTAATCATGTAAGCATCACCTTTAGAGCAATATACATTATTATAATAATTGTAAATACCGTAACCTGTACTCAATGTTCTATTAAGAGAGAGTATCTTATTGCATGACATGCGGGTATTAGTATAATACATATATACACCATACCATGAAGTGGATGATGAGGCAGAGGTACTTACTGTATTATAATTAAATGATAAATTAGTATAATAGTAATAATTACCATAATAATACTGATTGGTTACAATATTACTATCTATATACAAATCACCAAAAGCAGTAGTACTACTACCTGCATACAAATATATACCATAATAACCGCCACTTATATAACTATTACGCAACACAAAATCGGTCAACACACCTGTACCGCTTGATTTCTTAATAGCATATTTGGTAGATGTGGTGGAATTAGGTACAGCTAATATATTACAATTGGTAATGGTTATATGATCACATTGCGAAACAATTTCTACACCTATATCTGCAGAGGTAGCATCCATGGTTAAGCTGTCAAAACTGATATTACTATTTTTACCCAATACAACAGCCGATCCCATAGAAGGCTTTATAATAGCAGGATCGCCACTCATATTGGCTTTAGTAAAGTGCATTGAATAGGTTCCGGCACCGGGTATAGCGTTATTCAACGTTAAATTACCTGCGTGAATACCCGATTCAAATAAGAAGGTAACATTACCATCTATACCACACTTGGTGAGTATATTGTTTACATCGTCTAAGGTTGCAAAGTCACCGGTAGCACCTATGGTGTAGGTTCCATGTAACAAAGAGTCACACACAAACAATTCAGAAGTAATGGTATCGTTTTGAGGAACCGAATCCTGAACATTGTTTACGTCACACAACCAAGCCTTGAAATCATTATCACCCGATGTTAAGGTAACAGTATTACATATTAAGGTATCATTATCCAGCAAACTCAAATTACCGATGTAGATGATAGGAGTTTGGGTTACACCATTGTGTGCCCAATTAACTACGGCAGAGGTAATATTGGTAGTACCGGCATTGGTAAGTACCACTCTGGGGGTAATTACCTGACCGTTGGAAGCATTAGCAGGTATATCTACAAATGTAGCTAAAGCGCCATCCAATGCAGTAGGATCACTGCCATAAGCACCCATTAATGTATTACCATAACGAGGCAAACCTACAACATCGGAATTAACACAACCTACAGCAGGACATACATAAGCTGTATCATTGCTTACTTTTAATGAATCCAAATTAGCTGATGTATATACAGGAGCTACTGATACGGAATGAAGGTCGGTCATCACCGTAGTTTGCCATGCTGTCATAGTAGATTTGGCTGTACCGGCATATCCCACGTAGGTAGGAGCTACCATATTATTATAATCTATATCATACTGAGCTATGCCTGTACCAAAATAGGTGGTAGCAGACTGATTCAAATATATAGGATAGGCACTGCTATTACCCACCATTTCTATATTATTGTTTCTAATGCTGAATTTGGCTGCACTGCCATACAGATAAGCATATATACCAGAACTGCCATTATACATTCTTATAGAATTATGATGTATATCATATATAGAAGATGTATTGTAAGCATAAGCATATATACCATAATATGATGTGGATGTGGTATTCAACTTAAGCTCGTTATTGGCTATTAATATATTACCGGTACAATAATAACTATATATACCATACATGGTAGAACTTGCAGTGTCGGACATATAAAAACGGTTGCCATAAATATACGAATACGGAGCATAATATGAATACAAACCATAATACGATGTTAAACCGCGTACATTAGATTTAACAGTATTACCCTTTACATATATTGATGTATAATACATATACATAGGATATAAAGAATAATCTGTTCCGGCAACACTCAGTCTATTATTTTCCGTACGTATATTGGAATAATATCCATACAGCAGGTATACGGTAGTATTGGTGAGACGATACGGGTTTTTGGTAATAGTATTATTGATAATATCGGCATGAGTATAGTAATTGTAAATACCATAAGAATAGAAATCTTTCATTTCATTATCCTTAATGAGGACTTCATTACTATCGGTAGCCGAGCCGTAGAAATACAGGCTGTAGGTACCGCCTTCAATATGATTTCTCAATACTCTAAAATCCTTTACAGGGCCATTACCGTTTTGTACACTTATAGCTGATACGGCCGCTACACCGGTGGTAACATCGGCAGTATCGGCTACCATAAAGCAATCACTGAATTCTATATCTTCACAAGGAGCTATTACGTCTATCAAACGATAGTTGCCTGTGGCATCAAAGCCCATGCTGTTGAAGGTTACGTGTGCTATATCACCTATATAAGCTTCTCTATATATTACATCCAAAGGATTACCCGATTGGTTGGTAATATATATAGTATTGGTAGAGCTTGCGCCCGGTACGGCAGCGGTGAACGAAAATTGTTCCACTGTATCCTGAGCTATTTCTATACGTACGGCGGAATCTATTCCGCATAACTGCATAGCCTGAATGGCTGCATTTAAAGAAGGATAATCAGCTGTAGGTGATGTACCTACTACATAAGTGCCCTTCATCATAGGTTCACATCCGTATATATTCTTTGACAATGTATCGTTTTCATTGTTTTGATCGGCTACATTGTTAGGATTTGATACATATATCTTAATATTGCTAATAGCCTTAGGAGCTATGAATGAACCTATGAGTATTTCGTTACTGGTAGCTCTAGGGCTCAATGAACCTGTCCATTGATAAGGAGCCTGAAGTACCTCATTGAGTTCCCAATAAATGGTAGCGATGGTCAAGGTAGAAGAACCCGAATTATATAATTTTACTTTTACCTCAACACTATCTCCGGTTGTAACCAAGGTAGTAGGAGATACTATAGTTGCCAAAGTCATATCTACAGCCACCTGCATCACCTGATATGCTCCTATACAGGTAATAGCATCACGTGTATTCCCTTTAATATCTATAGGAACCAATGCAGATACAGGACATGACATATTAATGCTGTCCATAAGTTCCAAACCGGTATTTTCATTCAGATATGAAGGCATGGCTATTACGGAATGAACATCCTGACCGGTAGCGGCCTGCAATGCCGATAATGAAGTTTTGGCTGTACCTATATAACCCACACATGCACCGGTTTTACTATAATAGTTGTTATAATCTATGGTAAGTCCGTTTACGGCACCTGCATTGGTTATACATATAGGATAATCATTGGTAGAAGTTTTAAGTACTATATTGTTTCGTTCAATACTTCCACTGGTAGAAGAGGCTGTTACCAAAATACCAGAAGATAAGGTATCACCATCTACACGAATAGAATTGTGCATGATTTGTGCGTGTACACCATCACTTACGGTAATACCGTTACCACCGGTAGCACGTATTTCATTATTTACTACTCTACCACTACCTGAAGCATTAAAGTTACTTAAATAAATACCATGCTTACCATGAGCTGCATCAGCCTTATTACATTCTATATTACCATTCACACTTTCAAAATAGTATGGCACAAATGCTGTAGGAACCAAATATGAAGCAGTTCTTTGGGAAGCCGTATTATATTTGAAACTAGAGAACGACACTCCATTTACATATACATTGTACATATCACAATATTGGATGGTATTGCTGTCAAAACGTACATTGGAGCTACCATTACCTATCATGTAGAAACCTGCTGCACTACCCCATACTTTATTGTTGGTAAATTTCAGGTTATTCATAATATAACCGTTATTGTAGAAAGCGGTAAATTGGGTAGGAGCTGTAACTACGCTACTGAAACTGTATATATTGTATATGTGACAATGGTCAAATTCCACATTGTTACTGTTACCTACAAGGTTTACACACTTAGCGTAAGTATAAGCAGAACCATTAACAGTTTGTGACAATAGGGTAATACCTCGGAAGGCAACATTATCCATACCTAAGTTAATAACACCCCGGTCTGTTTTGGCATCGCCTGAAGTTTGTATTACTACATCAGCATAATTACCTGTAGTAGACTCAAATATTAAGTAATCTGATGAAGTCATACCCTTAAGCGGAGCTGTTAAATCCAAACATTCAACATAAGTACCGGGTTGAATAGCTACGTGAACTGTACCTGAAACTCCGCATAAGTTCATAGTACTTAAAGCTTCATTAATGGAAGAGAATGTGCCGGTAGGACCTACGGTAACAGTACCGCTTATAGAACCTGCACATATATAATCATTGAACAACAAGCTGTCATTGGTAGAACAGGAATCCTTTATGGTGTTTACACCGCTCACCCATACATTTAATGTATTATAACCGCTTGTGTAAGTAATGGTACCCAGCAATACATGAGCAGTATCACCGGTAAGCATATTACCTGTCCAAGTTACGGGAGTTTGGTTTACACCATTGAAACTCCAACCTAACTGCATGGAAGTAATAGGATTTAAACCGCCATTGCCTATTACGGCATACAAGACAGGCTGATTACCGGCTATAGAGTCGGCAGACCAACCTATTACGTCTGTAATAGCACCATCGGTACCCAAAGCCTCTTTAGCATAAGCACCCATATTGGCACTAAACAAACGAACATCACCATTTATATCGGCTGTTACTGCTGGGAATATGGGGCAATCCAACCCTGCAAAATCGGTCAATGCTGCACTTACCGTTACATCTGCATATTGAGGAACTACTTTTACGGAGTGTATATCTGTAGGAATGGCTGCTGCCATAGCAGCTATGGTTGTTTTGGCACCGCCTACATATCCTACATACGAACCCGGAGAATAGTAATCATTATAATCCACGTCTAAAGCATTCATATAGGTAGTACTGGTAATATAAATAGGATAACTGCTGGTTCCTACCGAATGTAATATATTGTTCTTTACATTATAATAATTAGCTGTGGTCATACTCAAGTACAATGTTTTGGCACTGGTACCCGTAGCATAATAAGAGTTATTTATAATATCAGCATAAGTACTATACAGATAATGTCCATAGCCGCTGGTAGTATTGGCATATATTTCATTATTGGCTATGAGCATGCGGTTAAGCGTATCACCACCATAATAATTATATATACAATAGGTATAAGTAAATGATTTTAAAGCACGTACCTTATTACAGGTTATTTCGCCGTTACCGTAATAACTATATATACCATACCAATAGGTAGCGGCATTGGCAGTACGTGAAGTAAGTGTATTGGCGTGTACTTTAAAATTTGTATAATATGTATACATACTATAATAATATGCATTGCTAAAAGTATTACTATCTATGGTAACATCGTTACGCAGGGTAGTACTACCGCCATACAAATACATATTATAATAACCGCCATCTAATACATTGTTATTAATACGGCAATTAGTAAGTACGCCTGTACCTGAATTTTTTCGTATACAATAATACGAAGTACTGGTAGTAGTGGGCAAACTATATATATTATTATGACTTATGTTTACATTGGTACAGCCACCGGCAAAATCCACACCTACATATGCACTATTGGTTTTGGCATCTATGGTTATATAACTAATAGTTAAATTGGAGGTGTTGTTCAATTTTACACCGATACCGCTTGCTGCGGGCCTTAATATCACACTGTCAGCATCACCTGCCGCTGATGTAATAGTAAGCTGATGATTACCCATAGACGCTCCAAAATTAGAGAAATCCCATGTGCCTGTATATACACCCGAACTCAAAGCAAACGTTACATCACCTGATGCGCCGCAGGTATTTAACAAATACAATGCATCGGCCATGGTAGGATATGCCGTACCGGGGCCTACATTATATACACCGCTCATAGGGCCTGCACAACCGAACAATATAGTAGATGCGGTATCATCATAAATGGTGGAATCGTATACATTATTAGGCATATTCACCCACACTTTCAGCGAATCATATCCGTTTGCGGTTGGTATATACCCGCCAATGGTAATGGTATCATTAAAGTCTTCTGGAAGATTACCTGTCCATACCGTGTCACCCTGGAATACACCATTTACGCTCCAGCCTATGGCAGCTGAAGTTAAATTGGCCATACCTTTGTTTTTAATTACCACCGTAACGGGATTGGTTTTACCGGATTGAACCGTTAATTGAGTAGGAGAAGTTATGCTGTGCAAAGCTACGGAGTTACTATCGGTAGCACCGCCCACCATGGCAAAACGGGCTATGGGACGAGTGGATGTCAACGTACCTGCTACATTGGGGAAACTTCCGTCCTGATATTTATACACGGCACAATTGCTGACAGAAGTACATTTCCATGTACCGCTTCCGACATAAGCACCATCATTGTTTTCCCAATATACCATCAGGTTTGCCCCTGCAGGTAATATAAACGGAGTTGACAAGGTAATATCAAACCATTGACCCGGTGTAAGTGCAGGTACACTACCGGACCACACCAATGTGGCTCCATCGGTAACCGGATTTACATAATTGTTTGTAGCTATGGTTTGATCCGTCACCACTTTAAAATACAATGTCTGATTCTGTAAAGGTGTGGTTCTGGTGTATGTAGCAGGATAATAAGCGATATGGGTAATATTACCGCCTGCCATACCTAACTCATTGGCATGATACAGCATTTTGGACCAGCCATAGTCATATGTTAAATAAAACGGAATATAGGATGTTGTACTGGCAGTATTGGTATCACCTGCATACACATAACCGGTAAATCCGCCGGCTGTGGGACGCTCAATATAGTAACCGGAATTAATGGTGAGGCTGTTGCCTACCGTATCTTTACCGGTAATGCTGTATAATACTTCGGTACCATATACGTATTGAGGAATAGTGGCTCTCCACATGGTGTCACCACTTATATTAGTCATTATCAATGAATCATGTACCGAAATACCATTATAGGTATGAGTAAAATGTAACACAGGGGTGACTATACGGGCATTGGTATTGCTTTTTACCTTTGCCGTAATGTCAAACGGGCCTGTGGTGTAAACAGTATCTCTATAGAAAGGAGATACAAATTCTACGGTAGGCAATTTAATTTCATAGGCTGATGCGGAAAGTACCACATCGTCTAAAATCCAACCATAAGAGAATTGGGTTCCTACTACCTGACCGCGTTTCAATACAAAACGGAACTGAGCCCTGTCAAAACCCACTTCATTGGTTAAGTCAAACGATTCCTGCTTCCACCATGCGGAGGAGGGAACCGCCAAACTGTCACTACCTTGCCAATCGGAATAGCTGTCTGCATTAAAACCATCGGTAGTGTACTCACCCGTTCCCCTGTATGAATTTACAGGAATGGGCTTCCATGCACCGGCAGCACCTAATGCATCCAAACGATATTCCACTCTGGCAATATCGCAAGCCGATACCTTACATATTTGATTAAACGTCATGTGAACAAACTCATATGACGAAAAATCATAAATAGGTGAGGTTAGAATAATAGAATCACCTAAGGACGAAGGAACCTTTCCCACATAGGACTTAGGCGATGACACATAATACGATGTGTCAGCCGACCAAGCGGCACCTACCGCACCCGTTACGTTATACGTAATGGTGTTTCTATCAAAATTTTCACTGCCCACTACTGTAGCTTGGGCATTTGCCAATTGCAGTGATAATATCAAACCGCAAAAAAGCATTAAAAATTTTTTCATATTACACTTAAAATTAATTACATCTACTTTCTTTAAGGGCATTTCGACTTTTTCCCATATTAATACTTTCAATTCACAAAAATACTAATTTTATTTGTTACTTTCACATATTTATCACCATTATTTTTATCCGATTATCATTTTTTTATAAACAGCCCAAAAGCATAATTATAACACTATATATAAACCACTTACACATTCCGGCAAAATAGATATTAACAAATATGTCCATCGCTATTGTATACTTATAGCTTTTAGGACAGTTATTTTTATTAGCATTTTTCTTTATATCCTTGCACAAGTGCCTTATTTTTTCCACTGGCAAAGACACACTTATGAAAGAATTAAACTCACTCACCCCCCTTTATATAACCGACATAACGCTACCGTAACCATGCATATACTAACTAAAAAAATGACCGACATGAGTAATTATGAGCGTATAACACAAAAAAAGCTCCACCACACGATGGAACTCAATATATATATTACATATTTTTAGCTGTTTATTCGCCTGATAATACCACCTGCGTTCATACTTAATACCGCCTTGTACAATTCGGCAAACACATTGCCCTAATCTTTTTTTTGTGATAATGCTACACTACTTATCAGTAGCAAAACCAAACATAATACGCTACGATTGGTTTTCATTTTATTTTGCATTAAATTTTCTTCTCTCTGTCATCTTTTTATTATTGAGGGTATTATCACCTTATCCTATTGGTCTGAATTTTGTGGTATATTATAATTAAATTTTTCTAAAAAAACATCATAACAACAAACTACACACGAATAAAAATACTATCTTTGCAAAAAAAATTCAACATGAAAGCCATGATATTTGCCGCCGGCAAAGGCACCCGGCTCAAAGAACTTACGGCAAACAAGCCCAAAGCATTAGTAGAAGTGGCAGGCATTACCCTGCTGGAACGCTGCATTCTTAAATTAAAAGATGCCGGCGTAAATGAGATTATCATCAACATACACCATTACGGAGAACAAATTATAGACTTTGTACAGGCACACCGCCACTTTGGCATTTCCATTGACTTCTCCGACGAAAGGAACAAGCTATTAGATACTGGTGGCGGACTAAAAAAAGCAGCTGATTTCTTTCATGACGGCAAAGACTTTTTTATTCACAATGTGGATATTATAAGTGATATTAACTTACAGGATATGTACAGATACCACACCGACCGGCATAATAGCGTAACCCTTGCGGTACGCCGGCGAACCTCCTCCCGTTACTTTTTATTCAATAAACACCTTCAGCTGTGCGGACGCCAAAATATTAAAACCGGAGAATGCCAACTAACTGATAATTACAACGTTAACACCCTTACCCCCTATGCTTTTAGCGGCATACATGTGGTATCACCCCGTATTTTTGAACATTTTCCTACCGATAATATATTCTCGGTTTCCGATTGGTATGTGCAATTGGCAGCCACACAACCCATGCAGGCATACCTGCACAATGAAGGCCTATGGATGGACATGGGCAAAATAGAGGACATTCACCAATTAGAACAATTGATAAAATAATACTTTTATGCCGCCTATAGCGACATAAAAAAGAAATTATCACTTACATGTTACGTATTTATACTATTCCTCGCTTTGCTCGGGAACAGATACATCTCTTTTTACCAAAACCTTATCTATGCGTGCTCCATCCATGTGTGATATAGTGAAGGTAAAATTTTGCCATTTTATTTCCTCTCCTTCTACAGGAATACGCTCCAGTATATCCAATATAAGCCCGCTCAAGGTATTATAATCATATTCCTGAAATTCATCTTCTTTATCAAAATAGGTGAGAAAGTCATAAAACGAATACTGCCCGTCTACTATCCAAGTATCGGCACTATGTTGTATAATAGTTTCTTCATCTTCCTGCGGCTCTGCCATTCGCCCTAGCAGGGCCTCCATAATATCGGCGAAGGTAACCATACCCTGCACCGATCCGAACTCATCAATAATAAAAGCATAATAAGTATGCGTATGCTTAAACTGCTCCAACGCCTTATACGAGCTACTGTTTTCAGGCATGTATATAGGCTTGTCCATATACGATACAAGGTCCCATTCAGGTTTAAACAGGCAGTCCAACAAATTATTCAGTGATACCACACCTAATAAATTATCTATAGTACCTTCTATTACAGGATAATAGGTATGAGGCTCCTCACATACCATTTGCTTTACGGTCTCCCTGCTGTCATGTACATCTATACATTGTAAATCACTACGATGTGTCATTACAGAATCCACATCTCTATCCCCCAAATCAAATACGCGCTCCACTATATCATGCTCCACATCCTGCACTTCACCTTCTTTAGCACCCATTTCTACAGCGGCCAATATTTCCTCTTCTGTTATTTTTGATTCAGGAACTTCCTGCATTTTGAATAACTTCATTACGCCATCTATACCCTTTACCAATAACCACACAAACGGGGCAAACAACTTGGAGAAAAAGGTAAGGAACCCGGCTACGCCTCTAAGGAAACCTTCCGGATGAGCCATGCCTACTTTTTTAGGTATAAGTTCACCAAATACTATAGTAAAATACGTAATAGCTATTACAACTACAGCATCAGCTATAACACCTGCATACACAGCCAATGCAGGGTTGTGCGACAATACGTCTCTTAACGTGGCAGCTATGGTATCACCACTATATACACCGGTGAGTATGCCTATAAGCGTAATACCTACCTGTATGGTAGATAAATACTTATCAGTATCCTCCAATAAATGCATGGCCTGCTTAGCACCGCGTTTTTTTTCTTTTACCATGCCTTGCAGCCGCACCTGCTTGGATGAAATAAGGGCTACTTCCGATAAGGCTAATAGTCCGTTAAAAAGAATAAGTAAAACTATGATTACTATTTCCATATATGCTGCGTGAGTGTTTTGTACATAAAAAAAAGAGTATCTGTCGCTTTACGGGACAGACACTCTTATAGTTCATATTACTAAGCATTCCCTTTAGATTTTCCTATGTTAATAGGAATACCCCTTGTAGGGTCTTCATAATCGGGAATAGGCCCGTGCGACGATTCAAAACGTTTAATATTTTCATCCAAAGCCGCCAGCAACCGCTTAGCATGCTGAGGAGTGAGTATAATGCGGGACTTTACGTTACCCTTAGGTAATCCGGGCATAAGGGATACAAAATCCACTATAAATTCCGAATGTGAATGAGTAATGATAGCCAAATTGGAATAAATACCTTCTGCTACTTCATCACTTAATGCAATGTCCATTTTTTGTCCGTTTTGATTGTCTTCTGCCATAACTTATTATTTATTAGATTTAGAAGCCTGCAATGCTTCGTATTCTTCTTTAGAACCCACCTGAATATTTTCATATTCCTTCAAGCCGGTACCACAAGGTATTAATTTACCTACTATTACATTTTCTTTCAAGCCATCCAAATTATCTATTTTAGCATTCACAGCAGCTTCTGTTAATACTTTGGTAGTCTCTTGGAATGATGCAGCCGAAATGAAACTACGGGTTTGCAATGATGCACGGGTAATACCCTGAAGCACCTGTTTACCGGTAGCAGGAGAAGCATCTCGTACTTCCAATATTTGTTTATCCTGACGCTTTAAGAATGAGTTTTCGTCTCGTATCTCTCGGGCAGTAAGTATTTGACCTTTTTGATATTTAACGGAATCACCGGCTTCCACTACTACTTTTTTATCCCATATTTCGTCATTTTCCTCTTGGAAATCTATCTTATTGATAAGCTCACCTTCAAGGAAACGGGTATCGCCCGGATCTTCTATTTCCACCTTGCGCATCATTTGACGCACTATCACTTCAAAGTGTTTATCATTAATTTTTACACCTTGTAAACGATATACTTCCTGAATTTCGTTCACTATATATTCCTGAACTTTCATAGGACCGCCTACGGCCAAAATATCAGCAGGGGTTAAAGCACCTTCCGAAAGAGGAGTGCCGGCACGTACAAAGTCGTTTTCCTGTGCCAATATCTGCTTGGAGGTAGATATTAAATATTTCTTTTCCTCACCTGTTTTAGAGGTAATAATTACTTCACGATTACCGCGTTTCAGTTTCTTACTGAATGATACCACACCGTCTATTTCGGCTACCACTGCAGGATCGGACGGGTTACGGGCTTCAAACAACTCGGTTACACGCGGAAGACCACCTGTAATATCACCGGTTTTACCAAAGGTACGTGGTATTTTCACCAATATGCTACCGGCTACTATACTGTCCCCGTCATTTATTTCCAAACGGGCACCTACCGGTATATCGTATTCCTTGAGTATATTTTCGTCTTTATCTACTATACGTATAGACGGGCTCTTGGTCTTTTGACGACTTTCAATAATAATTTTGGAAGTCATACCGGTTTGCTCGTCAGTTTCGGTACGATAGGTAACGGCATCAATAATATCATTAAAACGAATAGTACCGGTTACTTCGGAAATAATCAATGCATTGAATGCTTCCCATTCGGCTACAACATCACCCTTATTAACATTTTCGCCATTTTTAAAATACAGGAATGAGCCGTATGGTATGTTGGTATTCATAAGTACCAGGCCTGTAGGATCCACTATCTTCATTTCACCCGAACGACCTATTACTCTTTGGCACTGTTTTTCCTCACCTGTAAGCTTATCGGTTATGGTTACAGGAATGGAACGTAACTCGTCAAATTCCAACTTACCATCTGCTTTAGCCTTAATATCGGCCTGCACACTCATATTACCGGCTACACCACCCACGTGGAATGTTCTCAATGTCAACTGTGTACCGGGCTCACCTATAGATTGTGCGGCTATTACACCCACGGCCTCACCTTTTTGAACCATCTTAGAGGTGGCCAAGTTACGACCGTAACATTTGGCACATACGCCATGTTTTGATTCACAGGTAAGCACGGAACGTATTTCCAATTCCTCTATACCGGCATCTTCTATGGCTTTGCTTATATCTTCGGTTAACTCTTCACCGGCTTTTACTATAAGTTCTCCGGTAGCAGGATTATACACATCATGCAAAGAAGTACGACCTAATATTCTGTCGTAGAGTGATTCTACCACTTCGTCATTCTTCTTCAACACTGACACAAGCAAACCGCGTAAAGTACCGCAGTCTTCATCTACTATTACCACATCGTGAGCTACGTCAACCAACCTACGGGTTAAATAACCGGCATCGGCTGTTTTCAAAGCGGTATCAGCCAAACCCTTACGGGCACCGTGAGTAGAAATAAAGTATTCCATTACCGACAAACCCTCTTTAAAGTTTGACAAAATGGGGTTTTCTATAATTTCGCCTCCGGCTGCACCTGCTTTGGTGGGCTTTGCCATCAAACCACGCATACCCGACAACTGACGAATTTGCTCTTGAGAACCACGGGCTCCTGAATCCAACATCATAAACACAGAGTTGAATCCCTGACGGTCATTTGACAATTTGTCAAGCAATATTTTACTCAAGTGAGCATTGGTATGTGTCCATATATCTATCACTTTATTGTAACGTTCGGTATCGGTAATTAAACCGCCCAAATACTGCATTGACACTTCTTCTACCTGATCGTTGGCTTCTTTTATAAGATCGGCTTTTTCTTCAGGTATAATCACATCACCCAAATTGAAAGACAATCCGCCTTTAAAAGCCATTTGGTAACCCATGTTCTTTATATCATCCAAGAATTTAGCGGTTTTAGCGGTATCGGTTTTCTTTAATACATCACCTATAATATCTCTTAAAGCCTTCTTGGTTAACAATTTATTAATGTAGCCATATTCGGGAGGTACTACCCTATTGAATAATACTCTACCTACGGTGGTTTCTATTAATTCCATTTTACCGTCACCCTTAAGGTTTACTCTACATTGAATAACAGCATTGGTATGTACCTTACCTTCATTGTGTGCTATTACCACTTCTTCGGCAGAATAGAACTTCATTCCTTCACCTTTTACAGGCTGCTCTGGAGTAGAATATAAGGGTTTGGTAATATAATACAAACCCAACACCATATCCTGGGAAGGAACGGTTACAGGAGCACCATTGGCAGGATTCAATATATTATGTGATGCAAGCATCAACATTTGAGCCTCCAATATAGCGGCATTACCCAGTGGCACGTGTACAGCCATTTGGTCACCATCAAAGTCCGCATTGAAAGCGGTACAGCACAAGGGGTGCAAACGAATGGCCTTGCCTTCCACCAATTTAGGCTGGAAGGCCTGAATACCCAAACGGTGCAAGGTAGGAGCACGGTTGAGCAATACAGGATGTCCTTTTAATATATTTTCCAATATATCCCATACCACGGGATCTTTTCTATCTACTATTTTTTTAGCCGACTTCACGGTTTTTACTATACCGCGTTCCAGCATTTTTCGTATAATAAACGGCTTGAACAATTCGGCTGCCATATCTTTAGGCAAACCACACTCGTTCATATTCAAATCGGGACCTACCACAATAACCGAACGACCTGAATAGTCCACACGTTTACCCAACAAATTTTGACGGAAACGGCCTTGCTTACCTTTCAAACTGTCAGATAAAGATTTCAACGGACGAGCCTCGGCCTTGAAAGCACTGGATTTTTTGGAATTGTCAAACAATGAATCCACTGCCTCCTGCAACATACGCTTTTCATTACGCATAATTACGTCGGGAGCCTTTATTTCCATTAATCGTTTCAAACGATTATTTCTTATAATTACTCTACGATATAATTCATTCAGGTCAGAAGTGGCAAAACGTCCGCCATCCAAAGGTACTAAAGGACGTAATTCAGGTGGTATTACAGGTATTACCTGCACTATCATCCATTCGGGACGATTTTCCATACGTTTACGACTGTCACGGAATGATTCAAACACGTGCAAACGTTTAAGTATTTCCTGCTTACGTTGTTGTGAAGTTTCCTCATTTGCCTTGGCTCGCAATTCATACGATTCCTTATCTATATCTATGCTTAAAATAAGGTCTTGTATGGCTTCGGCACCCATTTTGGCAATAAACTTATTGGGATCGGTATCATCTAAATATTGATTGTCTTTAGGCAATTTTTCCAATATTTCAAAATAAGCCTCTTCATCTAATAAATCCAAACGTTTTACCGGAGTATCTAATTCTGCAGCAGCACCTTCCTGTATTACTACAAATTTTTCGTAATATATTACGGCATCCAATGCTTTGGAAGGAAGTCCCACGTAGGCGCCCAAGCGGTTAGGCAGGGACTTGAAGAACCATATATGAGCCACCGGTATTACCAACTGTATATGCCCCATACGCTCCCTTCTTACTTTGCGTTCGGTTACTTCCACACCGCAATGATCGCATATTACGCCTTTATAACGTATGCGTTTGTATTTTCCGCAATGGCATTCCCAATCTTTGATGGGACCGAAAATTCTTTCACAAAACAAACCGTCACGTTCCGCCTTATAGGTACGATAGTTGATGGTTTCCGGTTTGGTAACCTCACCATACGATCTTTTACGTATGGAATCCGGAGAGGCCAAACTTACGGTGATTTGCGAAAAATCTTTTCTTACATTATTATCTTTTCTAAAAGCCATAATTTATTTTGTATAAATAAATTTCAAATTATAATTTTAACGAGGAAGCTTTTATTCAAATGTTACTTCCAAACACAAACTACGTAATTCATTCACCAATACATTGAATGATTCCGGTAATCCCGGTGTGGGTGCTACTTCTCCTTTAACAATAGCTTCGTAAGTTTTAGCACGCCCCATCACGTCATCTGATTTTACGGTAAGTATTTCACGTAATATATTAGCGGCGCCAAAGGCTTCCAGTGCCCACACCTCCATTTCACCAAAACGCTGACCACCAAATTGAGCTTTACCACCCAATGGCTGTTGCGTAATTAAGGAGTACGGTCCTATAGAACGTGCGTGCATCTTATCGTCTACCATGTGGTGAAGCTTTAACATATATATGTAACCGACAGTAATAGGTTGTTCAAAACGATCTCCCGTACCACCATCATACAAATATACACTACCGTTTTCCGGCAAATTAGCCTGCTTGAGGTATCCGTTTACCTGGTCCAATGTAGCACCATCAAATATAGGAGTGGCAAATTTCAATCCTAAAATTTTACCTGCCCATCCCAATATGGTTTCATATATTTGACCTATGTTCATACGTGAAGGCACACCCAGAGGGTTCAACACTATATCCATAGGGGTTCCGTCTTCCATAAACGGCATATCTTCCTCACGTACTATTTTGGCAACTATGCCTTTGTTACCGTGACGACCTGCCATTTTATCACCCACGCGTAATTTACGCTTGCTTATAAGATAAACTTTAGCCATTTGTACTATACCTGAAGGAAGTTCGTCGCCCACAGTGATGGCAAATTTCTGACGGGTGGTTTTGGCAACCAATTCACGATATTTTTCGCTATAGTTACGTACCACACGTTCTACCAATGAATTCACTTTAGCATCGGTGGTCCATCCGCGTTTACCATCTTCAGTCCAACTTAAATCCACGCTGTTATAATCTATAGCAGCCAAAGCTTTTTGAGAAAACTTGGGACCTTTAGGTATGTACTCATTGCCGGCATTATCTTTTACACCATGTGAAAGTTTGCCTTCCAATATCTTGTACAATTTTTGTACCAATCGATCTTTCAATGCGGCGGCATCTCTGTCAAATTGGTCCTCCACATCTTTTACGGTTTCTTTTTCCTTCATTTTACCCTTGCGGGTTTTGATAATACGGGAGAACAATTTATTGTCCAAAACCACACCTTCAGTTGATGGGGGTGCCTTTAAGGAAGCATCCTTCACATCACCTGCTTTATCACCGAATATGGCTCTCAATAATTTTTCTTCCGGAGTAGGATATGATTCACCTTTAGGAGTAATTTTACCTATAAGAATGTCTCCTTCCTTAATATGTGTACCTACACATACCAATCCGTTTTCATCCAAATTCTTGGTTGCGTCTAAACTCACATTAGGTATATCATTAGTAAGTTCTTCGGCTCCGCGTTTGGTTTCTCTTACCTCCAAGGTGTATTCATCTATATGTATAGAGGTGAATAAGTCATCTTTCACCACTTTTTCCGATATTACTATAGCATCCTCAAAGTTATACCCTTTCCAAGGCATAAATGCAACCTTCAGGTTTCTACCCAAAGCCAATTCACCATTACGGGTTGCATATCCTTCGGTCATTACCTGACCTTTGGTAACTTTTTGTCCTCTACGTACTATAGGCTGAATATTGATAGATGTACTTTGATTAGTACGCTGATGCTTAATCAAATGATAAGTTTTAATATTATCATCAAAACTTACCAAATCATCATCCTCTGTTCTATCATATTTTACGCGTATTTGCGTAGCATCTACATAATCTATTTTACCTTCGCCTTCGGCATATATTTGTGAACGGGAACAACGTGCCACATTTTCTTCTATACCGGTACCCACTATAGGCGCTTCAGGTCGCAATAAAGGAACGGCCTGACGCATCATGTTCGATCCCATCAAAGCACGGTTAGCGTCATCATGTTCAAGGAAAGGAATCAATGATGCGGCTATAGAGGCAATTTGATTAGGTGCTACGTCTAAGGCATCCAGTTCGGAAGGCTCTACTATAGGATAATCGGCAGTTCTACGTGCTTTAATTCTGGCCTGACCGAATTCACCTGTTTCGTGATTGTAATTGGTGGTAGCCTGAGCTATGGTCATATTTTCTTCCTCTTCTGCACCTATGTACATTAAAGGTTCATTTACGGCTACTTTTCCATCTATTACTTTATGATACGGTGTTTCTATAAAGCCCAAATGATTAATTTTAGCATACACGCACAATGAAGAGATCAAACCGATATTAGGACCTTCAGGCGTTTCTATAGTACACAAACGGCCATAGTGCGTATAGTGAACGTCACGCACTTCAAAACCTGCCCTATCTCTTGACAAACCACCCTGACCCAAAGCTGAAATTCTACGTTTATGTGTTACTTCAGCCAAAGGATTGGTTTGGTCCATAAATTGTGACAACTGATTGGTACCAAAAAATGAATTAATAACCGAAGTTAATGTTTTAGCGTTGATTAATTCAATAGGAGTAAATAATTCGTTGTCCCTTACATTCATTCTGTCACGAATGGTACGAGCCATACGCATTAAACCTATACCAAATTGAGCAGACAATTGCTCACCTACAGTACGGATTCTTCTATTGCTTAAGTGATCTATATCATCCACTTCGGCTTTTGAATTAATAAGTTCAATCAAATACTTAATAATGGAGATAATATCTTCTTTAGTAAGCACTCTTACACTCATAGGAATGTTAAGATTGAGCTTTTTATTAATTCTATAACGACCCACTTCTCCCAAATCATAACGTTTTTCGGAGAAGAATAATTTATCCAAGGCCTGACGGGCTGTTTCCTCATCAGGAGGAGCAGTGCTACGCAACTGCAAATAAATATATTCTATAGCCTGTTTTTCGGAGTTGGCAGGGTCTTTTTGTAAAGTATTAAATATAATGGAATAATCTATTTGTGATGCATCTTCTTTATGTACCAAAATAGATTTAATACCATTTTCAACTATCAAATCAATGTGTTTTTCTTCAAGTACTTCTTCTCTTTCTATAAGAACTTCAGTACGTTGAATAGTAACAACTTCACCTGTTTCTTCGTCTACAAAATCCTCGTTACGGTTTTTTATTACTCTGGCTGCCAACTTAGTACCCAATAATTTTCTCAAATTGGTTTTAGTGGCTTTTTCTTCTTTGGCCATATCAAATATAGTCAAAATATCTTTATCGGTTTCATAACCGATAGCACGAAGTAATGTTGTAACGGGTAATTTTTTCTTTCGGTCAATGTACGCATACATCACATTGGATATATCGGTGGTAAATTCTATCCAAGAACCCTTAAACGGTATAATTCTTGCAGAATATAATTGCGTACCATTGGTGTGATATGAGGTTCCGAAGAACACACCGGGGGAACGGTGTAATTGAGAAACCACTACACGCTCGGCACCATTAATAACAAAGGTGCCTTTAGGAGTCATATAAGGGATAAGACCCAAATATACTTCCTGTATAATAGTTTCAAAATCCTCATGCTCTACGTCTGTACAGGATAGACGTAATTTTGCTCTAAGAGGAACACTATATGTTAAACCTCTTTCGATACACTCTTCTATGGAATAGCGAGGTGCATCTACATAATAATCCATAAATTCCAATACGAAACTGTTGCGGGTATCAGAAATAGGAAAATTCTCCATGAACACTCTGTGAAGACCTTCTTTACATCTTTGCTCGGGATTGGTTTCCACTTGGAAGAAATCCCTAAAAGAATTCAACTGTATATCCAAAAAATCCGGATATGCAGGAGTATCCACGGTGCCAAAACTAATTCGTTCTGTATTGTTAACCAAGGCTTTGGGTTTTAAAATGTTTAACGAATAAAAAAAATTAAGAACGTTGTTTATTAAAACACACATAAGACCCCCATTAAAAAAAGGGGTCTTATGCGTAAAAAATGTGTGTTATTATTTCAGTTCTATAACAGCACCTACTTCTTCCAAAGATTTTTTCAAACCTTCAGCTTCGTCTTTTGATACGCCTTCTTTTACAGCTTTAGGAGCACCATCAACCAATTCTTTTGCTTCTTTCAAACCAAGACCGGTTAATTCTTTAACAGCTTTAACAACTGCTAATTTTTGAGCACCGGCTTCTTTTAAGATAACGTCAAAAGATGTTTTTTCTTCAGCGGCTTCGCCTGCTGCTGCGGGACCTGCTGCTACTGCAACTGCTGCTGCTGCGGGTTCAATACCATATTCATCTTTCAAAATTTGAGCTAATTCATTAACTTCTTTAACTGTTAAGTTAACTAATTGTTCTGCAAATGATTTTAAATCTGCCATTTTATTCTTTTTTTTAATTGTTTCTAAACTTTATTTAACTGACTATTTTTCGGAAAGAGTTTTTACTATGCCGGCCAATTTGCCACCACCGGATTGTAATGCGGATACCACATTGCGTGCCGGAGATTGTAACAAACCAACAATGTCGCCAATAAGTTCTTCCCTTGATTTGAGACTGCAAAGCAAGTCTACCTGATCACCTACATATACACATTGCTCTATATAAGCAGCCTTGATTGCAGGTATTGAATTTTTGCCACGGAAATCCTTTATGGTACGGGCAGGTGCATTACCTGTTTCTGATACCATAATAGCTGAAGTACCGTGCAACACAGGATACATTTCCGAATAATCGGTTTCACACTGTTCCATTGCTTTTTTCAGGAAGGTGTTCTTCACCATCTTCACTTTTACGCCTTTTTTGTAGCATAATTTACGCAATGCATTACTTTTTTCAACAGTTAAACCCGAAATATCAGCTACATAAACTGTGTTGTAACTAGAGAGAATATTGGTTATCTCTTCTATAATAAGCGCTTTATCTTCTTTTCTCATTTTACAACTTTAATTTATAATGTAACTGATTTCACATCTACTTGTACTCCCGGACTCATAGTACTGGAGATATAAATGCTCTTAACGTAAGTACCTTTTGCTGCTGAAGGTTTCAATTTGATAATGTTTTGTATCACTTCTTTAGCATTGTCATATATGGCTTCGTTTGAGAACGAAACTTTTGCCACTGCTGTGTGAATTATACCAAATTTATCAACTTTGAAATCTATTTTACCGGCCTTTACTTCCTGAATAGCTTTACCTACTTCCATAGTAACGGTACCGGTTTTGGGGTTAGGCATAAGACCGCGAGGTCCTAATATTTTACCCAAAGCACCTATCTTAGGCATTACGCTGGGCATAGTGATGATAACATCAACGTCTGTCCAACCGTTTTTAATTTGTTGAACATAATCGTCCAAACCAACATATTCGGCTCCCGCTGCTTTTGCTTCTTCTTCTTTATCAGGAGTAACTAACGCTAACACGCGTACAACTTTTCCTGTTCCGTGCGGTAATGTAACTATACCTCTTACCATTTGGTTGGCCTTACGGGGATCTACGCCCAAACGAACGTCAATATCCACTGAAGCGTCAAATTTGGTAAAGGTAATATCTTTTACTATTTGAACAGCTTCGGCTAAAGGATAACTATGACTTAAATCATATTTAGCCTCTACCTCTGCACGTTTCTTTGATACTTTTGCCATTTTGTTTTTTACTTTTTTGAATTTAAACGACTAATTTTCAAATGGAGATTGTCCGCCTTTAACCGTAACACCCATACTACGAGCGGTGCCGGCTACCATACGCATGGCTGATTCCACTGTAGAACAATTCATATCTACCATTTTTTCTTCAGCTATGGTACGTACCTCATCCCAAGTTAAATTTGCAACTTTGGTACGGTTAGGTTCTGATGAACCTTTTTTGGCTTTGGAAACTTCCATTATCTGTACAGCAACAGGCGGAGTCTTAATAATGAAATCAAAAGACTTGTCAGAGTACACAGTGATGATTACAGGAATAACTTTTCCCTGCTTATCTTGTGTACGAGCATTGAATTGCTTACAAAATTCCATTATGTTCACACCTTTAGCACCCAATGCCGGGCCTACAGGAGGAGATGGATTGGCAGCGCCGCCCTTAATCTGTAACTTAATGAGTCCTGCTACTTCTTTTGCCATTTGTTTTGTTTGTTTTAAAATGATTTAACTAATTCTTTTAACCATCTTACCCGGAAAAATTTTAAGATTCCTTAGAAACCTGATAATAACTCAATTCCAAAGGTGTTTTTCTGCCAAAAATTTTCACCGTTACTTTCAGCTTTTTCTTTTCGTGATTGATTTCCTCTATCACACCGGTAAAACTGTTAAAAGGTCCATCGGTAACTACTATTGATTCTCCTACCATAAACGAGCCTATTACTTCCTCTTCGTTTTCGTTTAACTCGTCAGCCTTGCCTAACAAACGTTTTACTTCATTTTCACGCAAGGGTTCAGGATTATTGTCGCCTCCTAAAAAACCTAAAACGCCGGGTGTTTGTCGCAATAAATGCTTCACTTCACCTTGCGATAAATCGGCTTCTACAAAAACGTATCCCGGATAGAAATTTTTCTCTTTGGTAACCTTTTTGCCGTTACGTATTTGAAATACTTTTTCTATAGGGATAAGCACTTGCGATACAAACGCTTGCAAGTTAGAAGCAGCCACTTCACTTTCTATATGAAGCTTTATCTTCTTTTCCTGCTGCGTAACGGCCCGTAACACATACCAACGTAAATTGTTTGTTTCGCTCATACTTTCCATTAATAATTACCTTTCTTTATAATAATATACCCCAATAAGGTTGCCCCTATGGAAGCAGGGTAAATATATTCCTTTTTATATTACCTTTAATAAACTACTGTACTCCATACAAAAAGCCTAATATGCCTTTCCATATGAATGAACCGAATGCTATGTGCTGTACACCAAATAACACATCCATGATGAACACGACAATCGCTATCACCAATGATGCTACAGATACAACAACAGCACTATTTTGAAGCTCTGCCCATGACGGCCAGGTTACCTTATGCACCAATTCGTCATAAGCGTCTTTAATATATGCTACTATTTTTTTCATGTTAACATTGCTTATTTTGCAGGAGCAGTAAGAATCGAACTCACATCAAAGGTTTTGGAGACCCCCATTCTACCATTAAACTATGCTCCTAAAAAGAGACTCCCTATGTGAGAGTCTCTTATTAAAATTATTCTTAACTAAAAATTAGTCTAATATTTCAGTTACCTGACCGGCACCTACAGTTCTACCACCTTCACGGATCGCAAAACGTAAGTTCATGTTCAATGCTATTTCAGCTATTAATTGAACGTCTATAGTCAAGTTATCACCAGGCATAACCATTTCTACGCCTTCGGGTAATGAAATTTCACCGGTAACGTCAGTTGTACGGAAATAGAATTGAGGACGATATTTATTGTGGAACGGAGTGTGACGACCACCTTCTTCTTTCTTCAAAACATAAACTTCAGCTTTGAAGTGTTTGTGAGGTTTAATTGAACCCGGCTTGGCTATAACCATACCACGACGGATTTCGTCTTTATCTATACCACGGAGTAACAAACCTGCATTATCACCGGCTTCACCTTCGTCCAATATTTTACGGAACATTTCCACACCGGTAACTACTGATTTCAGTTTTTCAGCACCCATACCAATGATATCAACAGGATCACCTATTTTGATAATACCTGATTCAATACGACCGGTAGCAACAGTACCACGACCGGTAATAGAGAATACGTCTTCTATAGGCATTAAGAAATCTTTATCTTTTGCACGTACAGGAAGAGGAATGTATTCATCTACTGTATTCATTAATTCCATGATTTTTTCTACCCATTGAGGTTCGGCATTCAAGCCACCCAATGCAGATCCGCGAATGATAGGAGTATTGTCACCATCAAAGCCGTAGAATGATAATAAGTCACGGATTTCCATTTCAACAAGGTCTAACAACTCAGGGTCATCCACCATGTCACATTTGTTCATAAATACAACCATTCTGGGAACACCTACCTGTTTTGCCAAAAGGATGTGTTCACGAGTTTGAGGCATGGGACCATCAGTTGCAGCAACAACCAATATAGCACCATCCATTTGAGCAGCACCGGTTACCATGTTTTTAACGTAGTCAGCGTGACCCGGGCAGTCAACGTGTGCATAGTGACGGGTTGCTGTTTGGTATTCTACGTGTGAAGTATTAATGGTAATACCACGTTCTTTTTCTTCAGGAGCGTTATCGATAGAATCGAAACTTCTAAATTCTGACAAACCAGCTTCTGCCAACACTTTTGTAATAGCTGCGGTTAAAGTTGTTTTACCATGGTCAATGTGACCAATAGTTCCAATATTTACGTGATCCTTGGAACGTTCGAATTTTTCTTTTGCCATTTTCTTAAAATTTTAAGGATACTAATTATATATAATTCTGTTATTTTCGTTTCTGCGAAACATAAAAAAAATTAGAGCCGTTGATGAGAATTGAACTCATGACCTCTTCCTTACCAAGGAAGTGCTCTACCCCTGAGCTACAACGGCGTTTCTTTGGAGCGGAAGACGGGGCTCGAACCCGCCACCTAAAGCTTGGAAGGCTTTCGCTCTGCCAAATGAGCTACTTCCGCACTCTTCTCACATACAAAAAAGACGCAATAAAATCCCTTTCATTGACGCCCTTTGTGCTTTTTCGTGGGGGAAGGTGGACTCGAACCACCGAACTCTTCCGAGGACAGATTTACAGTCTGTTGCAATTGCCGCTATGCGATTCCCCCTGGAATAACATTCAAAGAACTTGGAGCCACTAGAGGGATTCGAACCCCCGACCCGCTGATTACAAATCAGCTGCTCTGGCCAACTGAGCTACAGTGGCATTGACCAAGCAATTTGCATTGCTAAATCGAGTTGCAAAGATACAACAAATTTTAATACAAAAACCATATTGAATACTTTTTTTTATTTTTTTTTACATACTACAGCAAATCAAATATTTACAAACCTACATCTCCAAAATTTGACAGCATTTTTCACACACAATACCCGCAAATTGGTAACTTATACGTTCAACACATCACCCTTAATTGCAGTTTTACCCTGCTACGGCCTTATTTTTTTACCATTTTTTGGCTCTTGAACCAATGCGAGCATAGCTAAACTATACCCGCTTTTATCGGCATTGCGTACCACACTGCATATACTGCCATTAATAACCGCCGCCTGCGTACAGCAGGGCACCCAGGTAAGCACATCTCCCCTGCATTTCATATTTTTATCTATTATACTTACCCCTATGGGCTTACTGCGCAGCGTATTCTTCAGCCCCGTGCTGTCACAGGCCCGTTGCTGCCCCATGAATATGCGATAATAACATTTATTATTTTTATCATATAACAGCTGCATGTGCATATATTGCGTAAGCATAAAATGTTGCACATAATTATATTTATGTATAGGCGTAGCAAAATACAGGGTATCAAGCTCCCGCCCGTACGGAACGTAATGCTCGTTTACCACATTCCTGCTACTCACCTTGCCTTTGGCATTACACATTTGCATAAGCGAGGTGTTTTGATACGCCGTTACATACCCGCCCTGCGTACACACATACAAAGGCTCTGACGGCAATATCATATACGAGATGCTGTTTTGATAAATATTAGGATAACGCAAAGGCAACACACTAAAACTATCATTATCCACATAATACAAAGCCAACACCGGCACCTCACTTTTTTCTTTATACTCCCTGTCACTCATTATAGGAGAAAACAGCACTGCCCTTCTGCCGTAATCCACACTTATATGCGGAATATAATTGGAAAAACTTACACAGGAATGAGGATCAAACTCATAATGCTTTACACACCTGCCTGTACTTACATTATATATATAATACTCACGTTGATTCAGTATTATCACCTCATATGCACTCAGCCACGCTACCGCCGTGCCCGTTTCATCCTTTAACACAGGCAACAACACGCTATCAATAGAATTACAATATAACAATTTTGCCTCGTTACCTCCGGCCTGCATTATGTATTGCTTACCGGTATTTACACACCACACGGCTACACGGGAATCAGTACCATTATCATACGTACACCAATGCGAAACTTTACCTGTACTATCCAAAGGCAAAGGAATACTTAATTTACCTGCCATATACTGCCTCTGCGAACAGGCTGTGATAAATATTGAAAAAACAAAGAATAAAAAAACGAATCTCATACTATGGAATTACAGTTAAATATCGGGCATTTTTTCTATCAACATACACACACTGCTTTATACTATTGTGCTCCACCATCCATATTTCAGGTACCGACTCATTAATATCATAACGTGCATAATCCGTATCGAAATATATATACTTTACATTACTGCCCTGCATATACCGGGAAAATACAATGTGCGTACTGTCATCATTTATTACCACATATACAGGCCATGTACCTGCCACACTTAATACCTGCTTATACACATGCAAGGCTGTAAGCTTATAACAATGCTTACACACCCGCTTTTCGGCACATAGGAATACTATGCAGCTATCCGGCAGGTGCCCGCCTAAAATATCATGGATAAAACGTTCGCGAATAGGCCTACTGCAAACCACACTTTCAACATTAGTATTTTGTGCAGTTAAAACACCTGTGCCGAACACAAACAAAAAAAATATATTTACAACAAGTTTGACACAATAATTCATATTTAAAAGCCTAATGTGTCAACATGATAGTTTATATAATCATCAACAGGCACAAGCAAATATCCCCTTTCGTACTCCAATTGTAGAACATTTCTTATTGCATCAAATGATTCTCTACCTCTTATGATAGTATCGCCCTCTCCTATTGATGACACTTCGCCATCACAAGGTACCTGAATCATATTACCATTTTGGTCTAATATAGGGGAATACAATGTTTCATTAGGATCGCATTCCCGCGTAGGAATAGTAGTATTTTGGCACAACCTATACAAATAACAATATCCGTCTTCACTCTCTTTAATTATAGTTTGATACATATAATATTTGTCAGTCATTTGCTTGTGATTACATTCATGAAAAAACATTTTTTCTGACTCCTTTTTACATGCTACAACAAGCAGTCCTACAACAATCAAATATGCTACATATATTTTTTTCATATATAGATAAGTATTTTTTTCTTGCAAAGAAAGCATTTTTTTTATGCCACATTCAAGTCTCAAATGCAACTTTTGTTAAACAATTATTTTTCGCAAAGGTAATAAAAAAATATTCATATGGGGTTAAAAATCCTAATTTTTTTCTTGGTCGGTTGTTTAATTTCTCTTGAATCATCTCAATATAT
>JAZLLK010000050.1:0-2279 GCA_045598105.1 Bacteroidales bacterium | reverse complement strand
CCCAAATAAGAACTCGGTGAACCACTTAGGTTCCACCGCTTTCACCACCGACTGCGGCGGCTTTGTCACCCAAGGCTTCCTCTACGCACCCTTCGGTGAAATCATTTCGGAATACCAGGGCATCGCGCCCAGCTCCGCGCTCCCCAAATACGCCTTCAACGCCAAGGAACTGGACGAAGAAACCGGCATGTACTACTACGAAGCAAGATATTACAACCCGCCGGTGTTCACAAGCAGGGATCCGCATTTCGAGAGGTATTTCTGGACAAGTCCTTACGGGTATTGTGCCAATAATCCTCTTAAATATGTTGACCCCACGGGGATGGATGGCTATGAAACAAGTGAAGGTGATTATGTATGGGTTAAAAATCAAACGAAAGCAAGTTTTGTTAGCGAAAAAGGAATAACTTACACAAGAATTACGGGGAATAAGCAAGATTGGAATGAGGCAACGACAATAAGAGAAGCAAATATCAAAGGTTTGGTTGCATTGGGGTTTGATAGAGAGCAAGCTGAAAAAGATGTTCGGCTTTATGATGGCAATGATCCGTTGTTTACCAAAGAATCGAAACTTAATAACGCTGAAAATTATATTGGTTCATGGGAAGGTGGAAGAAAAAATTCTGGCGGAGCCCCAGCTTCTGAATCTCCAGAAATTAATAATACAGGATATTCATTGAAGTTTTATCCTACTAAAAATGGAGGTAATAATTCTTTGGGAATAGTTAAAACTAATGGATTAGCACACATAATTGAAGGTGGGATGGAAGGTTTAGAGAGATTGATATCTCCTAAGAATGCGGACAAAGACCCAATATATGATATGCATTATAACAATGCACGTGGATTGTTGAAAGGACTGAAAGATTTAAAAATTAACATATCCACACCACCTACAATATATTCAAATTATCACAGAAGTGGAGGAATGAAACTGCCTTGAATTTATTAAGTATTAATAAATTACTGTTGTTTATGCGTGAAAAAATCATTCAATTTAGTATGTTAACACTTTATATGTGTTTGTTAAATGTAATTTTTCATTTGATTGGCGTGTTTTATTTTCAAGATGAGTACACTCACGATGTGAATGGCAAATTGACTATGGATGCTATTTTTTTTGTTGCACAATATTCTTTTTTACAAACCATTGTATTCCCTCTCAACAAAAGATATCGCATTATCATTCTTGCCTGGATATATTTAACATTAGGATTGCTTTGGACATATAGTGGTGACGATATGGCATGGGAAGTTATGGATGACATTATTTTTTTAACATCAAAATGTAACTTTGATTTATGTTTATTATTCCATAGTCTCGGAGATGATTTTCTAATAGACAAAGTATTTTTGCTACATTGTAATGCATTATTTTTCTTTCCGCTTTACTTGGTCTTTGTAGGGTATTCTTTTAGATTTTTGTATAAAGTGTTGGTTAATAAAAAAAAGAATGTTCCCTTTTAACTATAATATCCCCAAAATTCAGACCACAATAATAAAAAAAACATTATCTTTGCAACATGAAAACAAGTATAGGCAGTTACACGGGTTCAGGGCCGGGCAGTCGGCAGTTGGCATACACATGGAAGCAGGCCATGTTCTACCCGAATGCTTACCTTACCTTCAACCAGAACGGCAATTACACCAAACACTACTACAACGGCACTGAACGTATCGCCAGCCGCTTGGGAGACAAAAACACTTTCATTGCGGTTGATTTTAATGAAGGTTTTGAATCCCGCAGGCAGCAGGCTGAGGAACAGTTCAGAAACGACATACAAGACCTAATCTCCGAATCCGCTCAAATAGACATGCCCGCCATGGCGGATGCCCTTTCCCTGCAAGGCATGGGAACGCCAAATGATGTTTTTTACTACCATATTAACCATTTGGGAAATACTGCATTTGTCACCGACCAGAACCAAACTATAACACAAGGATTTTTGTATGCTCCTTTTGGGGAAATTACAACAGAGTATAATGTTAATTTTGGAAATAACGTGCTGCCCAAATACTCCTTCAACGCCAAGGAGTTAGACGAAGAGACCGGGATGTACTACTACGAAGCAAGATACTACGCCCCGCCGGTGTTCACGAGCAGGGATCTGATGTTTGAGAAATACTTCTGGATGAGCCCGTACGCGTATTGCGCAAACAATCCCGTGAAGAACGTGGACCCTACAGGGATGGATTGGTATGAAACTGAAGACGGAAATATAGAATGGACTGATTGTAAAAACCAAGCAGAAATGAACAAAGAAGGGATAAAAGGAAAT